>JACKDC010000005.1 GCA_020633725.1 Candidatus Latescibacterota bacterium
TGGTCCGCCACTGATGCGGTCCCTGGGCGCTTGGCTGTCCGTCTCATCTGTGCTACAATTGCACTTACGGCCCCGAGCCGTGCCGTCCCCATGGCCTTGACCGGTTCTCAGCAACAGGATGGATGACGATGGGTGTGACCTGCCTGCGCCGCCTGGCGTGCCTTGCTCTGTGCCTGCTGGCCGTGGCGCCCGCCGCCCTGGCCGCCACCGCGATCCCCACCGACGCGAAGGGCCTGCCCCTCTGGGTGCCCGCCGTCTGGACCGACTTCCCTGTGGAGATCAGCCTGCCGAACGCCGAGGCCGCCCGCGCCCTGCTGGACGCGGTGCCCCTGGCCGCCTTCCAGCGCGAAGACCTGCGGCCCGTCGGCGACACGCCCTACTCCACCGCGCTGCTGCTGCGCACCCGCGTCACCGAGGACGAGTTCGCCGCGCTCGAAGCCGCGGGTGTCCAGCCGCTGCGCGTGCGCGACACGGAGCGCGAGGTACAGGATGCCATCGAGGCCACCTGGGCCGCCCAGCAGGCGCGCGGCGGCGAGGATGCGCGCGTCGGCACGCGCGGCGTCTACCACACCTTCGCGCAGATCGAGCAGATCCTGCAGGACACGGCGGCGGCCTATCCCGACATCGTCCACCTGGAGAGCATCGGGCAGTCGGTGCTGGGGCGCGAGCTGTGGACGCTGCGCATCAGCGACAACGTGAACGGCGCCGAGGAGGCCGAGCCCGAGGTGCGGCTCTGCGCGAACATCCACGGCAACGAAAAGATCGCCGTCGAGATGAGCCTCTTCCTCCTCGACTACCTGACCAGCAGCTACGGTGTGGCGGGCCACGAGGACGTGACGGACCTGGTGAACAGCACCGAGATCCTCCTGCTGCCCCTCGTGAACCCCGACGGCCACGTGGCCAACACGCGCAGCAACAACCACGGCGTCGACCTGAACCGCAACTTCCCCGTGCCCGACGGCACGATCGGCGGCGACGGCCTCTGGACCGAGGAGCCCGAGACGCAGGCGATCAAGGCCTGGGGCTTCGGCACTCACTGCGTGATCAGCCAGGACAGCCACAGCGGCGCGGTGGTGGTGAACTACCCCTGGGACTACACCTACACGCTGGCCCCCGACAACGACGCGCTGATCGCGCTCTCCGAGGAGTACAGCTACTACAACCTGCCCATGTGGAACGGCGACTGGTTCCACGGCATCACCAACGGGGCGCAGTGGTACGTCACCAAGGGCAGCATGCAGGACTGGGCCTACAACGAGACGGGTGCGCTGCACGTGATCGTCGAGCTCTCGGACAGCTACCAGCCGCCCTCCAGCCAGCTCGAGACCTACTGGGACAACAACCGCGAGAGCTACATGCACTGGATCCGCGCCGCGCGCTACGGCGTGAACGGCCGGGTGACGGACGTCATCACCGGCGATCCCGTGGCGGCCACCGTGAGCGTGGCGGGCATCAGCAAGTCCGTGGTCACCGACCCTGACGTGGGCGACTACTACAAGCTCCTGGACACGGGCACCTACACCGTGCACGTGGAGGCGGACGGCTACCACGCCCAGGACATCCCCGGCGTCACGACCACCTGGGGCGCGCCCACCGTGCTCGACATCCAGCTCGTGCCGGAGAGCACCGGCGTTGCCGAGCCGCCGATGGCGGCGACGCTCGAGGGCAGCTTCCCCAACCCCTTCAATCCCACGACCACGCTGCGCTTCAATCTTGCCCACGGGGGTACCGTCGGGCTCGAGATCCTCGACACGCGCGGGCGGCACGTCCGCCGGCTGCTGGGCGGCGAGGCCCTGAGCGAGGGCTCGCACGAGCTGCTCTGGGATGGCCGCGACGACCACGGCGCCGCGCTGCCCAGCGGGGTCTACTACGCGCGTCTGCGGGTGGAAGGGGTGGCCGAGGACCAGGCGATCAAGCTGCTCATGCTGAAATAGCGAAAGGACGTACCGACCATGCAGCCGCGGCGACTCCTCACCCTCTCCCTGCTGCTGCTCTCCTCGGCCTGCACGGCCGCGCGCGCCGCCGAAGTGGCGCCCGCGCTATCGCCCTGGCTGGCCGACGGTCCGCGCCCCGTCTGGGTCTTCTTCGCCGACAAGGGCGCCATGGAGGACAGCCCCGCCGCGCACGAGGACGCCGCGAACCGGCTCAGCGCACGCGCCCTCGCCCGCCGCGCGCGGCTCGGGCGCAGCGCGGACGTCGTCGGCTGGGCCGATCTGCCCAACGACCCCGCCTACCTTGACTGGCTGACGGCGCATGGCTTCTCCGTGCGCGCCGAGAGCCGCTGGCTGGCCGCGGTGACCGTGGTCACGGACGGCGCCGGCGTCCGGCTGCTGGCGACGGCGCCCTTCGTCGCGCGCCTCGCGCCGGTGGGCGGCGCCGGGCGCCCCGAGCCCGACCGCCTCCCCGCGCCCAGCGCCCCGGGCGCGAACCGCGCGCTGCCGCTGGACTACGGCGGCAGCCTGCCCGAACTCGAGCAGGTGAACCTGCCGCCGCTGCACGACCTCGGCTTCCACGGCGAGGGCGTGGTGGTGGGCATGCTGGACTCGGGCTTCAACACCACGCACGAGGCGCTCTCGGGCCTCAGCGTGCTCGGCGCCTACGACTTCGTGAACGACGATCCCGTCGTCGCCAACGAGCCCGGCGACCCCGACGGCCAGGAGAACCACGGCACCGAGACCTTCTCGACCCTGGCCGGCCACGCGCCGGGCTCGCTCATCGGCCCGGCCTTCGGCGCGAGCTTCTACCTCGCCAAGACCGAGGACGTCAGCCAGGAGGTGCCCGCCGAGGAGGACTTCTGGGTCGAGGGCATCGAGTGGCTCGAGGCGAACGGCTGCGATCTGGTCAGCTCGAGCCTCGCCTACGACGACTGGTACACCTTCGAGGACTATGACGGTAACACCTGCGTGACCACCATCGCCGCGGACATGGCCGTGGCGCTCGGCGTGGCCGTCTTCAACAGCGCCGGCAACTACCGGCAGACCACGGGCACGATCGCCGCGCCCGCCGACGGCGACAGCGTGATCACCGTGGGCGCCGTGGAGATCACCGGCGAGATCGCCGGCTTCAGCTCGCCGGGGCCCACGGCCGACGGGCGCATCAAGCCCGACGTCTGCGCGCTCGGCGTGTCCAACAACGTGGTCGTCCCCGGCACGCTCGACCAGTACCAGGGCGCCTCGGGGACGAGCTTCTCCTGCCCGCTGACCGCGGGCGTGGGGGCCGTGCTGCTCGGCGCCCACCCCGGCACGAGTCCCGTCCTGCTGCGCGAGGCGCTGCGCCGCACCGCCAGCCAGTCGACGACTCCGGACAACGACTACGGCTGGGGCATCGTGAACGCGCTGGCGGCCTACGAGTGGCTGGGCGCCACGGCAGCTCCCGCCGCCGCGCCGGCCGGACCGTTGCACCTCGCGGGCAACTGGCCGAATCCCTTCAACCCGAGCACGCGCATCGCGTTCTCCCTCGACCACCCGCTGGACGCGCGCCTGGACGTCCTCGACCTGCAGGGGCGCCACCTGCGCCGACTCCACGCGGGACGCCTCGACGCCGGTGCGCACGCGCTCAGCTGGGACGGCCGCGACGACGGCGGGCACCCCGTGGCCAGCGGCGTGTATGTGCTGCGGCTGGCGGGTGAGGGACATCAGCAGCGGCTCAAGGTGATGCTGCTGAAGTAGGCGGCCAAGTCGTCTGGACTTCGCCCGAGGCGGGTGCTAGATTCCCGCCAGCCCTGGCCCACCTCTGCCAAACCCTGCCCATGCAACCGCTTGGCACCGCCACTCGACCACCGAGGAGGGTCTCGTGAAGCGACTCCAGCCCCTGCTTCCCACCCTGCTGGCACTCGGTTTCCTGAGCTCCGCCCTCGTCGGCAGCGCCGGCGCGGTGGCGAAGGGCGTCCTCGCCCCGGGGACGGATCTGCTGCGCGCCGACCAGGACGGTCTCGATCTCGTTCTGCGCTTCGACGACGGGGACTTCCGTGAGATGGACGGCGGCGTCTACGCGGACATCGCCGGCTGCACGCTGGAGAGCGCCGACGCGACCGACCCCCGCGCCTCCGGCGCGCCGATGCTTCCGCGCTGGCGTGGGCTCGTCGCGCTGCCGCCTGGGCAGGAGGCCGTGCTCGACTGGCAGCTCGTCGCGAGCCGCGCGGTGGACGGCGAACCGCTGCCCTTTCCCACGCCGAAGGCCACCTCCGATGGCCTCGACACACTCTACGACGAGACGCTCGTCCGCGACGCCGAGGCCTTCGCGAAGGACTATCCCGCCCGCGTGCGCCTGGGCGAGACGCGCTGGCTGCGCGACCAGCGCGTGGTGGAGCTCATCGCCGAACCCCTGGGCTGGTCGCCCGCGACGGGGCTCGGCCTCGCCACGGAGCTGCGGGTCCGTGTCCGCTTTCGCGGCGCGGCGGGCGCGCGGAGCGACGCGGCGGGCCGCGCGGCCCTGTCGCGCCCCGACCGGCTCTGGCCCCGGCTCTACGACGGCGTGCTGCTCAATCCCCGGCCCGCCCGCGCCTGGCGCGAGCGCGTGCCCCAGCGCGCGGGCGCCGGCAGCGATCGCGGCCTGCGGGCCACGGCGCGTCTCAAGCTGCTCACCGGCGAGGACGGCCTCTACGGCGTGCCGGGGGACAGCCTGATCGGCCGCGGCATCGCCGCGGGCACGCCGCTCAACCAGATCGCGGTCTACCGTCGCCACTTCAGCTGGGACGTCAGCGAACAGCCGGTCTACGAGGAGCGCCCCGAGCCGCGCTACTTCGTGGACGCGGACGCCGACGGCCTCCTCGACCCGGGCGACACGCTCGTCTTCGTGGGCTGGCGCCTGCGGCATCAGCCCGAGAGCGTGGACCCCATCGAGTGGTACGGCCGCGAGGCGGCGCTGTTCGTCGCCGTGGATCCCGCGCTGGTGAGCGAGATGCCCGTGGAGACCGCCTGGTCGGACGTGGGCAGCTGGCCGCTGCGGGACAGCTTCCACCGCCGCCGCTGGGTGCAGGGCGAGGAGGACTTCAACGCCGCGCCGCCCATCTGGTTCTACGCCGGCGTCAGCCTCGAGGTCTGGGACGACAACCTCTACTACTGGCGTCAGCCGGCGGCTCCCGAGAACTACATGCTCGACCTGCCCTTCCCGGCGCCCGCGGCCAGCGCGGACAGCGCGGCCACGCTGCGGCTGCAGTTCCAGGGCGCGAATCGCGACGCCGGCGACGCCATCCGGGACTTCTCGGTGGACATCCAGAACGGGGGCGGGGGCTGCGCGCTCCCCGGCGTCCAGGTGACCTTCAACAACACCGTGGACTACGAGGCGACGATCCCCGCGGGCTGCCTCGACCCGGCTGGAAACACGCTTCACGTCGACCGCAGCGACAGCGGGCAGTGGAAGACCTTCCTCAAGTGGTACGACCTGGACTACGTCTCGGGCTACGCGGCGCTCGACGACAGCCTGCGCTTCGACGCCGACGGCGCCCTGGGCCCCGCCGAGATCCAGGTGAGCGGACTGAGCGCGGATCGCAGCGGCTGGCAGCTGGTGCGGCTGGGCGGCGGTGCGGGCGGCGTCGGCAGCGCGCCGACCCGCGTCTCGCTCGGCGCCTCCAACCAGACCGGCAGCGCCGGCAACTACACCCTGCGCCTGCGCCGCGATCTCACCGGCGACGAGGCCTGGCTGCTGGCCGACCGGGCCTCGCTGCGCGCGCCGCGCATCGCGACGCCGGCGGACGTCGCCAGCCTGGACGAGACCGCCCCGGTGGACGTGCTGGTCATCGCCCACGACGACTTCTACGCCGGCATGCAGCGCTGGGTGGACCGCCGCGAGGATCAGGGCTATCGCGTGCGCATGCTGCGCGCGTCGGAGGTCTGGGACGCCTTCTTCGAGGGCGTGCGCGGTCCCATCGGCATCCGCAACGCCGCGCGCTTCGCCTACCAGCAGTGGGGCGCCGAGGCGCTGCTGCTCGTGGGCGACGCCGACAAGGACGCCCGGGAGATCAACCCCAACGCGATGCCCGACTTCCTGCCCGTCCACTCCAAGCAGGAGCAGGTGGACCGCGACGAGCTCGTGGCCCTCGAGGAGTGGGTGGTCAAGTGGCAGTGGAACGCGTGGCCGTCCATGCTGATGGGGCGCCTGCCGGTGGGGAACGCGACGGAGCTGGAGCGCATCCTCGACAAGATCGAGTGCTACGAGAGCACCGACCCCGACGGCCCCTGCGCCGCCGACGCTCCCTGGCGCAAGCGCTTTCTCCTGGCCGCCGACGACTGCTGGGTCTACGACGACGCCACGACGGACTACCTCTACTGCCGCGCCAACGAGGAGCAATTCGAGATCGGCGTGGCCGCCGCCCTGCCCACCGTTCGCGACTCCTGGGTGGGGGACACGGAGGCCGTCCCCTTCTATCTGAGCACGCTCACCGACGAGTACTACCTCACCCACCAGCCACCCTTCGCAGGGGACATCAGCAGCACCATCAGCCCGGTGGTGTCGCCGGTGTACATCGACAGCCTGAGCCAGGGCTACCTCTGGACCTCGATCCAGTGCCACGCCAACCGCGGCCTGCTCTGCCACGAGCAGCTCTTCATGACCAGCCAGGGCCGTCACGATCAGGACTCGATGACGAACGTCAACAGGCCCTTCTTCTGGACGGTCTTCGGCTGCCACGCCAACGAGTTCGCCAACCACCAGGAGGCGCGCAGCGTGGTGGGCGACTGCCTGGGCGAGAAGCTGCTCTTCCTCGACCAGAACCGCGGCGCCGTGGCGAGCTATGCCAGCGACGGCTACGAGTACCTCTTCCCCAACATCCGCTGGCAGAAGGACTGGCACGAGGTCATGCTGAACGGGGTGGATCCCGACGGCGCCATCGCGGTCTTCCCCGAATGGCTGGCCGGCCTGCTGCAGATGGTGGTGGAGCTGCGCTTCGGCGACCAGACCGCCTCCTACCGCACCCACCTGCTCGGCGATCCGCTCCTGCGCCTGGACATGGCGCCGCCGCGGCTGCGCGTCTTCCTCAACGAGCAGGAGATGGCGCCCGGCGACTACGTGCCGGCCCAGCAGACCGGCGACACCCTGCGGGTGGAGGGGCTCGTCTGGGACGAGACCTACCTCCAGACGCTCACGCTGCGCGACTCGCTGCGCACGGACTTCGCGTTCACGGCCGAGCCCGCCTTCACGGACGAGCTGGTGGCGCCGCTGGACAGCCTCGCGCCCTTCGACACGCTCGCGGTCGCCGCGCGCGGGCAGGGGCGCGCCTGGCACGTGAGCGCGCGCATCCCCTACGACTTCAACACCAACGCCGTCGTGCTGGGCGCGCGGGACGTCGCCGGCCGACTGGCCGAGTTCAAGCTGCCCGTGCCCAAGGAGGTGCGTGTCTACCTGGCGGACGAGCAGCTCAGCGCCGGCCAGTGGATTCGCCCGCGCGGCAGCCTGCGCCTGGACATCCTCGTGCCCTCGGCGGAGATCCCGCCCTCGTCCTTCGCGCTGCGCGTGGACGGCGAACTCAGCGCCGTCGTCGCGAGCGCCACGGAGCTGCCGAACATCTACCGCATGGAGCTGGACTACGACTGGGCGCCGGGCGAGCACACGCTGCTGGTGGAGTACGCGGGCCAGGACTACGGCGGCCTCACGCTGCAGGTGGACGCCAGCACGCGGCTCCTGAGCGCCGTCATCTTTCCCAACCCCTTCCGCGAGGCGATCACCTTCCAGTTCGAGTTGACGAACGGCGCGCGAGCGGGCAGCCTCAGCATCTACACGCTCAGCGGACGGCGGATCCACCGCGAGACGCTGAGCGCGCTGAGCGAAGGCCAGCGTCAGGTGGTCAGCTGGAACGGCCGGGACGACGTGGGGGACAAGGTGGCCAACGGCGTCTACATCGCGCGGCTGGTGCTCACCGATCTCGCGGGCAAGGAACTCGTCTGGGAGGACAAGGTCGTCCGCATGCGCTAGGCACGAGGCCGCGTGAACCCGATCCTGAGGAACTTCTTCTCCCTGGCCCTGGGACGCTACGTCTCCGTGGCCATCGGCATCGTCGTGACGGTGCTGGTGGCCCGCGCCCTGGGCGTGGAGAACTACGGCAACTTCGTGGCGGCGCTGTCGGCGGCGGAGCTCTTCGGCGCCGTGCTCGACCTGGGGCTCAACCGCATCCTGCTCAAGGAGGGCTCGGCGGCCAAGAGCCGGGCAGGCGCGCACCTCTTCAACATCCTCCTCATCAAGCTGGGTCTAACGCTGGTCATGCTGCTCGCGGCCCAGGCCTACGCCGCGCACCACCCCGGGCTCTACGCGCTCGTCATGATCCTGGTGCTGACGAAGCTGGCCGACAGCTTCGCCGTCACCTTCGACGCCGTCTTCCAGATCCATCAGCGCATGGAGTTCTCCGCGGCGATCCTCGTGGCCGGCCGCCTGGCGCTGCTGGCGCTCGTGCTGCTGGGCTGGCGGAGCGCCGGCGGGCTGCTGTTCTTCGCCTGGACCTACCTCGGCGTGAGCGTGGGGACGGCGCTGCTCACGGTATTGATCAGCGGACGCTTCGCCCAGCCGCGGCCGGGGCCCGTCACCTGGCGCGAGACCGTGGGGCGCGAGGGGCTCTTCTTCGCGCTGTCCAGCCTGCTGGCCATGGTCGCCACGCGCATGGACGTCGTCGTGCTCAAGGAGTCGGTGGACCAGCAGACGCTCGGCCTCTACGCCTCGCCGGCCCGCATCCTGGTGACGCTCCAGATCCTGCCCCTGGTGCTGCAGACGGCCGTGCTGCCCGAGCTCTTCCGCCTCGGCCGCAACGACCGCGCCGGCCTGCGCCCCTTCTTCGCGGGCTACTTCCACCGCTCGCTGCTGCTCGCGCTCTTCCCGCTGCTCTGGACGCTCTTCTTCGCCGACGTGATCCTCGGCCGGCTCTGGGGCCCGGACTTCGCGGCGGGCGCGCCCTGGCTGCGCGTGCTGGTCTGGCTGCTGCCGCTGCGCTTCGTGAGCTTCGCGGCGGGCAACGTGCTCACGGCGCTGGACCGGCAGTGGGAGCGCACGATCTGGACGGCCCTCGGCGTGGGCACGAGCTTCGGCCTCATGCTCGCCCTGGTGCCCGGGCGCGGGGTGGCGGGCGCGCTGATCGGACTGCTCGCGGGCGAGGCGCTCACCGCCGCGCTGGCGCTGGCGGCGTCGCTGCGGCTGCGCTACCGGCCGCGCCTGGTTCCGCTGCTGCAGGTGGCCGCGGCCGGCGGGCTCGCCTCCGTGGCGCTGGCGATGCTCCGACGCGCCGTCTCCCTGGGCTTTCTCGGGGGGCTGGCCGTGACCGGCCTGCTGGTGACCCTCGCCCTGCTCGCCACGCGCGCGGCGTCGCTCGGAGAACTGGAGCACCTGCTCGCCAGACGGCCGCGGGCCTAGCCCGCGGCGCGCCGGAGAGCAGGTCTATCGGGTCACGAGCGTGTAGGCGAGGATGGCCTCGCCCTTGGCGGGCACGTCCACCGCGAAGGCCAGCTCGCGCGACGAGCGCCGCTCGTAATTCTGGCTCGCGTCGCGGACGCTCCACTCGAGATAGGGCGGCGTCGCTTCGAGGACTTCCACCGTGACGGCGCTGTCCTTGTGGTTGCGCAGCGTGATCTTGAAGCTGCGCGAGAAGATCTCGTTGCCGCGGCGGTCGATGGCGGTCTGCACGCGCTCGCCGCGGATATCGAAGGCGTCGCCCAGCTTGAGCCGCACCTGCTCGCCCTCGGGCGTGTGCGGAACCTCGTCCTCGCCCACGAACTGCAGCTGTCCGGCCGCGTCGGCCTGGTAGACGCGCACCGTGCCCTTGGGCAGGGCCATGCCCGCGCCGCTCTTCGCGTCGTTGGCGAACTCCATGGTGACCGCCACGGCCCGCGGCTGGCCGTCCTCCTGCCAGACGTTCGAGTTGAAGACGTACTTGCGCTGGGCCTTGATGCCGGCCGCGCGCAGCAGCTCCACCTGCTTCTGCTCGTTGTCGGACAGCGTCACCTTGCGCCCGAGCGAGTAGAGGTGGTACTCGAAGAAGCTCTCCTCCTGGAAGCCGCCGTCGCGCGCCTCCATGGCCATGGCCACGCCCTTGCCGTAGCGCGGGGCGGCCGGCTGCACGCGGTTGACGTCCCCGGCCACGAGCTTCAGCTGCGCGTCGGGGTAGCGCTTGCCGCTGCGGTTGTCCAGGGTCACCCAGCCGGTCAGGTCGAGCGCGTCCTTCTCGCCCACCACGGCCACGTAGTCGGCCCGCCAGCTCACGCCGCCGGTGAGGTAGGAGAGCTCGACGTCGTGCTGTCCGCCCTTGTCCGCGTCCAGCAGCCAGACCAGGCTGGGCTCGAGCAGCAGGCCCTCGGGCAGCTCGGGCAGGATGAAGCCCTCGATGTGGATCTCGCCGCCCACGTCGAGGATGCGGCCGAGCGGCTCGTCGTTGCTCGGGTTGCCGGCGGCGAGCAGGCGCACGGTCTTCCACTGGCCGTCCACCATGGCCCGCACCTCCTGGCCGCGATAGCGCTCCAGCAGGCTGGTGCGGTCGAGCAGGTCGTAGCGGTAGTTCTGCTCGAGCACCACGGTGCCGTCCGGGTCGCGCAGGCTGCGGAAGTGGACGGTCTCGGGCAGGATGCGCCCCGGCACGCCCGTGTAGGTGTACTCCTGGGCGCCGCGCTGGAGCTCGATGCTCCGCAGCTCCTTGACCAGGGCGAGATCGTCGTTGTAGACGGTGAGCTCCATTCCAGTCTCCGCGCTCGCGAGGCCGGCGATCGCGCCGGCCGACAGCGTGATGAGGACGGTGATGAGGGCGCGTCTGAGCGTCATCGGGCACCTCCGGTGGGGTTGGGGGCATCCTAGGGGCGGCGGGCGCTGCTGGCAAGCGCGTTGCGGACCCGCCGCCCGGGCCCATTCTCCGTCCTTGACGCCTCCGCGCGCCCTCGTGTTTACATGGCGGGCACATCCCCTTCCCCCTCCGCGAGGTGCACGTGAGCGTCCACTGGCTCGACCTGGTGGTGATCGCCGTCTATCTGGGCCTCATGCTGTGGCTGGGGCTCGCCTTCAGCCGGCGCGCGAGCCGCGACACGGGCGAGTTCTTCCTCAGCGGGCGCAGTCTGCCCTGGTTCGTGGCGGGGACGTCCATGGCCGCCACCACCTTCGCCTCGGACACGCCGCTCGTGGTCACCGAGTTCGTGCGCACGCAGGGCGTCGCCGGCAACTGGGTCTGGTTCAACTTCGCGATCAGCCATCTGGTGACGACCTTCTTCCTCGCCCGCCTCTGGCGCCGCAGCGGCGTGACCACCGACGTGGAGTTCTGCGAGCTGCGCTACGGCGGTCGCGGCGCGGCGAGCCTGCGTCTCTTCAAGGGGCTGTTCTACGCCTTCATCACCAACGTCGTGGTGCTGGGCTGGGTGATCCTGGCCATGACGGCCATCGCCGGCGCCTTCGGCGTGCCGAAGCTCGTCACCCTCGCGCTCTGCATCGCGCTGGCCTCGCTCTACGCCAGCATGGCCGGACTCTGGGGCGTGGTGGTGACGGACCTGCTGCAGTTCGTGGTGGCCATGGGCGGCGCGGTGCTGCTGGCCGTGAAGGTGCTGCAGGCCGAGGGCGGTCTCGCCGCGCTGCGCGCGCGCCTGCCCCACCTGATCGACGCCGCCGGCGAACCCGCCGCGCGCATGGCCCCGCTGACCGGCTTCGACTGGGCGAGCCCCGGCTTCCGCGCGGCCTTCCTCGGCTTCCTGGTGGCCGTGCTGGTGCAGTGGTGGAGCTGGAAGTACTCGGACGGCGGCGGCGTGCTCATCCAGCGCATGAACGCCAGCCGCAGCGAGCGCGACAGCCTGCTGGGCACGCTCTGGTTCGCCGTGCTCACCTACGCCGTGCGCCCCTGGCCCTGGTTCCTGGTGGCGCTGGTGAGCCTCTGGGTCTATCCCAATCTCGGCCCGGTGCCCGCGGACCACAAGGCCATCTACCCGGCGATGATGGCGAGTTACCTCGGCCCCGGCCTGCTCGGCCTCATGCTGGCCGCCATGCTCGCGGCCTTCATGAGCACCATCGACACGCACATGAACCTGGCGTCGAGCTACTTCGTGCACGACGTCTACCGCCGCTTCCTCAAGAAGGACGCCTCCGAACGCCACTACGTGCGCGTGGCGCGGCTCACCGGCCTGGTGATCGTGGTGCTGGGGAGCCTGGTGGCCTGGCAGAGCAGCTCGATCAGCTTCCTCTTCGTCTTCCTGCTCCAGCTCGTGGCCGGCGCCGGGGCGGTGTTCCTGCTGCGCTGGTTCTGGTGGCGCATCACGGCCTGGAGCGAGATCGCCGCGATGCTCACGAGCCTCGTGGTCGCGACCCTGCTGAACCTGGCCAACGAGGGGGACTGGTTCGGCCACCACTTCGCGGCCTGGGAGATCTTCGTCCTCAACGTGCTGCTGTCGGCGCTGGTCTGGGTGACGGTGGCGCTGCTCGGGCCGCGGGAAACGACCGGCCGCCTCGTCGCCTTCGTGGCGCGCACGCGGCCGCCCGGGCGCTGGCCGGCGCGCTTCTGGCCCGGCGGCGAACGCCGGCCCCAGGGCGTGACGGGCGCGCGCGCCTGGGCCAACGTGCTGGCCGGCGTCGCGCTCATCTACGGCCTGCTCTTCGGCGCGGGGCAGTTCTTCTTCGGCCGCGCCGCGCGGGGCGAGTTGCTCCTGCTGGCGGCGCTGGCCGGCGGCCTCTGGCTGCTCTTCAGCCTGCGCCGGGAGACGGCGTGAAGACGCCAGGTCCTCGCGCGCTCGGCGCCTTCGTCGGCGGCGTGCTGCTGGCGGCGCTGTTCTCGCCGCTCACCCTGGACCGCGTGGTGGACGCCGGGCTGCCCGCCGGCTCGAGCGTGCCGCGCGCGCAGGTCTTCCTCGTGCTCGTGGCGATGACCGTGGTGCTCAACCTCGTGCTGGCCGCCGGCTTCGCCTTCCGCGGATGGAAGGCCCTGGCGCTGGGGCTGCTCGCCGGCCTCGTCGCCACGACGCTGCTCACCCTGCTGCGCTGAACCGACGGCCTGCCCGAGGAGGTTCGCCGTGTCGCCGCTGATCGTCGCCTTTGCCGTCTACCTGCTGGCCGTGGTCGTGATCGGCGTCGTGGCCAGCCGCCGTCTGGACAGCCAGTCCGAGTTCCTGCTGGGCGGGCGCCATCTGCCCGGCTGGGCGATCGCGATCAGCGAGCGCGCTAGCGGCGAAAGCGCTTGGCTGCTGCTCGGCCTCACGGGCGCGGCGCTGAGCACCGGACTCGGCGAGATCTGGACGGTCCTCGGCTGCGTGGCGGGCATTCTCTTCCTCTGGTTCTTTCTCGGCCGCCGCGTGCGCGCCCTCTGCGACGGCAGCGACGCGCTCACCCTCCCCGAGCTTCTCGCCCAGCGCCTCGGCGCGGGCGGCAACGGGCTGCGCTGGCTGGCGACGCTCATCATCGTCTTCTTCTTCAGCTTCTACGTGGCCGCCCAGATGGTGGGGGCGGGCAAGATCCTGCAGAAGACGGGGATCATCACCGAGGCCTGGCCGCAGCTCTTCGGCGCCGGTCCCGAGACCTGGGGCATCGTGCTCGGCGCGCTCATCGTGGTGGGCTACACGCTGCTGGGCGGCTTCCGCGCGGTGGTGTGGACGGATCTCCTGCAGGGCGTGATCATGATCGTCGCACTCGTCGTGCTGCCGGTGGTGGGTTTCGTGGCGCTCGGCCGCGAACACGGCGACGTGACCGCCGCGCTCGCCGCACTGGGGCCGACGAAGTCCTCCTGGACCGCGGGCCGCGGCGGCTGGGGCGCGCTGAGCCTCGTGCTGGGCGGTCTGGCCTGGGGGCTCGGCTACATGGGGCAACCGCATCTGCTCGTCCGCTTCATGGCGCTCAGATCCGCGGGCGAGGTGCGGCAGCTGCGCTGGCTGGCCGGCGCCTGGACCCTGCTGGCCTACGGCGGGGCCTTCCTGGTGGGCCTGCTCGCGCTGGGGCTCTACGGCGGCGCGCACTTCGCCGGCGACGCGGAGAAGGTGATGCCGTCCATGGCCGCCCTGCTGCTGCCGGGCTGGCTGGCCGGCATCGTGATCAGCGGCGCGGTGGCCGCGATGATGTCCACCGCCGACAGCCAGCTGCTCGTGGTCACCAGCGCGTTCAGCGAGGACGTCAGCCGGCGCATCCTGGGGCGCCGGCTCTCACCCCGCGGCGAGGTGGCGCTGTCGCGCCTGGTGGTGCTGCTCGTGGGCGGCGCGGCCTTCGCGCTGGCGCTGGCCAGCCAGGAGACCGTCTACGGCATGGTGAGCTACGCCTGGAGCGGACTCGGCGCGAGCTTCGGCCCCGTGGTGCTGCTGCTCCTGCTGTGGCCGCGCTTCGGGCCGCGCGGCGCCGCCGCCGCCATGCTCGCGGGCACGCTGGCGACGATCCTGTGGAAGAACGTCGGCCCGCTGGACGCCGCGATCAGCCACCGCTTCGCCGCGTGGGTCATCGCGCTCTTGGCCGGCCTCGCGCTGAACGGTCGCGGCCGACGCTAGCGCGCTTCGCGGCGCTGGGCGGCCCGCCAGCGCCCCCGCCGCACCGTGGCGAGGACGGGCTTGAGCACGGCGCCCATGCCGGGCCGGACGGCGTCCAGCCGGAAGCTGACCGGCCGCGGCACGCGCTGGGCCCCGCGCACGCGCAGCAGCAGGACCACGCAGAGCGCCCGGGCCGCGCTGCTGGCCGCGAAGATGGCCACGTAGCCGGCCATCCCCTGCCCCGCCAGGTGGAAGATCGCCGCGCCGATCAGCGACCCGGTCACGGTGGCCAGCGCGTTGCCCAGATTGTAGGCGGTGAGCATGGCCACGCGGCGCGCGGCGGGGATCGTCTCGAAGAGCAGCAGGAAGACCGCGTACTCCTGGGTCGCCCAGAAGGTCCCCGAGATCACCTGGAGCAGCGCCAGGTAGCCGAAGGCCTGGGAGACGAGCCACAGCGCCGGCAGGCCGAGGATGCCGAACCAGGCCAGGCGCAGCATGGCGTCGAGACCGAAGCGACGGGCCGCGCGCGCCAGCTGAGAGAGCACCAGCACCTTGGCCAGCAGCGCCGTCCCCACCAGCGCCATGTACTCCCAGTAGCTGAAGCGCAGGCGCGCCAGCATGAAGGGCGAGAAGTAGGGGCTGGCCACGGTGACGCTCGTCGTGAAGGCCAGCAGGTAGACGAGCAGGCGGCCGCCCTCGCCGCCGCGAAACTCGCGCAGGAGCGCGCGCGGCGACATGCCGGGCGGCGGCTGGCCGGCCTGGGGGCTTTCGCTCTGGGCCGCCAGCACGCGCGCGGAGACGGCCCGTCCCAGCGCGGCGGCCAGGAAGATGGCCGCGAAGCCGCGCAGGGGCTGCCCCGCCCCGGTGGCCCACTCCAGCACCGCGGCGCTGCCCACCAGGCTCACGAGCACGCCGAGCTGGACCAGGCCGGTGCGTCGCGCGAAGAAGCGCAGCCGCACCTGCCGCGGGACGAGACGCTCCACCCACACGTTCCAGGCGGGGCCGGCCGCCATGCCCGCCGCCCAGTAGCCCGTGGCGGCGGCGAAGACCGCCCAGGCCGGCAGGCGCCCGGCGAGGGCGCCGGCGGCCAGCGGCGCGAAGGCGAGGGCCTGGAGGGAGGCGCAGAGCACCGTCCAGCGGCGTCGCGAGCGGAGCCAGCGGACACCCGCCGGCGTGACGAGCTGCAGCAGCCCGCCCGCCAGCAGCGGCACGGTCACCACCAGCCCGGCCACGACCTCGCCCAGGCCCAGCGCCAGGGCGAAGGCCGCGATGTAGGCCTCGCCCATGCCCACCATCACGCTGAAGGCCAGGCCGTCGGTGAGGATGAGGCGCAGGTCGCGGCGGCGGGCGAGGGCGGCGGGATCCGTGGACATGCGGCGATCCGGGTTCGGGTGCGCCAGAAGATCGTCCAGGCCCGGTCCGGACGCCACGGAAAAAGCGCGTCTCTGTACGCCCCCTCACAGAGCCGGGCGCCGCGGGGGCCGATACTCAAGCTCGGCCGGCGCTCCCCACCCGGGCCGAACCGAACCCCTGCCCGCCGCCCCGGCGGGTGAGCAAAGGATGGACGCCATGCTCGCACTCAACCGACCGATCTCCCCGGCCAGGATTCTGCTGCTGGCGGCGGCGCTGCTCGTCGCCGCGGTGGGAGCGGCCGGCGCCGCCAACGTCAGCTTCGATCTGGAGCCCCTGGGCAGCACCTGGGGCGGCAGCGTGGGCAACGTGCCCGGCGATCTCGCCTTCACCGAGGACGGGATCCCCATGACCGTGGACGAGTTCCACCTCGGCGCCTTCACGGGCTTCAACTACTGCCGCATCGAGCCCGCCATTCCCGCCTTCGGCAGCGGGCAGATCCTGCGGCTGAACAACATCGCCACGGTCTTCGACTTCAGCGCCGTCCCCTGCGCGCCCGGCACCGTGCGCTTCGACTTCGCGGATCAGGGCGGCGACGAGAACCTGCGCGTCAACGGCGGCCCGCTCTACGAGATCGGCGACTTCACGGCCGTGGACGGCGTGACCGTCGCGCCGGGCGTGCTCTGCAGCGTCGTGGCGTCGGTGGTGGGCGGCAGCCTGGTGGGGACCGTGACCCTCACCGGTCCCGTGACCAAGCTGCTGGTCGGCGGCCAGGAGCTCTACATCGACAACGTGCGCATGGACTGCGAGGAGCCCTGCGACTTCCGCGTGACCCACGACTTCGAGCCGCTGGGCAGCTGCTGGGGCAGCGCCTTCGGACAGGCGCCCGGCGACCTGGCCTTCACCGAGGACGGCATCCCCGTGACGCTCGACCTCTACGACTACGGCGCGGGCACCTTCTTCACCGCCGCCTGCATCGTGAACACCTTCTGCGGCATGGGCGACGCGCACGCCTTCCAGCTCGACAACATCGACGCCGTCTACCAGATCCACGCGCTGGGCATCACCACCAGCGAGGTGAGCTTCGAGTTCATCGACACCGGCGGCACGGAGAACCTGCAGGTGAACGGCGGGCCGCTTTACATCGGCGAGATCTCCGCGGCGCCGGCGGCCATCGCGCCGGGCGTTACCTGCAGCGTCGTCACCTTCCCCTGCAACGGCAACATCCGCGGGATCGTCACCCTGACCGGCGACGTGCAGCGCGTGCGCACCGGCGGCCAGGAGTACTGGGTGGACAATCTCTGCGTGCGCGCGGGCGAGCCGCCGCTGCCCTGCGACCTGCTCGTCGACAACGAGAGCCAGCCGCTCGGCGCCGCCTGGGGTGCGGTCATGGGCGACGCGCCCGGCGACCTGATGTTCGTGGAGGACGGCGTTCCGGTCCGCGTCTACGAGATGCACTACGGCGGCGGCGGCGTCGGCTTCAACGAGGCGAAGATCGATCCCGCGCCGGCGGCCTGCCTCACGGACCACACGCTGCAGCTGAACAACATCGCCGCGGGCTACGACATCGCCGCGACGGGCGTCCACACCGTGAGCGTGCGCTTCGACTACGTGGACCTCGGCGGCACGGAGAACCTGCAGGTGAACGGCGGGCCGCTCTACATCGGCGACCTGGCGGCCGCGCCGGCGGCCATCGCGCCGGGGGTGACCTGCAGCGTGAGCACCTTCTCCATCGGCGGCGGCGTCTGCGGGCGCGTCACGCTGACCGGCGACGTGCAGCGCCTCTTCCTCGCGGGCCAGGAGTTCTGGACGGACAACCTCTGCATCACCGTGGACCTGACCGCCGCCGACGAGGCGCCGAGCGCCGGCTTCGCCGCCGACCTCGACCCCGCCTGGCCGAATCCCTTCAATCCCAAGACCACGCTCAGCTTCAGTCTCGCCCACGAGGGTGACGCAAGGCTGAGCATCCACGACGTGCTCGGCCGCGAGGTCGCCGTGCTCGTGGACGGCCCTCGCCCGGCCGGCAGCCAGCAGGTGAGCTGGGACGGGCGCGACGCCGCGGGACGGCCCGTGAGTTCGGGCGTCTACTTCGCGCGGCTGGTCAGCGCGGGCGAGCGGCACAGCCGGAAGCTGGTGCTCAGCAAGTAGCGGGCGGAGCGGGAGCGCCCTCCGCACGCAAGACGGGGCCGCGGGTCATCCGCGGCCCCGTCGCTTGTTCGTCGGGTGAAGGGCCTAGCCCCGCTGGGCGCGGAGCTGGCCGCAGCCGCCGCCCACGTCCACGCCCTGGCTCCAGCGCACCGTGACCGCCGGCACCGCCGGCACCAGCCGTCCCACGAAGCGCTCCACCTGCTCCGGCGTCGGCCGGCGCAGTTCCACCTGGCCCACTTCGTCCTTGATGCTGATGCGGATGCGCGCATCGCCCGGATTGTAGGGGATGATGTTCAGCTTGAAGGGGCGGCGACGCGTGAGGGCGCGCAGGTTGGCGGCGTCCTCGTCGCGATCGGTGACGCCGGCGATGAGCACGTACTCCAGGGTGACGCGCCGGCCCGTGCGCTCGGCGTACTCCTCGCAGACGTCCAGCAGCGCCGCGATGCGGTGCTTGTGCAGCGCGGGCATGAGGGCGCGGCGCGTGGCGTCGTCGGCGGCGTTGAGCGAGAGCGCGAGCCCCACCTTCACCGGCGCCGCCGCGAGGTCGAGGATGCGCCGCGGCAGGCCCGCCGTGCTCACCGTGATGCGCCGGCCGCCGTAGCCGAGGCCGTCGCCGTCGCCGAGCACCCGCAGCGCGCCCACCAGGGCGTCGAAGTTGAGCAGCGGCTCGCCCATGCCCATGAAGACGAGGTTCGGCCGCACGCTGTCCGGCGGCAGGGACTTCTGCAGGTAGAGCACCTGGTCGACGATCTCGTCCTGCGTCAGGTTGCGCCGAAAGCCCATGCGCCCCGTCTCGCAGAAGACGCAGTCGAGCGGACAGCCCACCTGGCTCGAGATGCAGAAGGTCGGATGCCGGTCGCCCTGCATGGCCACCGCCTCCACCAGTTCGCCGTCGGCCAGGCGGAGCAGGTGCTTGACGGAGCCGTCGGCGGGGCTGCGCGTGGCCAGCACCGACTCCACGGCGCAGAGGCTGGCCTCGGCGGCGAGCTCGGCGCGGAGTGACTTCGGCAGGTCGGTCATCTGGTCCCAGTCCAGGGCGCCGCGCGCGTAGATCCACTGCCGCACGGCGCGCACGCGCCACGCCGGCTGGATCCGCTCGGCGAGCCAGGCGTCCAGGGCCTCGGGGGACAGCCGCTTGAGGGGGAGGCGTTCCATGCGCAGCAAGGTACTACGGCGCCGCGCTTCGCGAAAGCGCCGCGCTCCTGCGTTGACGCGCGTCATGGCTCAGGGGATACTCGGGCATGGCTGGGCATGGCGTCGATCGGGTGACACGGCTGGTGGCCGTCTTCGCGCTGCTCCTGGTGGCGCTGCTGCTGGGCGGGGGCTGGACCTTCCACGCGCTGCTGGATCGCAGCCTGCGCAGCGCGAGCCGGCAGGAGTTGCAGGTGCAGGGCGCCATGCTGCGCGCGGCGCTCGAGGACTGGCCGGGCGGCCCGCGCGCCGCCTGGACGTCGCTCGACCGCGAGGCGCTGCGGCTGGCCGCCGGCCTCGACCGCCTGCTGCTCTACGCGCCCGACGGCCAGCCGATCCTTCCCGAGGACGACGAGGAGCTCTGGGGCCTGCCCACGCCGCCGCTCTCGCCGCGACAGGCCGCGGAGCTGCGCCTGGGCGTGGAGATCCTGCCGCCGCCGCAGCAGTCGGAGGGCGAGCTCTTCCAGAGCCTGCTCCTTCCGCTGCAGGGCGCGGACGGTGCCACGGCGGCCATCCTCTCCCTCGAGTCCGGCGAGGCGGTGAGCGCCCAGCTCCAGGCCCTGCGCCGGGGGCTCTGGACGGCCACCGGCCTCGGCGCGGCGTTCGTCGTCTTCGTGCTGGTGGCGATGGCGCTGATCCTGCGCCAGGCGCGCGGCCGCCAGCGCGAGCTGGATCGCGCCGAGCACCTGGCCCACGTCGGGACGCTCGCCGCCGGCCTGGCTCACGAAATCCGCAACCCGCTGGCGATCATCGCGGGGCATGCCGAGCTGTTCTCGCTGAGCGCGGCCGCGGACGCCGAGGAGGCGGCGCGCCGCGCCGCCGAGATCGCCGGCGAGACCGAGCGCCTGCAGCGGCTCCTGGAGGACTTCCTCAGCTTCGCGCGCCCGCTGGCCCTGCGCCGGCAGCGTGTGGATGCGGCGGCGCTCTGGGCGCGCCTGGTCGAGGAGCAGCGCGTGCTGCACCCGGCGCTGGACGTCGCGCTCGACGCGCCGCCCGGTCTGCCCGCGCTCGATGCCGACCCCGACCGGCTGCGTCAGCTCGGTCTCAACCTGCTCGCCAACGCGGCCGAGGCCGCCGGGCCGGGCGGGCGCGTGCGCGTGGAGCTTCGCGCCGCCGGCGAGCGCCTGGTGACGCGCGTGGCGGACAGCGGGCCGGGCGTCCCCGCCGCGGTGGAAGCCCGTCTCTTCGAACCCTTCGTGTCGGGGCGGGACGGCGGCACCGGCCTCGGCCTGGCCATCTGCGCCGCCGTGGCCCGGGCGCACGGCGGCACGCTGCGCCTCGGCGCCAGCGGAGCGCAGGGGGCGACCTTCGTCCTCGAGCTGCCGCTGCGCGCGTCGCGCGCCGTCAAGGAGAGCGCATGAGTCAACGCATCCTCGTGGTGGACGACGAGCCCAAGCTGGCGGCCCTCCTGGCCGAGACCCTCGCCGCGCCGGGACGCGAGGTGGTGAAGGCGACGAGCGCGCAGGCGGGCTGGACGGCCTTCGCGCAGGGCGGGGCCGATCTCGTCATCACGGATCTGCGCATGGAGAGCGAAGAGGCGGGGCTCGGGTTGATCGAGCGCGTGCGCAAGACGTCGCCCGACACGCCCTGCATCCTGGTCACCGCCTTCGCGAGCATCGAGGCCGGCGTGCGCGCGCTGGAGCTGGGGGCGCTCGAGTATCTGGTCAAGCCCGTGCGCCTGCGCGCGCTGCGCGAGAGCGTGGACCGGCTGCTGGCGCCGGCCGGGCAGGAGGCGCTGGCCGTGGCCACCGAAGGCGAGATCGCCGGCGCCTTCGACGACATCCTCGTGGGCAAGCACCCGGGGATGCGGCGCATCCTGGAGCTGCTGCCGCGCGTGGTGGCGAGCGACTCGAACGTGCTGATCATCGGCGAGAGCGGCACCGGCAAGGAGGTGCTGGCGCGGGCGATCCATGGCCACGGGCCGCGCAAGCAGAAGCCCTTCGTGCGCGTCAACTGCGCCGCGCTGGTGGAGAGCCTGCTCGAGGCGGAGCTCTTCGGCATCGAGGCGGGCGTCGCGACGGACGTGAAGGCCCGTCCCGGCAAGTTCGAGCTGGCCGACGGCGGCACGCTGCTGCTGGACGAGGTGGGCGACATGGCCCCCGGCACCCAGGCGAAGGTGCTCCGCGTGCTGCAGGAGCGGGAGTTCGAACGCGTGGGCGGCGCGCGGACGCAGCGCGTCGACGTGCGCGTGCTCGCCGCGACCCACCGCGACCTGGAGGAGATGGTGACGGCCGGCGGCTTTCGACAGGACCTCTTCTACCGCCTCAACGTGATCCGGCTCGACCTGCCGCCGCTTCGCGAACGCCTGGGCGACCTGGAGCTCTACCTCCGCTTCTTCCTGCAGAAGCTCTCGGCGCGCACCGGCCGTCGCATCGCGGGAGTCACGCCCGCCGCGCTCGAGCGCCTGCGCGGCCACCGCTGGCCCGGCAACGTGCGCGAGCTGGAGAACGTGGTCGAGCGGGCGATGGTTCTCACGCGCGGCGAGCGCATCGACGCCGCCGACCTGCCGCCTCTGGACACCCACGCCCCCGCGCCCGGCGCGGTGCAACGCGTCTTCACCCTGCCCGACGAGGGCGTCAACCTGGAGGCGCTGGAGAAGGATCTGCTGGCCCAGGCGCTGGAGCGCAGCGGCGGCAACAAGAGCGCCGCCGCCCGGCTCCTCGGCCTCACCCGGCGCACCCTGGGCTACCGTCTCGACAAGCACGGCCTGGCCGCACCCGAGTCCGAGGGGGAGTCCCCGTGAGCGCCGCGAAGCACCAGGGCGGACGCGGCCGTACCAAATGGTGCGCCGGGCCCGCGACGCGCGGCCGGCGGCCCTGCACGCAACTGCCTTCTCGACAGTCAGTTGGGGCCGCGGAGCGGCCGCTGGACCGCGCGGGCACTGCGCTTGCAGCCCCGGGGTCGTCACCCTGCCCCCGAGGTGGATCATGAGACGGCACACATCGCGCGCACTGCTCCTCGGTCTCGTCCTCACCCTCGCCGCCGCGGCGCCGCCCGCCCGCGCGGCGTCGGATGACGCGCCTCCGCCCACCCAGGACCGGTTGGCCCCCGACGGCGCCGAACACCTGGAGGCGGACCTCCTGCGCCTCCGGGAGCGCCTCGCCGAGCCGGGCGGGCCGCTCTTCCGTTACGAGCGCAGCCTCCGCCTGCTGGGGGAGTCCCTGGACCGGGGCGAGTACCGCCAGTTCTATCCGTGGCTGCAGGATGAGATCGTCCGGCCCTGGCGCCAGATCCGCGCGCAGGAGATCCTGCAGCTCGCGGACCTGCCGCCCACGCACCTCAACATGGAACAGCGCCACCTGCTGCTCGAGCAGGGTCTCGCCCTGCGCCGCATCGAGACGCAGCTGCGCCACGCGCGGCGCCTGCTCACCCGGCTCGGGCGCCAGGACGAGGAGCGCCGCCGCCGCCACGAGGAGCTCGGCCAGCTCGTCCTGCGCTACCAGCGCCGCGTCCAGGAGCTGCAAGGTGTCGCTCCCGAGCGCGCGGCGGTCTACCGCGAGTGGTACGACGGGGTCCTCGCGCCCCAGGTCGATACCCTGGAGGCGCGGGACCTCAAGCTCGCCGAGCCCGCCGAGCGCATGCTGCGCTGGACGGAGGATCCCGCTCTCCGCGAGATGCTCGGTCGCCTGCGCCGCGTGAACCGCGCCATGGAGATGCTCCGCCATCGCTTCGACTTCTGAGCACCGCAAGGGAGGCCGCGCCCCGCGCCGGGCGCACGGCCGGGGGGCTCTGCTCGCCGGCCTCCTCCTCGCGCTCCTGTCCGGCCCGGGCAGGGGCGCGACCGCCGTGGAGCTGGGGGGCGAGTCCGGCCTCGCGGCGGAGAGCTACCACAGCGACAGCGCCGATGCCGAGACGATCGCGCACAGCCTCCTCGCGCGCCTGGCCCTGCGGCGCGACGACGGGTGGTGGTCCCGCCTCACGCTGCGCCACGACGCCGGCCTCACCCTCGACGACAACGGCGGCAGCGCCGGCCTCGGCCGCTTCGGCGAGCGCTGGGACCTGGAGCTCGGCGCCACGCTGACCCGCAGCGACGAGGGTGCGCTGAGCACGCCGCTGCTGCTCTTCGACCCGGACTCGCTGGCCAGCCGCGTCGCCGACAGCCAGGCCTACTGGCGGCGCGGGGGCGTCCTGCGGCTGGACTGGCATGCGCTGGACTGGAGCGCGGCGCTGGACGCGGACCTGAGCGACCTGGACTACGACGAGGCCAGCGACATCCTGGCCGACCAGCGCGAGCTGCGGGTCGAGTCGCGCCTGGATCGCGTGCTCGGCGAGGAGGCCGATCTGCGCGTCGGCCTCCGTCTCGGCGGGCGGGCGCTGGACTATCGCGGCCGCGACGGCAGCGACCGCGAGGAGCTCCTCGGCGCGCTGCGGCTCGCCCGCGACCTGGAGCGGGCGGAGCTGTCGCTCTCGCTCGAGGGGGAGCGGCACCGTCCCCGGGATCCCGAGGCGGTGGCCTACTACGAGCGGCCCGACGGCTCCACCTGGACGCTGGGCGCCGAGGCGCTCGTCCTCGGGGACAGGGGCGACTGGAGCCTGCGCGTGGACGGCGGGCGCGAGAACTGGACCGAGCGCGAGAACTCCTACTTCAACCCGGGGACGCTGCTGCGCGCGGAGTTCCTCGGGGGACGTCCGCTGGACGCCGGCGCCGTGCCCGCGCGCGTGGACCTGTCGCTGAGCGCCGAGCGCTTCGCGCCCGACGCCCTCCCCAGCGGCGACGACCTGCGCCGTCCCCGTCAGCTTCGCCTCGAGTCCAGCCTGCGCTACGGCCGCGATCGCGCCGGCCGCTTCCCCCTGACGCTGGGGCTGCTGGCCGAGCATCTGCGGCAGGAGTCGAGCGGCGTCGACCACTTCCTCGTGCTGGAAGCCTCCGTGGAGCCCGGCTGGCGTCCGCGCGAGCGCTGGCTGCTCGCGCTGGCGCTGCGCGCGGACAACTACCGCAGCAGCTACGACAGCGACGCGGAGAGCGAGAGCGAGTGGGGACTGAGCGCGGCGCTCAGCGCGCGCTACTCGCGCACGGACTGGGAGCTGGAACTGCGCCTGGCCCGGCGGGACTACTACAGTTTCCTGCTGGAGAGCGAGGCCAGCCGTGACGCCGAGGCCGGTCTGCGGATCCGCTGGCATCCCTGAGGCCCAGTCGCTATCCTGCGAGCGGCCGGTCCCGACGTCCGGCGAAGGGGAGAGAATCGAGCATGAGCGACAGCGCCCGCATCCTCGTGGTGGACGACGAGGCCGGCATCCGGGATTCCCTGGGCAAGATCCTTCGCTACGAGGGCTTCGACGTGGAGACCGCGCCCGACGGCAACACCGCCCTGGCGCTGGCCGAGCGCCAGGACTTCGATCTCGTCTTCCTCGACATCAAGATGCCCGGGCTGGACGGCCTGGAGGTGCTCTCGCGGCTCGCCGAGGGCGGTCTGACGATGCCCGTGGTGATCATCTCCGGACACGGCACGGTGGACACGGCCGTGCAGGCCACCAAGCTCGGCGCATTCGACTTCCTCGAGAAGCCGCTGGACGCGGACCGCGTGCTCGTCACGCTGCGCAACGCGCTGGGCTGGCTGGAGCAGCAGCGGCAGATCGAGTCGCTGCGGCAGCGTCTGGGCGAGGGGGAGCGGATCGTGGGCGAGAGCCCGGCGGTGAAGGGTCTGCTCGCCGCGATCGCGCGGGTGGCGCCCACGGACGCGCGGGTGCTCATCACCGGGGAGAACGGCTCCGGCAAGGAGCTGGTGGCGCGGCGGATCCATCGCCTGAGCGCGCGCGCGGCCGGTCCCTTCGTCGACGTGAACTGCGCGGCCATCCCCAACGAACTCATCGAAAGCGAACTCTTCGGCCACGAGAAGGGCAGCTTCACCGGCGCGCACCAGCAGCGCGTGGGACGCTTCGAACAGGCCGACGGCGGCACGCTCTTCCTCGACGAGATCGGCGACATGGCGCTCAGCGCGCAGGCGAAGGTCCTGCGCGTGCTGCAGGAGGGCAAGCTGGAGCGCGTGGGGGGCACGGTGACGCTGCAGGTCAACGTCCGCGTGATCGCCGCCACCAACAAGGACCTGCTGGCCGAGGCCGCGCAGAACCGCTTCCGCGAGGACCTCTACTACCGGCTGAACGTCGTGCCGCTGCACGTGCCGCCGCTCAGGGAGCGACCGGAGGACATCCCCCTGCTGGCCAGGCACTTCATGGAGCTCTACCTGCGCGAGCAGGGCATGCCCGCGCGGGGCTTCAGCCCGGAGGCACTGGAACGCCTGCGCTCGCACCCCTGGCCGGGGAACATCCGCGAGCTGCGGAACCTGGTGGAGCGGCTCTTGATCATGGCGCCGGGGGACCGGATCGAGGCCGAAGACGTCCCGAGCGCCGCCGGCGGCGGGGCGCCGGACGGCGAGAGCGCGCTCTTCGCGGCGCCGACCTTCCAGGCCTTCAAGGACCTCAGCGAGGAGCTCTTCCTACGGCGGAAGCTCCGCGAGCACGGCGGCAACGTGAGCCGGACGGCCCGCGCCCTGGAGATGCAGCGCAGCAATCTGTACAAGAAGATTGAAAAATATGGGCTTACGGGAAGTCGGCCCGGGCCGGAGGAGGAGGGTGACGAGGAGGACTGATCCGTCCCCGGCCGCCCCGCCGCCCGTCCGGGTTCAGGGCCGCAAGGTTTTGTTGCCTCATGATTTGACTCGCCTCTTCGTCACCTCTATCATTCCAGAAGCTTCCAGGACGCTGCGAAGCAGAGGTTTTCTCACCCTTGCCAGGAGTGCGTAGGACGATGAGAAGGGGCGCTACCTCAACCCTGCCGATCGTGGTCCTGCTTTTCGTGATCTGCCTTGGGTTCGTCGTCACCGCGACGGCGCCCGCCCACGCCGAAGAGCAGCCCATCCTCAGCGACCAGATCACCACCATCCGGGTTCCCGGGCCGGCCCCCTTGGGCGGCGGCAACGACAACGGCGGTTCGAATCCGCCTGCGACTTTGGATTCCGGCGACGACGACGATTACTGGGACGGCGTCCAGGGCGACAACGATCCGCCCATGCGCAGTCGCGGTAAGACCTTGATGCTGATCATGCTGGAAACCTGGTGGCACTCGGGAGACTGGCTCTGGCCGTAGTATGACCCGGACTGTACACCTCCAATTGCGTCCACCCCACTCAAGGACGAATTGATGAGAGAGCCCGATCGAAACAGCCCGCAGGACTTCCAGCATCAGGCAGGTAGCGCTCCCCTGCCGAGTCTGGCCAGTTCGACGGATACCGAGGCGATGGGAGATTTCCACTTCTCCTCGGAAAGCTACAGCCTCGCGCTGGAGTACTTCGAGAAAGCCTACAGGCAGGCGCAGACCGAGAGCCAGGGAGCCGACCTGTGGCGACTCGCGTTCAAGCTCGGGGAGAGCTACCACCGCAAGGGCCTGGAGAACGAGGCCCGTGAGTGGTTCCTGCTGTCTCAGTCCCGCCTCAAGGGCCGCGAAGAGACGCTGGAGTACGGGCTGGTGCTCGACCGCATCGGCATGGTCCACCTCTATACGAGCAGCCCGGAAGAGGCGCTGCGATTCTGCTTCCAGGCCTACGAGCTCCTCAAGAACTCCTCCCTCCACGCGGAAGTGGCGGAGAATCTCAATCGCATCGCGATCATCTACTCCAGGCTCGGCTATCCCCGCGAGGCGGAGGAGTTCTTCACGGATGCGCTGGTCACCTACCGGCGCATCGACGACCACCGGGGCATCATCGGCGCCACGATGAACCTGGGACTGCTCAAGAAGAATGCCTGCGACTTCGAAGCCGCGCTGGGCCTGTTCAACAAGAGCATGGCCCTCGCCGCCGAGCATTCGTTGCGCGGCGTCCATATCAGCCTTCTGCTCAACATCGGCATCGTCTACTTCAAGCAGGGGCGGCATCGGGACGCCTCCGAGATGTTCATCCGCGCGCGCCGTCTGGCCCGCGAGGCGGGCGACGAGGCGAAGACGACCCGCGGCACCCTGTCGCTGGGCCGCGTCCAGATCCAGCTCGGGAACTTCCGACGGGCGGAGCAGCTCCTGCTGGAAGGGCGCGTGCTTGCGGAGAAGAACCGGCAGCAGCGGAGCCTGGCGCTGTCCGGGGAGTTCCTCGGCGAATTGTACGAGGCCCGTGACGATCTCGAGGCCGCCCTCGCCAACTACGAGCTCAGCCTGGACCTGGCGCGCCAGCTCGCGCCGAAGGGCGATGTCGTCGTCGAGGTGATGCAGCGCATCGCCAGGGTCAAGCTCAGGCAAGGACTTCCGCTCGAAGCCATCCGCGTCGCCGAGAAGGCCCTGAAGCTCACGGAGACCAACGGCGAGCTCTTCGAGATCCCGCACCTCTACCGCACCCAGGCGCGGGCCTGGCTTCGTCTCGAAAACGGCGACAAGTCCGAGATCGCCTTCCGCAACGCGCTCCAGGCGTTCCAGCTCACCCAGGAGCAGATCGAGCAAGATCAGACCAAGCTCGAGTACGCCGAGCTGCTCTTCTCCCGCGCGACCCTCGAGGACGCGCTGCGCTCGCGCAAGCTGCTCGAGGACCTGCTCCAGAATCAGAGCGAAGAGGCCTGCGACCGCTTCCGCTTCCACGCCAGCCTGCTGCTGGCCCGCGTCGAGAGCTGGCTGGGCGATCTCGACCGCGCCCTGCTCGCCGTCTTCGACGCCGAGGGCTACCTGCCCGAGAATGCAACGGATGACGAACGCGACGCCCTCGACCGCGTGCGCATGGACGTGGAACAGCGCAAGATCGCACAGGGCGCCGGGAGCTTCGGCTTCCTGCCCGGCGCGCAGAAGATGCCCCTCGGCGGCCGCGAGGACCTGCCCGAGGATCTCCGCCTCGCCTGGCGCAGCCTGTTCTCGCTCTGCGACGCCGATGCCGGCTGCCTCTGCATGGACGGCGCGGACGGCGGCCCCTTCGAGTTCCTCGAGGGCATGACCCGCGGCGACGCGGACGGTCTGCGCGACGCCGCGGACGGCACCGTCGCCGACCAGTTGGAAACGCTGGGCCCCGCGTCCTCGGTGCTGTTCCAGCCGCTCGTGCACTCCGGCAAGGAGATGGGCTTCCTCTGCCTGTGGCGCAAGCGCCCGGGCGAGCAGGGCTTCTCCCACGAGATGGTCCGCTACATCGCCGGTTTCGCGCGGATGGTCACGCTCATCGCCTTCCAGGAGCGCGAGCGCCTGGCCCGCCGGGCCGTGCTGCCGCACGATCTGCCCGAGGCGGCGCAGCACATCATCACCCAGGATCCGGGCATGCTCGAGCTCCTGCATCTCGCCGGCAAGGTGGCCGAGACGGACGCCTGGGTCCTGCTCAGCGGCGAGACCGGCACGGGCAAGGGCGTGCTGGCCTACGCGATCCATCGCATGAGCGATCGTCGCGAGCGGCGCTTCGTGCACGTCAACTGCGCGGCGCTCCCCGAGGAGCTGCTGGAGAGCGAGCTCTTCGGCCACATCCGGGGGTCGTTCACCGGCGCCATCCACGACAAGCCGGGGCTCATCGAAGAGGCCAACGGCGGGACGCTCTTCCTCGACGAGGTGGGCAAGACCAGTCTCAAGATGCAGGCGAAGCTCCTGCAGTTCCTGGACACGCGCGAGATCCGTCGCGTGGGCTCCAACGACAGCGTGCCCGTGAACGTGCGTCTCGTCACCGCCACGAAGACGGACCTCAAGGAACTGGCTCGCCAGGGTCTCTTTCTCGAGGACCTCTACTACCGCCTCAACGACTTCCCCCTGCGCATGCCCCCCTTGCGGGAGCGGAGCGGGGACATCGCACTGCTGGCCCAGTACTTCGTCGACCGCTATGGCGCGGACTTCGGCAAGCACCCGCGCGGGATCTCCCAGCGGGCGCTGTTCAAGCTGGAGAGCTATGCCTGGCCGGGCAACGTGCGCGAGCTGGAGAAGGTCGTCAAGCGGGCGCTCCTGCTCAGCCCGGGCGACCAGCCCCTCACCTCGGAGTCCGTGGTGATCGAGGACTCGCTGCAGGGTAGCGGCGGCAACGCGGCCATCCTCGACCTGAACCTGAAGCGCCAGGTGGGGGAGCTCGAGCGGCAGCTCGTGGTCGAGGCCCTCCAGCAGTGCGACTGGAATCGCACCCAGGCCTCGAAGAGCCTGGGCATCAGCTATCCCACGCTGCTTCAGAAGATCCGCAAGTACGACCTGGACGCCTAGCGCTGTCGCCGACCGGCGGCAGCGCGCAAGGCGCTTTCACTCCCGCTCAAGCCCTCCATGGATCTTGCCAGTTCGCAAGCCGCGCGTTTGCATCGCGTTGTGGCGGGCGAGCGGATCGTCTCTAAAGAGGCTTTAGTCGGCGCGATCCGCGGGAAGGATCGCGCGCGAGCAGGCTTTCTAAACGCTTGTGCCGCAATCAGATACTTGGTGGATATTTGTGGGCGCGATGGCACGCTCCCTGCAGTAGCAGTGAATGAAGTGAGGAAGGCGCCAGGCTTGGCAGGTATGAAGGCTCTTTCCAAGCTTCCTCGAGGGTTTCGATCTGAATTGATTGGGGAAGTCAGCCGGATTCGAAGCAACTCCCTCGAGCAGGCCGGGACCTGTCGGTGAGTCTGTTGACTCGGTCCTTTCGTGAAGTGTGGGGCAACGCGGAAGGGCGACCGGCGGGGCCAGGCCGGAGGAGATGAACTCCTCTCCTTGATGCTGAGATGTGCGCGGCAAGAGGGCGACAGCCCTCTTGCCTTTTTTTGTGCGTCGGGGCGTCACGCGCACGCCGTCCGGCGATCCGCCGGCGCCGACAGCGGCCGAATGGGCGGACAAGCGGGTCCTGTTTTCTGCTATCTCGTCTTTCCTTGACCGCTTCTTGTGAATGCTCTAACTTGCGTCGCCATGCAGAGCAACGACACGCGACGCAAGGCGCTGTTTCCCCGCTGGACCAACGCCATTCGCCCTCTTGCGACCGTCGCCATCCTCGGCGGATTGGTCTATGTGGTGGTGCTGATCGCCTACGCCACCTCTCCCAAGACCACCAACGTGGGCTACGCGCCCACCCAGCCGGTGCCCTACAGCCACGCGCTGCACGTCGGGAGGCTCGGCATGGACTGTCGCTACTGCCACACGGGCGTGGAGACGGGGGCCAAGGCCACGCTGCCGCCGACCCAGACCTGCATGAACTGCCACTCGCACGTCCGCGCGACGAGCGAGAAGCTGAAGCCCGTCTTCGACAGCTACGCCAGCGGCATGCCGGTGCCGTGGGTGCGCGTCCATGACCTGCCGGACTTCGCCTATTTCGACCACAGCGCCCACGTGCGCCGCGGCGTGGGCTGCGTCTCCTGCCACGGGCGCGTGGACCGCATGGAGGTCGTGACCCAGGTCGCGCCCCTACACATGGGTTGGTGCCTGGACTGCCACCGCGCCCCGGAGCCCAATCTGCGTCCCAAGGACCAGGTCACGTCCATGACCTGGGCGCCCGAGGGCGACGCCCTCGCGCTGGGCGCCCAGCTGCGTCAGGCCTACAACATTCAACCGCCGACGGACTGTTCCACATGTCATCGTTAGACGATCGTCAGCCCGGCAGCGGCTACTGGCGTAGCCTGCAGGAGTACGCCGGGACCGAGGAGTTCAAGGCGCTCTGCCGCGGGGAGTTCCCCGAGGGCGCCGACCGGGCCCCGGACGCGCTGTCGCGTCGCGGCTTCCTCAAGATCATGGGCGCCTCGGTGGCGCTCGCGGGCCTGGCGGGCTGCCGCTGGCCGCGCGAGACCATCGTGCCGCGGGCCTATCGTCCGTCGGGCATCGAGCCCGGGCGGCCGCGCGCCTTCGCCACGGCCTTCGCGCTGGGGGGAGACGCCGCGGGTCTGCTCGTGACCAGCTACGAGGGACGTCCCATCAAGATCGAGGGCAACCCGGACGACCCCATCAGCCGGGGTTCCGCCGATGCGCTGGCGCAGGCGGCCATCCTCGAGCTCTACGATCCGGATCGCAGCCGGCACCCGATGCAGCGGGAGGGCGGCGCGCGCAAGCGCCGCGACTGGCAGGCGGCCACCGCCGCCGCGACGGCCATGGCCCGGCCGCTGGCCGCCCGTGGCGGACGCGGGCTGCACGTCCTCAGCGAGGCGAGCGCGTCGCCGAGCCTCGACGCCCAGCGCCGCCGCTTCCTGGCGGCCTTCCCCGAGGCGCGCTGGCACGTGTGGGAACCGCTCAACCACGACCACGCCTACGCGGGCGCCGCGCTGGCCATGGGGCGTCCCCTGCGGGCCGTGCCGTCGCTGGACAAGGCGCGCGTGATCCTGACCCTGGACGCCGACCCGCTCAGCGGATCGCCCTCCGCGCTGGCCAACGCGCGGGACTGGGCCGCCGGTCGCGATCCGAAGCGCGCGATGAACCGCCTCTATGCTGTGGAGAGCCACTTCAGCATCACCGGCAGCATGGCCGACCATCGCTACCCGCTGCAGGCAAGCCGCATCGAGGCCTTCGCGCTCAGCCTGGCCGCGGAGCTGTCGCGCCGCGGCGGGGACGGCGGCGAGGCGCAGCGCGAACTGCGGCGCGCGCTGGGCGTGCACCTGAGCCACGAGTTCGAAGAGAGCTTCCTGAGCGCCCTGGCGGACGACCTCGAGCACGCCGGCCGCGGCGCGCTGGTGCTGGCCGGCCCCGGGCAGCCGCCGCTGGTGCACGCGCTGGTCGCGCTGATGAACGCGCAGCTCGGCGCCGTGGGCAACACGGTGCGCTACGTGGAGCCGCCCGCGGGCGAGGAGACCGACCAGCTGGGCTCGCTGCGCGCCCTGACCCGGGCCATGGCCGCGGGCGAGGTGCAGGCGCTGGTGATGCTGGGCGGGAATCCCGTCTACGACGCCCCGGTGGACCTGGACTTCGGCGGCGCGCTGGACAAGGTGCCCGGGAGCCTCCATCTCTCGCTGCACGACAACGAGACCTCGCGTCGCGCCCAGTGGCATTTGCCGCGCGCCCACTTCCTGGAGTCCTGGGGCGACGCGCGCGCCTGGGACGGCACTCATTATACTGTGCAGCCGCTCATCGCCCCGCTCTACGACGGGCGCACGCCGGGCGAGGTCCTGGCGCTACTGGGCGGCGACGCTGCTCCGCAAGCCCATGCGCAGCTGCGCGAGAGCCTGCAGGGCGCGCTGGGCGGCGACGCCGAGACGGCCTGGCGGCGTCTGCTCCACGACGGCGTCCTCGCCGACAGCCGCTTCCCGGCGGCATCGGCCGCCCTCGACGTGGACGCCCTGTCCGCGGCGGTGGCCGCCAAGCCCGCCAACGGCGGCTACCACGGCCTGGAGCTCGAGCTGCACCGCGACCATAGCCTCTACGACGGCCGCTTCGCGAACAACGGCTGGTTGCAGGAGCTGCCGGATCCCATCAGCAAGATCACCTGGGACAACGCCGCCACGATGGGCCCGGACACGGCCGCGGAGCTGGGCCTCGCGCATGGCGACCGCGTGCGCCTGAGCGCCGGCGGCCGCAGCCTCGACTGCGCCGCGGCGGTGGTGCCGGGCCTGGCGCACGGCACCGTGGCGCTGGCCCTCGGCTACGGCCGCAGCGCGGCCGGCGCGGTGGGCGACGGCGCCGGCTTCAACGGCTACGCCCTGCGCGCGAGCGACGCCCTCCACGCGGTGGGTGGACTCGCCGTGGAGTCCCTCGGCGGCAGCTACCTGCTGGCGGGGACCCAGGACCACTGGCTCATCGACAAGGTGGGCTTCGAGGGCCGGCAGAGCCGCATCCACGAGCTGGTGCGCGAGGGCAGCCTCGAGGAGTACGAAGCCAACCCCGACTTCGCCCGCGAGCTGGACGAGCATCCGCCCCTGGTGTCGCTCTGGAAGGAGTTCGCCTACGAGGGGCACCGCTGGGGCATGGCCATCGACCTGAACAGCTGCATCGGCTGCAGCGCCTGCGCGGTGGCCTGCCAGTCGGAGAACAACATCCCGGTGGTGGGCAAGAGCGAGGTGTCGCGCGGCCGCGAGATGGCCTGGATCCGCATGGACCGCTATTTCCAGGGCGAGCCCGAGAACCCCAGCAGCGTCGTGCAGCCCGTGGCCTGCGTCCAGTGCGAGATGGCCCCCTGCGAGCAGGTCTGCCCCTTCCAGGCGACCACGCACAGCCAGGAAGGCCTGAACGACATGGTCTACAACCGCTGCGTGGGCACGCGCTACTGCGCGAACAACTGCCCCTACAAGGTGCGCCGCTTCAACTTCTTCCACTACACGAAGGACACGCCGGAGGTCCAGAAGCTCGCCAACAACCCCGAGGTGACGGTCCGCTCGCGCGGCGTCATGGAGAAGTGCAGCTACTGCGTGCAGCGCATCCAGAACACCAAGATCCAGGCCAAGAACGAGGGCCGCGCGATCGCCGACGGCGAGATCCAGACCGCCTGCATGCAGACCTGTCCCACGAAGGCGATCCGCTTCGGCGATCTGAACGACGAGTCCGCCCAGGTGCGCGCCCTGCACGGCGACCACCGCGCCTACACGATGCTGGCGGAGCTGAACATCAAGCCGCGGACGGCCTACCTGGCGCGCGTGCGGAACCCGAACCCCAGACTGGTGAGCACGACGCATGAGCAGCGCAGCCATTCCTGATCCCCGCGCCCAGCTGGACGTTCAGCCGGGCCGGCAGCCGTATCTGGTCACGGGCGGCAAGGACTTCGGCGCCGTCACGGAGACGGTGTGCGGCATCGTCGAGGCGCGCCGCATGCCGAGGGCGTGGACGGTGGCGCTGGGCATCACCGTCCTGCTGGTGTTCATGCTCCTCGCGATGATCGTCTACCTGATCTCGACGGGCGTGGGCGTGTGGGGCCTGAACAACCCGGTGGCCTGGGGCTTCGCGATCGTCAACCTCGTGTTCTGGATCGGCATCGGCCACGCGGGCACGCTGATCTCCGCCGTGCTCTTCCTGTTCCGGCAGAAGTGGCGCACCGGCATCAACCGCTTCGCCGAGACGATGACGATCTTCGCGGTCATGTGCGCGGGGCTCTTCCCGGCCATCCACGTGGGCCGCATCTGGCTGCTGCACTGGATCTTCCCGCTTCCCTACCAGCAGCAGGCCTGGCCGAACTTCCGCAGCCCGCTGCTCTGGGACGTGTTCGCGATCGGCACCTACGCGCTGGTCTCGATCATGTTCTGGTACATGGGCATGGTGCCCGACCTGGCCACGCTGCGCGACCGGGCCGAGAGCAAGCCGCGGCGGATCATCTACGGACTGCTCTCGCTGGGCTGGCGCGGCTCGAACCGCCACTGGCACCGCTTCGAGAAGGCCTACCTGCTGCTCGCCGGTCTCGCGACGCCGCTGGTGCTCAGCGTGCACTCGGTGGTGAGCTTCGACTTCGCCACGGCGCAGCTCCCAGGCTGGCACACGACGATCTTCCCGCCCTACTTCGTGGCGGGGGCCATCTTCGGCGGCTTCGCCATGGTGGCCACCATCGCGCTGCCGGCGCGGAAGCTCTTCCACCTGGAGGACATCGTCACGCCCAAGCACCTGGAGTCGATCGCCAAGATCCTCCTCGCGACCGGCATGATGGTGGGCTACGCCTACTCGATGGAGTTCTTCACGGCCTGGTACAGCGGCAATCACTACGAGACCTTCGCGTTCATCAACCGCGCGCTCGGTCCCTACGCCTGGGCCTACTGGATCATGGTGAGCTGCAACGTGCTCAGCCCGCAGATCTTCTGGGTCAAGCGTCTGCGCCGGAACCTGTGGGTGATGTGGGTCGTCGCCGTGCTGGTGAACGTCGGCATGTGGTTCGAGCGCTTCGTGATCGTGGTCAGCTCGCTCAGCCGCGACTTCCTGCCCTCGGCCTGGGGCCACTACTCGCCCACCTACGTGGACGTCCTCACGCTGATCGGCAGCTTCGGCCTCTTCTTCACCCTCTTCCTCCTCTTCCTGCGCGTGGCGCCGATCATCGCCATGGCCGAGGTGAAGACGGTGATGCCCGAGGCGCACTACCACGACCCCGAGCACACGGGCGCGGGCGACTACTGGGGCGACATCCCCGGCCGCTACGACCCCGAGCGGCCCGAGTAAGGGGGGAGACGTGAGTTCGTCGAAGGAGACCCGCTTCTACGGCTACCTGGCCGAGTTCGAGACCGTCAACGGCCTCGTGGACGCCTGCGCCGCCATCCGCGACGCCGGCTACACCCGCTGGGACGCGCACACGCCCTTCCCGGTCCACGGCCTCGACGGCGCCATGGGCCTGCGCACGACCAAGCTGCCCTGGGTGGTCTTCTTCTCGGGGCTCACCGGCGCCGGCCTCGGCCTGCTGCTGCAGTACTGGACCTCCGCGGTGGACTACCCGCTCATCATCAGCGGCAAGCCGCTGTTCAGCATTCCCGCGAACGTGCCCATCACCTTCGAGATGACCATCCTGTTCTCGGCGCTGAGCGCGTTCATCGGCATGCTGGCCTTCAACGGCCTGCCCCAGTTCTACCACCCCGTCTTCCACAGCGAGCGCTTCCGTCGCGCGACGGACGACCGCTTCTTCATCACCGTAGAGGCGCGCGATCCCCGCTTCCGCGAGGACGACACGCGCAGCCTTCTCGAGTCCCTGGGCCCGGTCCAGGTCGAGCGTCTCGAGGAGGACTAGGATGCCGCGCTGGATTCTGCAGCTGCTGGTGCTGGGCGCGCTGATCACCCTGATCCCGCTGGCGATGGTCACGCGCGAGCGCATGAGCTCGCATGGAGATCGCACGCGCATCAGCATCATCCCCGACATGGACAAGCAGCCCAAGTACAAGGCGCAGGAGGCCAGTCCGCTCTTCGTGGACGGCCGCTCCGCGCGCGCCGACGTGCCGGGCACCGTGGCCCGCGGCGAGCTGCGCGCCGACGCCGCGCTCTACCAGGGCCGCGACGGCGACGCCTGGATCGACAGCTTCCCGGTGGCGGTGGACTCCACGCTGCTGGCGCGCGGTCGAGAGCGCTTCGGCATCTTCTGCGCGCCCTGCCACGGCCTCGCGGGCCGCGGTGACGGCATGGTGAACCAGCGCGCGATGGCGCTGGCCGAAGGGGGCTGGACGCCGCCCAGCGACCTGACCGGCGAGCTGATCCGCAGCCGGCCGCTGGGCCACCTGTACAACACGATCACCGAGGGCATCCGCAACATGCCGGCCTACGGGCCGCAGGTGCCGCCTCACGACCGCTGGGCCATCGTGGCCTACGTGAAGGCCCTGCAACTCAGTCAGCACGCGACCCTCGCCGACGTTCCCGCCGATCAGCGGGACCTGCTCAAGTAGGGACGATGGGAGCTCACAGAAGGCCGCCGCTGCTGGACATCCAGCAAGAGAACCGCCACCTCGGCGACTGGGGCCGCCGCACGCTGCGCATCGCGGCCGTGCTGGCCGTGCTGGGCCTGGCGGCGAGCCTGGCCCTGGGCGCGGGCGCCGGCGACGGCTGGCAGCGCTTCGGCCAGTCCTATCTGCTGAACTTCGCCTACTTCCTCAGCCTGTCGCTCGGCGCGCTCTTCTTCGTGCTGATCCAGCACGTCACGGGCGCCACCTGGAGCGTCGTCGTGCGGCGCCTGGCCGAGGCCATCGCCACGAACCTGCCCTGGCTGGGGCTGCTGGCGATTCCCATCCTCCTGATGATGGGCAAGCTCTACCACTGGACCGACGCGGCGCACGTCGCCCACGACCCGCTGCTGCAGGGCAAGGCGCCCTACCTGAACAAGACCTTCTTCATGATCCGCATGGCGGTCTACTTCCTGGTCTGGACCTGGCTGTCGCGCTACTACTACACGCGCTCGACGCGGCAGGATGCGAGCGGCGACATCGCCCACACCCACGCCATGCAGCGCCTGAGCGGGCCGGGCCTCGTGATCTTCGCGATCACCAGCACCTTCGCGGCCGTGGATCTGCTGATGAGCCTGGAGCCGCACTGGTTCAGCACGATCTTCGGCGTCTACTACTTCGCGGGCAGCGCCGTGGGCTGCTTCGCGCTGCTGGCGCTCTGGGCGCGCCTGCTGCAGCGCGGCAAGATCCTGAGCCGCGCGATCACGCGCGAGCACTACCACGACCTGGGCAAGCTGGTGTTCGCGTTCATCGTCTTCTGGGCCTACATCGCCTTCTCGCAGTACATGCTCATCTGGTACGCCAACGTGCCCGAGGAGACGGTGTGGTACCTGGCGCGGCAGACGGGCCAGTGGACCGCCGTCTCCGTGCTCCTGCTCTTCGGACACTTCTTCGCGCCCTTCCTCGGCCTGCTCTCGCGCTACCCCAAGCGCCAGATGCTGCTGCTCATGCCGGGCGCGCTCTGGGTGCTCTTCATGCACTGGGTGGATCTCTACTGGCTCGTGATGCCCACGTTCAGCCCCGAGCGCGTGCCGCTGCACTGGCTGGACCTGACCCTCTTCGTCGGCCTGGGCGGGCTGTCCGTCTCGCTCGTGATGCTGCGCCTGCGCAGCGTGGCCGTGGTGCCGGAGCGCGACCCGCGCCTGGCCGCGTCGCTGGAGTTCGAGAATGCCTGAGTCGACCTCGCCGGAGCCGCGCTACGACGACCCCAAGAGCAGCAGCACGGCCTGGGTGGCCGCGATCGGCGGGCTCATCCTGCTGGTGCTGATCATGGGGCTGCAGCTCGTCTTCCGGCAGATGGAGGACACGGAGATCGAGGCCAAGCAGTCGTCGGCGGACGCCGAGGCCCTGGCCGCGCTCGAGGCCACGCAGGAGGCGGAGATCAGCGACTTCGCCTGGGTGGACCGCGAGCAGGGCGTCGTGCGGATGCCCATCGCCACGGCGATGGAGGAGATCGTGGACCGCTACGGAAAGGTTGCCGGGCGTTGAGCGTTCGCATCGGCATGACGCGCCTCGCGCGCGCGGCGCTCCTGGCGGCGGCCCTCGTCCTCGTGGCGGGCGCGCTCGGGCAGCCCGTGCGGGCGCTGGAGTCGGCGGAGCAGGAGCTGCCGGAGCTGGAGGGCCTCGGCATCTTCCACCAGGGCGGCGCCCAGGTGCCGCTGGAGCTGGCCTTCACCGACGAGGACGGCAACCCGGCGACGCTGGGCCAGTACATCGACGGCTCGAAGCCCGTCATCCTGACGCTCGTCTATTACAACTGCCCGATGCTCTGCAACATCCTGCTGGACCAGTTCGTCAAGGGTCTGGACGAGCTGGACTGGACGCCGGGGCAGGAGTTCAGCGTCGTGACGGTGAGCATCGACCCGCGGGACGACGCCGCCGGCTCGGCCAAGAAGAAGGCCCACCAGATCGAGAACTACGGCAGGCCCTCGGCGGCGGCCGGCTGGCACTTCCTCACCGGTGACGACGCCACCATCCACCGCCTGGCCGACAGCGTGGGCTTCAAGTACGCCTACGACGAGGCCAGCGGGCAGTACCGTCACGCGGCGGGCATCTTCGTGCTCACGCCGGACGGCAAGGTGAGCCAGACCCTGCTGGGCCTGGAGTTTCCCGCCAAGGACCTGCGACTGGCCCTGGTGGAGGCGTCCGCCGGCGAGATCGGCAACGCCCTGGACCGGGCCCTGCTCTTCTGCTTCCATTACGACGCCACGGAAGGGCGCTATGCCGTGGCGGCCATGAACCTGATGCGCCTGGGCGGCGGCGTGACCGTGGCCGTGCTGGGCCTGTGGCTGTTCACCGTCTGGCGGCGCGATCGCCGGCGCCGGCGGGTGCTAGCAGAGGGAACCCACTCTTGAGACTGCTGAACACGCTCTTCGGGCACTGGGATGGCGCCATGCTGGCGCAGGCGGCCGGCTCCTTCTGGATGCCGCGCCAGGGGACCGCCCTCGCGGGTGAAGTGGACAGCATCTTCGACTTCATCCTCTGGCTCAGCCTCTTCTTCTTCACGCTGATCGTCGGCCTGATGATCGTCTTCATCGTGCGCTACCGGCAGCGTCGGCGCGACGAGCTGCCGGAGACCTCGCCGAGCCACAACACCGCGCTCGAGCTCACCTGGACGCTGGTGCCGGTGGCGCTGGTGGTGGTGATCTTCACCGTCGGCTTCCGCGGCTACCTGCGCCTCACGGTGACGCCCACCGACTCCTACGAGGTGCTGGTGACGGCCCAGAAGTGGAACTGGCAGTTCACCTATCCGAACGGGTACAGCGACCCCGAGCTGCACGTCCCCGCCGGCAAGCCGGTGCGCCTGGTGATGAGCTCGCAGGACGTCATCCACAGCTTCTTCGTGCCGGACTTCCGCGTGAAGCGCGACGTGGTGCCCGGCCGCTACAGCAAGGTCTGGTTCGAGGCCGACGAGCCCGGCGAGCACGCGATTCTCTGCGCCGAGTTCTGCGGCACCGGGCACTCGGACATGCTGTCCAAGGTGATCGTGCAGCCGCAGGCGGAGTTCGACGCCTGGCTCGACAACGCCGGCGGCTTCCTGGACAAGCTGCCCCCGGCCGAGGCCGGCGAGCGCGTGACGCGCAGCCTGGGCTGCAACGTCTGCCACAGCAGCGATGGCCGGCGCCTGGCCGGGCCCACCTACAAGGGTCTCTTCGGCCACGAGGTGAAGCTTCGCGACGGCAGCACGGTCATCGCGGACGAGGACTACATCCGCAACTCCATCCTCGACCCTCAGGGCCAGGTGGTGGAGGGCTTCGATCCGGTGATGCCCACCTTCCAGGGGCGCATCAACGACAAGGAGATCACCGTGATCATCGCCTACATCAAGTCACTGAGCGAGTAGGGGGCTGAGGGCGACATGAGCAGCATCGCAAGCAGCGCGAGCGACAACTACCTGACCCACGGCCACGGGCTGAAGTCCTGGCTGACCACGCTGGACCACAAGCGCATCGGCGTGCTCTACCTGATCTCGGTGCTGACCAGCTTCTTCCTGGGCGGCCTCTTCGCGATCCTGGTGCGCACCGAGTTGCTGACGCCCGGCCACACGATCATGAACGCGGACAGCTACAACCAGTCCTTCACGCTGCACGGCGCGATCATGATCTTCCTGTTCATCATCCCCAGCATCCCGGCCGCTTTCGGCAACTTCGTGCTGCCGGTGATGCTCGGCGCCAAGGACGTCGCCTTCCCGCGCCTGAACCTCGCGAGCTGGTACCTCTACGTGATCGGGGCGGTCTTCGCGCTGGTCTCGATCCTCGCGGGCGGCGTGGACACGGGCTGGACCTTCTACACGCCCTACAGCACCTCCGCCAGCGGGGCCGTGGTCTGGCTCACGATGGGCGCCTTCATCCTCGGCTTCAGCTCCATCTTCACCGGGCTGAACTTCATCGTCACCGTGCACAAGCTGCGGCCGAAGTGGATGGGCTGGTTCAAGATGCCGCTCTTCCTCTGGTCGCTCTACGCCACGGCGATCATCCAGGTGCTGGCGACGCCGGTGCTGGGCATCACGCTGGTGCTGCTGGTGCTGGAGCGCAGCTTCGGCATCGGCATCTTCGACCCGGCCCTCGGCGGCGATCCGGTGCTCTACCAGCACTTCTTCTGGTTCTACTCGCACCCGGCCGTCTACATCATGATCCTGCCGGCCATGGGCATCATCTCCGAGCTGGTGTCGGTGTTCAGCCGCAAGCACATCTTCGGCTACCGCTTCATCGCCTACTCGAGCATCGCCATCGCGATCTTCGGCTTCCTCGTGTGGGGCCACCACATGTTCACCAGCGGTCAGTCCAGCCTGGCGAACATGATCTTCAGCGCGCTGACCTTCAGCGTGTCGATCCCCTCGGCGATCAAGGTGTTCAACTGGCTGACGACCATGTACAAGGGCAGCCTGCGCCTGGACACGCCGATGCTCTACGTCCTCAACTTCCTCTTCCTGTTCACGATCGGCGGCCTGACGGGACTCTTCCTGGGCACGCTGGCCACGGACGTCCACCTGCACGACACCTATTTCGTGGTGGCGCACTTCCACTACGTCATGATGGGCGGCACGGTGATCGCCTTCCTCGGCGGCCTGCACTACTGGTGGCCGAAGATGTTCGGCCGCATGTACAACGAGACCTGGGGCCGCATCGCCGCGGTGATGATCTTCATCGGCTTCAACGTGACCTTCTTCACCCAGTTCGTGATGGGCAGCAAGGGCATGCCGCGGCGCTACTACAACTACCCGCCCGAGTACGAGATCTACCACCAGATCTCGACGGCCGGCTCCTACATCCTGGCGATCGGCTTCGTGATCATCGCGGTCTACCTGATCGGCTCGCTCTTCAAGGGCCGCCGCGCGCCGGCCAATCCCTGGGGCGCGAACACGATGGAGTGGCAGTGCGCGTCGCCGCCGCCCTACTACAACTTCAAGGACGTGCCCGCCGAGCACGATCCCTACGACTTCAGCCACCTGCGCTACGACGCGTCCATCGACGGCTACGTGCCCGTCGACGGCGCGTCCTCGAGCTAGCGCGGGGCCGCGGGGGAATTCATGGCACAGCACGCCTCGCATCTGGCGCACCACTTCGACAACGAGAAGCAGCAGTACGAGTCCAGCAAGCTGGGCATGTGGCTCTTCCTGGCCACCGAGATCCTGCTCTTCGGCGGGCTGTTCTGCGCCTACGCGGTGTACCGGGCGAACCATCCGGAGATCTTCGTCTACGCGCACCACTTCCTGGACAAGACCCTGGGCGGCATCAACACCGTGGTGCTGATCTGCAGCAGCCTGACCATGGCCATGGCCGTGCGCACGGCGCAGCTCGGGCAGCGCAGGCGCACCGTGTTGCTGCTCGCGGTCACGCTGCTCTGCGCGCTGGGCTTCCTGAGCATCAAGTACGTGGAGTACAAGGCCAAGTGGGAGCACGGGCTGCTCTGGGGCAGGCACTACGCGCCGGCGATGCACGAGGCCGAGGCCGACGCCCACGCCGCCCCGGCGATCCCCGCGCCGCCCGTGGCCAGCGGCGACGGCAGCACGTCCAGCCTGGTCCCGCCCGCGGCCGACGCGCCCGGCGGCCTGGCGCCCGAGGCGCTGGCCCAGTCTCCCCGCGACGAGGCGACGCCCGCCGCGGCCCCGCACGACGCCGAGGGCCTGCCCACGCACGACGCCAACGCGCCGAAGAACGTGCAGACCTTCTTCTCGATCTACTTCGCGATGACCGGCCTCCACGCCATCCACGTGATCGCCGGCATGATCGCGATCTTCTGGGTCCTGCTGCGCACGCGGCGCGGCGAGTTCGGCCCGGACTACTACACGCCGGTCGACCTGGTGGGCCTCTACTGGCACCTGGTGGACCTGATCTGGATCTATCTCTTCCCGCTGCTCTACCTGATCAAGTAGTGGGCGGGACCGGAAGGACGCGACGATGACTCACGGCGATCACGCTCACGACGCTCCGCACGTGGTGCCGCTGAAGGTGCTGCTCGGGGTCTGGGCTGCCCTGCTGTTCTTCACCTTCGTCACCGTGGCCGTGACCTGGATCAATCTCGGCCCCCTCAGCCTGCCGGTGGCCATCGGCATCGCCACGGTGAAGGCCATGCTGGTCGCGCTCTTCTTCATGCACCTCAAGTACGACCGGCCCTTCAACGCCGTGGTGCTGGTCTCGTCGATTTTCTTCGTGCTGCTCTTCGTGGGTCTCGCGCTGCTCGACACCCTGCACTATCGCGACGACCTGATCCCCGGCTACTCCCCGGCCATGCCCAAGACCGAGGCCGCCGCCGACGTGGCGGCCACCGCCACCGCCGCCGAGACCGCGCCCGCCGAGGCCCCCGCCTCGCACTGACGCCCCTCGCTCCGCCGACTGTCGCTAGGGGGTGGGTTCGCCCGCCAGCCAGCGCGTGGCCAGGGGCTCCTGCGAATACCACGCGAACCAGAACGCCTCGGCGCAGGTCACCGGCGCGCCGTCCGGCGACGTGACCGTGGCCACGGGCGGATCGCCGGGCCAGACCCGGAAGGCCAGCGCGCGCCCCGCCAGGGTGTCCTGCCAGCGGCCGTCCGCATCGGCGCGCGCGGCGATCCAGGCCAGGGGATAGAGCCGCCGCTCGCCGCCGGTCCACACCGACAGCACCGGGCTCTTGAGCGAGAGGCCCGTCGCCTCCTCGTCGGGGAGCGGCCGCGCGGGGTACTGCAGGCGGTCCGAACCCAGGTAGCTGACGTAGGGCCGCCGCCGGTACTTGCGGGCCAGCCCCTCCTCCGAGGGCTCCAGCACGGCCGTGCCGGGGTGCCGGGCCAGCCAGTCGTCCCAGCGCGTCAGGGCGACGGGCACACGCGCCAGGCTGTCGCCGCGCGCGGCGGCGGGCCCGGCGAGCGCCCGTCCCGTGAGCTGGCTCCAGAGGCTCGCCGCCTGCGTGCTGTCGGACGGCGTGCCGCGGTCGTAGAGCAGCAGGTTCGAGTTGTAGAAGAGCCCGCTCACCCCGAACGCCACGCCCTCCGACGCATACGCGCAGGCCGCCCCGCAGAGGGGATTCCAGGTGACGAGCAGCGCCTCGCCGCCCAGCGTGTCGTTCACCACCTCGTGCCAGTTGAGGATGGACACGGGGTAGGCACAGGCCGCGCCGTTCGCCGCGACACCCAGCACGCGGTCGCTCCCCATCAGGAAGGGCTCGCGGCCCTTGGCGTTGAGCGCCGCGAGTCCGGCGGCGTCCAGGCGCGGGGGATGGGACAGGGCGGGCAGGCCGTCGCGCGGGACGCCCGAGGGGACGATCTCGCTGCGCGGGATGGCCAGGTCGCTCAGCTCGAAGCCGTAGGTCTCGAGGTGCTTGCCGTCGCCGCGCAGGCCGCCGGCCTCGAAGGCCCGGCGCTGGTTCAGCTGCCAGGAGAGCGCCAGCATGCCGAGGAGGAACGCGACGGCGAAGAGCCAGGCGTTGCGCCGGCCGAGGATCATCGCGCGCCGGGCGTCGCGGTCGCCACGGCCGGCGCGGGTTCGCCGGCGAGCTCGGCGCGAAGGGACTGCGCGCTCGGCCCGCGGTGACCCGCGTGACGTCCCCCGTCGCTCACCAGGAGGATGAGCGCCAGGGGCAGCACGATGACGCTGGCCAGGAACAGCTGCCGGGCGCTGCGCAGATCGAGCCGCCGCCACAGACGAAGGCTGAGGAGCACCAGCACGAGGCCCAGCGCGGCGAAGCCTGCGGCCGAGGGCGCGCCGGCCAGTCCCGCCATGGCGAAGGCCAGGCCCAGCGGCACCAGCGCCAGGCTGTAGAGCGTGGACAGCGCCCCTGTCAACTGGCCGCCCGGGTCGACCACGGGCAGCATGCGAAAGCCTCCGCGCGCGTAGTCCTCGCGGTAGAGCCAGGCCAGCGCCAGGAAGTGGGGCACCTGCCACAGAAAGAGCAGCAGTCCGAAGAGCCAGGCCCCGGGGGCGAGGCGGCCGGTGGCGGCCGTCCAGCCCAGCACCGGCGGCAGCGCGCCGCAGATCGCGCCCACGAGCGTGTTCAGGGTGCTGCGGGGCTTGAGCGGCGTGTAGACGAGCACGTAGAGCAGCACCGTGCTCAGCGCGAGCCCCGCGGTCAGCGGATTGGTGCCGCCGAGCAGCAGCGCCTGACCCAGCACGAGCTGAAGCGTCGCGACGGTCGCCGCGTGGCCCACGCCGAGCCGTCCGCTGGGCAGGGGGCGCAGCTTCGTGCGCTCCATGCGCGCGTCGCGGCGACGCTCCCAGACCTGGTTGAAGGCGTTCGCGCTGAAGGCGCAGAGCAAGGTGCCGAGCAGCGTGGCGGCGAGTTCGGGCAGGTCGAGCGGCCCCCGCCGCGCGAGCAGATAGGCCGCCGCCGTGGTGGCGAGCACCAGCGTGCTCAGCCGCGCCTTGCTGAGGGCGGCGTAGAGCCCGAGGCGCGCGCGCAGCGCGTCGAGGGGGCGAGGTGTCGTGGACGAGTGGGCCATGGCAATTGAGTTGGCAGAGGGGAGGCCGAGGCGTAGGATACGGCCTCGGCGCCCGACCGACGCCGCCCAAGGTAGCAGTCCGCAGGCGGGCGCGAAAGGGAAAAGCGTCCGGGGCAAGGGTTTAGAGAATAGATGGTCCTGTCCGCGGGGACGTCGCCGCGGCGCCGGACCCGACCGAAGGAGCGCCATGGCCACCCTCTCCGCCTATCCACCCCTCGCCGGCGAGTCCCGCGGCCAGTGGCTCGCGCTCGGCTTCGGCACCAGCGCGGCCATGTGGGCCCTCGCCTACCTGAGCCGGCTCTTCGCCTCGGCGCTGCCGCCCTGGCTGCTCTTCGTCCTGTTCATCGTCTGTCTGCTGGGCGGCGGCGCCCTCGCCGGGCGCTACGGGACGCGCGGCGTCGCCGGGGGCGCGCGGGTGGGCGCGCTGGCGTCCCTGCTCAATCTGCTGATCCTGGGGAGCGTCCTCGGCGGCGACGTGCCCGGCGAACTGCGCCGCGCGGCCGTCTTCTGGGTGCCGGGGTCGATCCTGCTGGGCGTGCTCCTGGCCGCCTGCGGCGCCTGGCTGGCGATGCGCAAGCGCACGCCGGAGCCGTTCTCGTCGAGCGCGGCGCCGCCCGCGCTGGGCTGGAACTCGGCCTTCGCCGCCGTGGCCGCGGCGACGACCCTGATGCTCCTGGGGGCCGGCGGTCTCGTCACCAGCGAGGAGGCGGGCCTCGCGGTGGTCGACTGGCCCAACAGCTACGGCTTCAACATGTTCCTCTACCCGCTCTCGCGCATGACGGGCGGCATCTTCTACGAGCACGCGCACCGGCTGCTCGGCTCGTTGGTGGGACTCACCACCCTCGTGCTGGCGCTGCAGCTGCAGTTCTCGGAGCGGCGGCGCTGGCTGCGGGCGCTGGGCTGGGTGGCGCTGCTGATGGTCGTCCTGCAGGGACTGCTGGGCGGCCTGCGCGTGACCGGGCGCTTCACGATGAGCCAGTCTCCGACCGACATGGCGCCCAGCCTCGATCTGGCCGTGGTCCACGGCATCCTGGGTCAGCTCTTCTTCGGGCTTCTGCTCGCGCTCACCGCCTTCAGCAGCCGGCTCTGGGTGTCGGGCCGCCTGCCCGAGCCGCGGCCCACCGCGTCCACCGACCGCCAGCTCACGGCGGTCCTGGTGCTGGCCGTCTTCGTCCAGCTGGTGCTGGGCGCGATGCTGCGGCACATGGCGCGGGGGATGCTCTGGCACGTTAGCTTCGCCATGGTGCTGGCGCTGCTGGCCCTCGCGGTGGGGGCGCGCCACTGGGGGCTCTACCGGGACCTGCCCCTGCTCAGGCCTCTCGGACGGACGCTGACCATCCTCGTCGGCGTGCAGCTGCTCCTCGGCACCGGCGCGCTGGCCGCGGTGAACGGAACGCCGGATCCCGGCGACCTGCCCTGGTGGGAGGTCGCGCTGACGACCCTGCACCAGCTCACCGGCGCGACCATCCTCGGGCTGTCGGTGCTGCTGAGTCTCTGGAGCCGACGCCTGCTGGCGCCGGAGCCGGAGCAGGCGAGCTAGCCCAGGCCGGCGAGCGCGCGGCTGGCGCTGGCCTCGATGCTGGAGAGGTCGATGGCCAGCCGCACCGGCTCGGCGTCGCCGAAGAGGAAGCGCGTCTCGGCGAAGCCCATGCCCCGTGCCATGGAGCTCAGCGTGGCCTCGGCGCTCTTCTGCACCTCGTGGCGCATGCTGTCCACGAGCTGCTTGGCCAGGCCCTCGGCCTCGTCGCGCGCGGCCTTGATGAGCTGGTTCTTTTCCTTCTCCGAGAACTTGCCGCCGAAGACGCGGCCGATCCAGTCCGGCAGCAGCAGGGGGACGAGGGCGGCGCCGCGCTCGTCGTAGAACTGCATGTCCTTCATCTGGATCTCGTAGGCCGGCGGCGGCAGCGTGAAGCTGAGCCCGCCGTCGCCCACGGGCGCCACGGCGAAGGCCGGATGGCGCAGGTCGTAGCGGAAGTCCACCACGAACTCGAAGACCATGGCGGTCTGCTTGGAACTGAGCAGCCAGGCGAGCCATTTCTCGCCCCAGTCGCCGAAGAGGTGGTCGCGGCTGGTGACGATCTGCTTCGTGAACACCTTCAGCACCACGAGCTCGCCGACGCTCTTGAAGGCCTCCACCGAGCTGCTGGCCGTGATGTGGGGGCCCGAGCCGCCGCGGCGTCGCCTGAGGGCCAGCATGGCGATGACGGCGAGCAGAACGCCCGCCACGAGACCGAAGAGCAGCGTGTCCATGGGATACCTCCGGGGGCAGTCTAGGCGGACGGGACCGCGCCGTCCAGCCCCGCGGCGGACGGTGGCGCCGGGACCGGAAGCGGGCTATCCTCGACCGAGGCCCTCACGACGAAGGAGACGTCATGAAACGAACCGCGCGGGAGCTGTCGGAGCCGCTGCTGCACAGGGGCTTCGACTCCCTGGGTCCCTCCGAGCAGCGGGTGCTGCGCCGGATCGCCGAGCGCCTGCACATCTCGAGGAACGTGCGCGCGGAGCAGGAGGCGTCGCTCACCCTGGGCCAGCGCCTGGCCGACCGCATCGCGGCCTTCGGCGGCTCGTGGACCTTCATCCTGTTCTTCCTCGGCGTGCTGCTGGTCTGGATCGTGGCGAACTCCCTGCTGCTCCTGCGCCACGGCCGCGCCTTCGACCCCTATCCCTACATCCTGCTCAACCTGGTGCTGTCCATGCTGGCGGCCCTGCAGGCGCCGGTGATCATGATGTCCCAGAATCGCCAGGCGGCGAAGGACCGGCTCGACGCCGCCCACGACTACGAGGTGAACCTCAAGGCCGAGCTGGAGATCATGGCGCTGCACCAGAAGCTGGACGCCCTGACCGCCCTGCTCGCCGCGCGCGAGCCGGGCGCGGCGACGGAGGAGCCATGAGCCCGCAACGACTCCCCGCGAAGGCCGCGGCGCTGCTCGCCCTCCTCGCGATCTGCGCGTGCAGCGACGGCGGCGACGAGACCATCCCGCAGGTCGCGCTGGTTCGACCCAGCGACGGCAGCCTGGTCAGCGGGCAGGTGCTGCTGGAGGCCACGGCCAGCGACGAGAACGGCATCGCCACCGTGATCTTCCTGGTGGACGGCGACGAACTCGGCGAGGACGACATCGCGCCCTACACCTACGACTGGGACTCCACGCCCTACGCGGACAACGACACCCACACGCTCTGGGCGGCGGCGGAGGACCACGCGGGCAATCGCGCCTACTCGGAGTACGTGGTGGTGCGCGTCACGACGCCCTAGCTAGGGCGTGAAGAAGGTGACGTCGAACGCGCCGCCGCCCAGCGTGAGCGCCGCGCCGCCGCCCGACTTGGGCAACGTGGCGCTGAAGCTCCCCGTCATGCCGGTGGCGCTGAACGCGTCGATGCTCCAGCTCCCCACGTCCGGCCCGCCGATGGCGGTCCAGGCGTCGCTCGTGCCCACCCTGATCACCGAGATCGAGACCTCGGAGGGCACCGCGTAGCTGTTCCCCGCCGACACCGGCACCTGCGGCACCGCGGTCAGCTGCCACTCCGTGCTTGAGGCACTGACGCTGAAGCTCGCTCCACCGCCAGAGGCCGTGACCACGGTGGCCGCGTTCCAGGGGGTGCCGTCCAGGGAGGCGCCCAGCGCGCTGGGCGTGCCGGTGGGCAGGGGCGGCAGTCCCGCGGCCACGGTGATGTCGAAGGCGCCCTCGGTGACGCTGCGGTGCAGGGGCGTGCCCCCCAGTACCTCGTCGGCGACGAAGGCGAAGTTTCCGGCGATGCGCGTGGCCGTGCGCGTGGTGATGTCCACCATGCCGGCGCTGCCGCTGAAGGGTGTGAGCCAACCCTGCGGCGGGACGACCACCTGGGCCGTCCCCCCGGCATTGGTCACGAAGTTCACGCCCAGCGGGTAGACGCCCTCGCCGCTGATGAAGCCGAGGTAGAGCTGGACGCCCCTGCCGGTCGCGTCGATGCCGCTGATCGTGAGCGGGCTCGTGACGGGATCGCTCGGATTGCCCGAGATGGAGATCGTCTGGCTGCGGCTGGCCCAGCTGCCGCCGTCGATCTTCGCCGTGAAGCTGTTGCCGCCAGTGTTGCCGGGTCCCACCGGACCGCTCGGACCGCCGCCGCTGTCACATCCCATCACGAGCAGACCGGCGAGCAGCGCGGCGCAAAGCGTGCTGCGTCGCATGTGTCCTCCTGTTGGTGCCGCATGTTGGCGGCGAGACGGCGAGACTAGCACCGCGGCGGCGCGCGCCGCCAGCGACAAGCGCTTGATCCACTGTGAAGGAGTTGCGGCTCCGAAATGCAGGCTGCGCGGCGCTTGCCCGCGGGCGCGCGGGGCGCTAGGATCGCGCTTCCCATCACAACGTGCACGAGGAGACGGCATGAAGGACAAGGTCGTGGTCATCACCGGGGCCAGCGGCGGCATCGGCGCGGCGCTGGCCGAGCAGCTCGCGGCGCAGGGCGCGGCGCTGACGCTGGTGGCGCGCCGCCAGGACGCCCTCGCCGCGGTGGCCGCGCGCTGCGGCGCGCGCGCGCTGGCCGTGGCGGCGGACGTCAGCGAGCGCGCGCAGGTGAAGCGCGTCGTCGCGGAGACGCTGGCGAAGCATGGGCGCATCGACGTCTGGGTGAACAACGTGGGCGTGGGCATCTCGCGTCAGCCCAGCCAGCTCACGGACGAGGACCTCGACGACATGATGCGCTACAACGTCAAGAGCGCCCTCTACGGCATGCAGGAGACCCTGCCCCACTTCGCGAGCCGAGGCACGGGGCAGGTGGTGAACGTCTCCTCGCTGCTCGGACGTGTTCCCTTCGCGGTGCAGCGCTCGGCCTACTGCGGGGCCAAGCACTTCCTCAACGCGCTGACGGCCACCTTCCGCGAGGAGGTGCAGGCCGAGCACCCGGGCATCCAGATCTCGCTGGTCTCGCCGGGTGTGGTCTACACGGACTTCGGACTCAACGCCCGCCACGGCGGCGTGGACTCGCGCAAGATCCCCGGCGGCCAGACGCCCGAAGAGGTGGCCGCCGTGATCGCGGACGTCATCGCGCGCCCCCGCCCCGACGTCTACACCCGCGCGGGCGCGCAGGCCCGGATCGCCCAGCACTACGCCGCGCTCGGGGAGGATCCCTGATGCCCCTGCCCCGCCGGCTCGTCCTCGCGCTCGCCCTCACCCTGGGAGTCGTCAGCATGGCCGCCGCCGAACCCTGCCGCACGCTCGCGTCCCTCACCTGGTTGCTCGGCCGCTGGCAGGCGGTGGGGGACACGACCACGGTCTTCGAGCGCTGGGCCGCGGTCTCCACCGACAGCTGGGAGGGCTACGGCGAAACGGCGAGCAACGGCGAGAGCGCCGCCGACCGCAGCGTGCTCGAGCGCGAGGCCCTGCGTCTGGTGAACATGGGAGACGAGATCTTCTACCTCGCCAAGGTGGCGCACAACGCACTGCCCGTCGCGTTCAAGCTCGTGGACTGCGGGGACGACTGGGCCGTCTTCGAGAACCCGGACCACGACTTCCCGCGCCGCCTCGAGTACCGCATCGCGGGCAACGGCATGGACGTCCACGTGTCGGACGGGCTGGCCGACGGCAAGGGCTTCACCCTGCGCTTCACACGCCGTTGAGCCGCTCCTCAACGCGCGCCTGGGTCGGAAAGCTGAGCGCGCCGTAGGCGACGAAGGCCACGGCACTGAGCGCGTTCAGCCAGTAGAGCGGCTGGGCTGCGATCACGCCGCCCCGCTGCGCGAGCAGGCAGATCACCAGGCCGAGGATCGCGGGCGCTTCGAGCAGGGCCAGGCGCGTGAGGGTCGCCTGGCGCAGCGCGGCCAGGGGGCCGATGGGCGGGCCGGGCGCGCCCTGCCTCAGCATCAACGACTGCAGCAGCGGGCCCAGTCCCCACGCGAAGGCGGCCAGCGCGGCGTGCACGATCGAGAGCGTGCGCAGCGTGGCCGCGGGCAGCGCGTCGCCGGTCTCCGTGCTCCGCGCGACCACGGCGAGCGCCAGCACCACCGCGGCGAAGAGCGAGACGCCGAGCATCAGCGCGAGCTGGAGGATCTGCAGCGCGCGCAGTTCGCCGCCGCGGAGCGCGTCGCGGAGGGCCTGCTTGCGGGAGGGTTCGGAGGTCGTCATACTCAGCTCCTTCCGGGTGCGTCCAGGCTAGTCGGCGCGGGCCCGGCGGGCAACGCAATCCTGCGGGGAGGCGCCGTGCGCTGGGATCCCGAAGCCTACCGCCGCTTTCTGGGCGAGCGCGAGCGCCCGGCCGAGGACCTGCTCTGTCGCGTGCCGCTCGAGGCGCCGCGGCGCATCGTCGACCTGGGCTGTGGCGACGCGGGCCTGACCTACGCGCTCGCGATGCGCTGGCCGGAGGCGGCGGTGCTGGGCGTCGACGCCTCCCCGTCGATGCTCGAGAGCGCCGAGGTCGAGACCACGATGCGCGTCGAGTTGCTCCGTGCGGACATCGCGGACTGGGCGCCCGCGGCCGGCGAGGCGCCGGACCTGATCGTCGCCAACTCCTCGCTGCACTGGCTGGACGACCACGCGCAGCTCTTCCCTCGCCTGCTGGGCTACCTGGCGCGGGGCGGCTGCCTGGCGGTGCAGATGCCCCGCAGCTGGGCGCTGCCCAGCCACGCGCACATGCGGGAGACGCTCGCGACCGGTGGCGTCGGCGGCCGTCCGCTGGGCACGCCCGCCCTGCGCGCACTGCTGTCACGCTGTCCCGTGGCCGACGCGGCCACCTACCACCGCCTGCTCGCGCCGCTCTGCGCGCGCCTGGAGATCTGGGAGACGCTCTACTTCCAGATGCTGAGCGGCGAGAACCCCGTGCTCGAGTGGATGATGGGCGCGGGCCTGCGCCCCGTGCTGGACGAGGCCACCGGCCTTCACGCCGACGAGCGCCGCCGCTTCCTGGACGGCTACACCGAGCGCCTGCGACGGGCCTACCCGGCCTGCGCCGATGGGCGCGTCCCCTTCCCCTTTCCGCGCCTCTTCATCGTGGCGTGCGTCGAGGCCACCTGACACCGGCCCGCCGGGCCCCAACGAGAGGACCGAGAATGACCGACCGCCAATCCGCCGCGCCCGCAGGCCTCGCCCGCCTGTCGGGCCTGGGCTATCTGGTGATCATCGTCGCGGGGATCTTCGCGGAGTTCTTCGTGCGCGGCGGGCTGATCGTGCCAGGCGACGGACCGGCCACGCTGGCGGCGATCCGCGGCGCGGAGACCCTCTACCGCAGCAGCCTCGCCAGCGAGTTCCTGATGCTGGTGAGCGACGTCATGCTGGCCGGCGCGCTCTACCTGCTCTTCCGCGCGGTGAGCCGCCCGCTGGCGCTGATCGCCGCCACCTTCCGCCTCACCCATGCCGCGATCGTCGGCGCGAACCTGCTCAACGCCTACCTGCCCCTGTTGCTGCTCCACGGCGCGGACACTCCCGCCGGCGCGCTGCGCGCGGAGTCGCTCACCCTCGTCTACCTCGACGCCCACGCCTACGGCTACGCGGTGGGGCTGGTCTTCTTCGGGGTGCACTGCCTGCTGCTGGGGACGCTGATCCTGCGCGCGACGGGCGTGCCGCGTCTGCTGGGCGCGCTGCTCCTGCTGGCAGGACTGGGCTACCTGGTCGACAGCCTCGGCCGCACGCTGCTCGTGGACTACGCGGCCTCGGCGGGCCTCTTCCAGACGCTCGTCTTCGTGCCCGCCTTCGTGGGGGAGCTGTCCTTCTGCCTCTGGCTGCTCATTCGCGGCGACCGCGGGCGGCCGCGCCCGCGGGTCCAGGCCGCCGTCTAGCGCAGGCGCTGAACGCGCGCGCCGCGAGTCACGCCGGCGGCCTCGAGGCGCAGCAGGTAGACGCCGGCCGGCAGGGGACGCCCCGCGTCATCCTCGCCCCGCCAGACGAGCGTGTGCGCGCCCGCGGCGGCAGGGCCGTCGCGCAGGACGGCGAGCCTGCGCCCGGTCACGTCGTGGACGCTGAGGCGGACGGGACCCGCCGCGGGCAGCGCGTAGCCGATGCGCGTCTCCCCGCGGAAGGGGTTGCCCACGGCCCAGACGCGCGGCGCATCGCCGTCGGCCGCCGGCGGCGCGGCGGTGACGTCCTGCTGCGTGTAGTGGAGGGTCGTCAGCTCCTCCTGGTGCGCGGGGTCGTAGGCGTGACCCGCCATGACGAACGCGCCGTCCGGGCCCAGCGCGATGGCGGTGGCGCCGTCGTTGGTGCCGAAGGGCCCGGGCCAGTGCAGCCGCCAGGCCTCGGCCCCGTCGGGCGCGTACTTCACCGCCACGTGGTCGCGGTCCTGCGGCGGATTGATGGTGAGCCCCGCCACGTAGACGTCCCCGGCCACATCCACCACCAGCGACGAGGGCAGGTCCGACGAGCTGCCGGGGCCGTCGTACTCCTGGTGCCAGAGCAGCTGGCCGGCGCCGTCATACTTGAGCGTGTGGATGTGGAAGCCGGCGCTCCCGAGGCGGCCGTAGCCGGTCACCAGCAGGTTGCCCTGGGCGTCCACGGCCATCGCGGTCGGCTCGACGGTGTCGCAGGGGTTGGACGGAAAGCTCTGCAGCCACTGGAGCTCGCCCGTCAGGCCGTTCAGACGCCAGACGCGGGTCTCGAAGAGGCCGCAGGCCGACTCCGGATTGCCCGCCAGCAGCACGTCGCCGCCGGGGGCGATCCCCACGCCGACGAACTCGAAGAGGCTGCCGAACTCGCCCGACTCGAACTGCTCCCACTGGAGGACGCCGTCGGCGTCGTACTTCACCGTCCCGTAGCTGAAGGGGAAGCTGTCGCTGTTCAGCAGGCCGGTGACGATCACCGCGCCGCTGGCGTCAACGGCCAGCGCCTCCGCGACGTCTGCGCCGCCTTCCGGGCCCGCGTAGCTGCGGGTCCAGAGCGCGTTGCCCGCCGCGTCCATCTTGATGACGAGGTAGTCTGCGTTGGAGGTGGCGCACAGGTAGAGGCTGCCGTCGTCGGCGCGGGCGAGGCGCGGCGGCAAGTCCAGGGGCTGGTTGCCCGTCAGCGGGAAGTGCCGCTCCCAGAGCAGCGTGCCGGCGACGTCGTAGAGCAGCACCGTGGCGTTGTCCTGCGCGCCGTCCCGGGTCCGCCCGGCCACGAGGGTCTTGCCCGGCTCGGGGATGATCACCGTGGAGGGGACGTCGGCGCCCAGTCCACCGAAGCGGCGGAACCAGAGCAGTGTGCCGTCGGGCGCGTAGCGCAGCAGCGCGAAGTCCTCGCGGTTCCCGCCCACGCCGAGCTGATAGGTGGTGCCGGCCACGAGGACGTCCCCGCCCGGGTCGACGGCCACCGCCACGGCCTCGTCGTCGTGGTTGTCGGGGCCGTTCCAGAGCTGCGCCCAGTCGAGGACGGGCGGCGTCTCCGCGGCGGCGGGCGAGGCGACGGCGACGAGCAGCAGTGCGGCGCGAAGCGCGCGGGGGAGGGAGCGGAGCATGGGGACCTCGGCGAGTGGGGGGTGTCGAGGCGAGTGAGTTTACAGGTCGGTCAGGACGCGGTCAATCCGGGCCAGCTGCGCGCGCAGGGCGTCACGGTCGAGGGCCGCCGGCAGCGCGCCCAGGAACTCCGCGTGCCGCCGTCCCGCCCGGTACTCCGGCTCTCGCGGCGGATGGGCAAGCCAGCGCTCCATCCTGAGCAAGTCCGGATCAAGGAGCAGGGTCGACGAGTAGTAGAGCAGGCCCTGTTCGCGGTAGATGGCCGAGCCGCCCACCTTGCGGTCGTCGCGCGCGAGATCGCTGATGCCCCGCTGCGTCACGCCCGGAGCGCCGGCGGCGGCCAGGGCGTCGATCAGCCACGTCGACAGGCGCGCGAAGGCGGCCTTGGAGCCGCCGATGCCGGGCAGCGGCAGGGCGGCGCTCGCGATCAGGTTGCCGGGGTCCAGCAGCACCGCGCAACCGCCGCCGCGCCGGCGGTACGCCGGCACGCCATCGGCGAGCACGGCCTCCAGGCGCAGTTCCACCTCGGGCTTCGATCCGCGTCCGAGCACGATGGCCGTGGCGTCGCAGGGGCGGAGCGTCCAGCGCGCGCGGCCGTCGGCGCGGACCGCATCCAGCAGCGCCTCGTCTTGCAGCCAGGGATGGATGGTGAGTCCCGAGGGGTGCAGCTCGGGCGCGGGGGGCGCGCCCACGCCTACTTCTTCTTCGGCGGCGCCAGGTGCACGGCGGCGCCGGCGGCCACCTCGGCGGCCTCGAGGATGCTCTCCGACAGCGTGGGATGGGGGTGGATCGTCACCATCATGTCCTCGAGCGTGGCGCCCATCTCGAGGGCCAGCGTGCCCTCGGCGATGAGCTCGCTCGCGTGCGGACCCACCATCGCGACGCCCAGCACGCGCTGGGTCTCGGGGTCGGCGAGGATCTTGACGAAGCCGTCGGTGTGGCCGATCGCCTTGGCGCGTCCCAGGGCGCTGAGCGGGAAGCGGCCCACTGTCACCGCGATGCCCTTGGCCTCGGCCTCGCGCTCGGTGAGGCCGGTCCAGGCGATCTCTGGCGAGGTGAAGACGACCGCGGGGACGGCGCGGTTGTCGAAGGCGCTCTTGTGGCCGGCGATGACCTCGGCGGCCACCTTGCCCTCGCGGCTGGCCTTGTGCGCGAGCATGGGGCCGGGGGCCACGTCGCCGATGGCGAAGACGTGCTTCACCGCCGTGCGGCATTCCTCGTCGGTGGGAATCTGCCCCTGGGCGTTCACGGCGAGGCCGAGCGCGTCGAGGCCGATGTCGTCGGTGTTGGGCTTGCGGCCCACGGCCACGAGCACGCGCTCGTAGTGGCGGCTGATCGTCTCGCCGCCGTGCTCGATGTCCACGCGGAAGCCCTGGTCCTTGCCGAGCTCCTTGATGCCCACCACCTTGCTCTCCAGCAGCAGCTCCTCGAAGCGCGCCTGGCAGTTCTTGAGCACGGGGCGCACCAGATCCTGGTCCGCGCCCATGAGCAGGTTCGGGAAGAGCTCGACCATGCTCACCTTGCTCCCGAGTCCGTGGTAGACCAGCCCCAGCTCGAGGCCGATGTACCCGCCGCCCACCACGAGCAGGTTCTCGGGGATCTCCGGAATCTCCAGCGCCTCGGCGCTGGACCAGACGGGCAGGTCGTAGGCCGGCGGAATCTCGTTGATGCGGCTGCCGGTGGCGATGATGGCGTGCTTGAAGCGGATGCGGCTCACCTCGCCGCCCTCGATCGCGAGTTCGTGGGCGCCGGCGAAGCGCCCGAAGCCCTTCACGACCTCGACGCCGCGCTTCTCCAGCAGACCGGCCACGCCGCCGGTGAGGCTGTCCACCACCTGCTGGGTCCAGTCGTGGAGCTTCTGCCGGTCGATGCTGATCTTGCCCACCTTCACGCCCAGCCGCTCGGCGGCGCGCGCCTCGTGCGCGATCTCCACGGCGTTGATCAGCGCCTTGGAGGGGATGCAGCCCTCCCTGAGACAGACGCCGCCCAGCTTGTCGGCCGCCTCCACCAGCGTGACCTCGAGGCCGAGATCCGCGGCGCGGATCGCCGCCACGTAGCCGCCGGGACCGCCGCCGATCACCACCAGGTCGGTTTCCAGCTCCAGGCTTCCCATCACCATCGCGGCGACGCTCCTTCGCTCGGGTTAGGCCTTGCCGGCCAGCCAGGACAGGGGATCGGCGAGCTGCGCCATCATCGTGGAGACGAAGCGCGCCGCGTCGGCGCCGTCGGCCACGCGGTGGTCGAAGGCCAGGCTCAGCGGCAGGATGCTGCGGATGACGATCTCGCCATCGCGCACCACCGGCTTCTCCTGCACCTTGCCGAGGCCCAGGATCGCCACCTCGGGGTAGTTGATCGTGGGCAGCAGGGCCGTGCCGCCCAGCGGACCCACGTTGGTGATCGTGAAGGTGCCGCCGCGCAGCTCGCTCACGTCCACCGTTCCGGCCCGCGCTCGCTCCGCGAGCGCGCGGATGTCGGCGGCGATCTCCATCACGCTCTTCGTGTCCACGCCCCGCACCACCGGTACGATCAGCCCGCGTCCCGTGTCCACCGCGATGCCGATGTTGATGTAGCGCTTGTAGACGATCTCCTCGCGGAAGGGATCGAGGCTCGCGTTGAACGCGCGGGCATTCTTCAGCCCTTCGGCCACGGCCTTGGCCACGAAGGCCAGCAGCGTGGGGGGCGCGGCGTCCGTGCCCGCGAGGCGCTCCTTCTCACGCACACGGTACCTTTCGAGCTCGGTGACGTCGGCCTCGTCCATGTGCGCCACGTGCGGCACCATCACCATGGAGCTGACCATCCTGTGCGCCACCTTGCGGCGGATCGAGCGCAGCGGCTCGCGCTCCACCTCGCCGAACTGCTCGAAATCGGGCATCGGCTCCACGTCGAAGAAGGGGATGCCCCCGCCGGTCCAGGCCATCGCGGGCTCGCCTGCGCGCGCGGGCGCCGCGGCCGGGCCACCGCCGGCCTGGAAGCGGTTCAGATCTTCGGCCGTGACGCGCCCGCCCGGCCCGCTCGGCGTGACCTGGTGGAGGTCGATGCCCATCTCGCGCGCCAGACGGCGCACCGCGGGCGCCGCGGGCACGGGGCCGGCGGCGTCGCGCGTGGGCGGAGGCGCCGAGGGCGCGGGGGGTGCGGCCGGGGCCGGCGCCGTGGGCGCCTCGGCCTGCGCGGGCCTGGCAGGCGCGGGGGCGGGAACGGCGGCGCCGGAGGCCGCGCCATCGTCGATCACCGCGATGACGTTGCCGACCATCACCACATCGCCCACCTTGCCCCCGAGACGCTTCAGCGTGCCCGCGGCCGGGGAGGGGATGGTCACCGCCGCCTTGTCCGTCTCCACGTCCACCAGGGGCGCGTCCTCGGCGATGGTCCCGCCCTCGCTGACGTGCCACTTCAGGATCTCGCCCTCGTGGACGCCCTCGCCGAGATCGGGCAGCTTGAACTCGTACACGCGATCCTCCCTCAGAAGTCCAGGGTCTGCTCCAGGGCGTCCAGGATGCGGCCGGCCGTGGGCAGGTAGGCCTGCTCGCGGCTGAAGCCGGGCGTGACCACGTCGAAGCCGGTGACGCGCGCCACCGGCGCCTCGAGGTAGAGCAGCGCCTTGTCGTTGATGCGGGTGACGATCTCGCTCGACATGCCGAGGCTGCGCGGCGCCTCCTGCACCACCACGCAGCGCCCGGTCGTCTTGACCGAGTCGGCGATGGCGTCGCCGTCCAGGGGCGACATGGTGAGCGGGTCGATCAGGTGCGTCGTCGCGCCCCGCTTCGCCTCGAGCTGCGCGGCCGCCTGCTCCGCCGGGCGGCGCATGGCGCCCCAGGCGACGAGCGTGACGTCCTTGCCCTCGCGCACGTGCTCGGCCACGCCCAGGGGCATGGACTCGGGCGTCTCCGGCACCTCTTCGCGCCAGGCGCGATAGCTGTGCTTGGGCTCCATGAAGACCACGGCGTCGGGGTCGGCGATGGCCGCGCGCAGCAGCGCCCGCGCGTTGCGCGGCGTCGACGGGATCACCACCTTCAGCCCCGGGAAGTGCGCGTAGGTCGCCTCGCGGCTCTCGCTGTGATGCTCCAGCGCGCGCACGCCGCCGCCGTAGGGCATGCGCATCACCATGGGCACGCTGTACCTGCCGTGGCTGCGGTTCCGCACGCGCGAGGCGTGGCCCTCCATCTGCGCGATGGCGAGGTAGGAGAAGCCCGAGAACTGCATCTCGCAGACGGGCCTGAGCCCCGCCATGGCCATGCCGATGCTGGTGCCCGCGATGGCGCTCTCGGCCAGCGGCGTGTCGATGACGCGGCCCTCGCCGAACTTGTCGTAGAGCCCTTCGGTGGCGCGGAACACGCCGCCGTTGATCCCGACGTCCTCGCCCAGCACGACGACGCTGTCGTCCTCGGCCATCATCTCCGTGAGGGCAAGATTGATGGCCTGGATCATGGTGAGCTTAGGCATCGCCCGCCTCCTTGGCCCGCGCGGCGTCCCGCGCCAGCAGCGCGTGGAAGAGCTCGCGCTGCTCGTTGATCACCGGGTGGAGGGTTCCAAACACGTGGTCGAAGGGCGTGTCGGGGGGGAAGGTGGTCTCGGTCTCGTAGACCTTCACTTCCTCGGCGATGCCCGCGCGGATCTCCTCGCGCAGCGCGGTCTCGCGGGCTTCGTCCCAGAGGCCGCGGGCCTCGAGATAGCGGCGCAGGCGCAGGATGGGATCCTTCTCGGTCCACTCGGCCTGGGCGGCCTCCTCGTTGCGGTAGCGCGTGGGGTCGTCGGCGGTGGTGTGCACGCCCATGCGATAGGTGACCGCCTCGATGAGCGTCGGCCCCTCGCCACGCTTCGCGCGATCGATCGCCTCGCGCGTGGCGACGACCATGGCCAGGACGTCGTTGCCGTCCACCTGGATGCCCGGCATCTCGTAGGCCACGGCCTTCTGCGCGATGCTCCGCGCGCTCGTCTGCTTGCTGCGCGGGATCGAGATCGCCCACTGGTTGTTCTGGCAGATGAAGACCACCGGCGCCTTCCACACGGCGGCGAAGTTGAGCGCCTCGTGGAAGTCGCCCTGGCTGGTGGCGCCGTCGCCGAACCAGCAGACCGTGGCCGCCTTCTCGCCGCGCAGCTTCTGCGCGTAGGCGAGGCCCACGGCGTGGGGAATCTGCGCGCCCACGATGATCGAGTCGTAGAGGGTGCGCAGCGCGGGGTCGATCGCCGAGCCCTCCTCGCGGCCGTTCCAGAAGTGGAGGACGTCCTTGAAGCGGTGCCCGCGCATGAGCCGAGCGCCGAGCTCGCGGAAGGCGCCGACGAACCAGTCCATCGGGCCCATGCAATACACCGGGCCCACCGACGCGGCCTCCTGGCCGACGCTGGGACTGAAGGTGCCGAGGCGGCCCTGGCGCTGCAGGTTGAGCATGCGCTGGTCGGCTTCGCGGCCGAGCACCATGCCCCGGTAGAGGGTGTGAAGATCCTCGGGAGGCAAGCCGGGATCGAGCGCCTGGTCCACCTCGCCGCTGGGGGCGAGGATCTGCAGGGTCTCGATGCCGAAGCTCGCCAGTTCCGTTCTCGGCATTGCCGTCCTTTCGCTGAGGCGGGCGCAGAGGGCGGGAGGCGGAGACTCTCGCCGGCAGGCCTGCATTGACGGGGGGCGCGCGCCGGCGGCGACCTCGTTCCTGTGCTGGGGTCAAGCGGCGGTCGTCCGGCGCCGGCCCGCTCACACTAACCCGAGCGCCCTGTCGCCGCAAGGGTTCCGGCGGCAGGCGACAAGAGGGTCCGGCGCTCCGTTTTGGCCGCAGCGCCCCGGTCCCGCTCTTGCGCTTCCGGCCGGCTTGCGGCATTGATGGGTGCGTTCCTTCAGCGAAGCGGAGATCCCGTGAACTTGCTCATCGTCAGCGGCTCGACGCGAGCGCGCAGCCGCACCCGAGCGCTGGCCACCGGCCTCGTCTCCGTGGCCGAGACCGCGGGGGCCTCCGTGCGCCTGCTCGACCTGCACGCGACGCGCCTGCCGCTCTTCGAGTCCGGCAATGCCGACCTGGCCGCGCGGCCCGAGGTCGAGGAGATCAAGGACAGCGCCGCCTGGGCCGACGGCTTCCTGCTCGGCACGCCGGAGTACCACGGCGGCGTCAGCAGCGCGCTCAAGAACTGGCTGGACTACCTCTACGAGGAACTGGCCGGCAAGCTGGCCGGCGTCTACGCGGTGACGGGTGGCGGCGGGGGCGACATGTCCATCACCGCGGTCAAGAACAGCGTGCACTGGTGTCACGGCTTCACCCTGCCCTTCCATGCCGCGGCGCGAGGGGTGGACTTCGACGGCCTCGCGCTGCAGAACGAGAAGGTCCGCGACCGCCTCGAGCGCCTGGTCCGCGATCTGGTGCGCTACGCCCCCGTGCTGCGATCAACCTTCGAGTCGGCGCGCGCCCAGGGCAAGGGGCCCGAGGCGGGATTCGCCGGCTTCCACGCGGACTGAGTCCGGGAGACCTTCGTGACGATCCCCACCCTCGGCGAAGAACTCGCCGCCGCCCGGGCCCAGGGCGGTCTGGTCTTTCGCCTCCAGCTCGGCGGCGAACTCCTCCGCGTCACCGGCGCCGACGCGCCCGCCTGGCTGCAGGCGAACCTGAGCCAGGATCTCGAGCCGCTGACGCCGGGCCACGGCGCGCGCAGCCTGCTGCTCGACGCGAAGGCCGCCGTGCTGGCCGACATGGTCGTCCTGCGCACCCGCGAGGGCTTCCTGCTCGTCGCCGACGCCGACCCCGGCCGCCCGCTCGCCGAGGAGCTGGAGCGGCGCGTCTTCCGCGAGAACGTGCAGCTGCGCTCGCTGGAGGGCGCGGCCGAGCAGCTCAGCCTGGGGGGGACCGGCGCGGCGGACTTCCTGCGCGAGCGGCTGAGCGTGGACGCCCTGCCCGTCGCGCTGCACGCGCACGCGGAGGCGGAGCTGGCCGGCTGGCCCGTCCGCGTCCTGCGCTCGCGCAGCCTGGGCGTGCCCGGCTGGGACCTCCTCTTCGATCCGAGCTGCGGCCCGCAGGACCCAGCGGCCGCGGCCCAGGGCGAGGGCGCGGCGGGTGCGCTGCGCGGGCTGTTTCTCGCGCTCGACGCCGCCGGCGCCCGGCGGCTCTCCGCCCAGTCCGTGGAGGCGCTGCGTCTGGCCGCGGGACAGCTGCGGCGCGAACCGGATCTGCAGCGAGTCCTGCCCCAGGAGGCGGGGTTGTTGCCCGAGGCCGTGAGCGTCGCCAAGGGCTGCTATCCCGGGCAGGAAGTCGTCATGCGACAGCACAGCCGGGGCAAGCCGCGCTGGAGGCCCCAGCTCGTGGCCGGCGAGGGCGATCCGCCGTCGCCCGGCAGCGCGGTGGAGGACGCCGAGGGCGCGAGCGCGGGCTGGGTGAGCTCCGCGGCCCACGTGCCGCCGCCCGCGGCGCCGGGCTTCCTGGCGCTGGTCTTCGTCAAGGCCGAGCGCCCGCGGGAGGGCGCGCTGCGGCTCCGCGCGGAGGGCGAGGCGCCGGCGCGGCCCCTGGAGCTGCGAGAGCCCTTGCCCTTTCCGCTTTCGCCATGACACGCGCCTGTCAGTCCGACCGGCTTTCCTGACGGGTTCGGCCGTCACCGCTGTCAGGGCGTCAGCGCCCCCCGCGGCGTCCGCTGCGCGAGAATCGCCTAAGTCGCGTTGAAGCCGCCTGTTGCGGGCGAAGCTCCGAGCTGGTCCACAGCTTGCGCAGTCCCCTTCGGCGCCGCCCGTTCGGGCGGCAACGAGGAGGTCACGCATGGATCCCGGACGCTTCACCCGCAAGTCACAGGAGGCCCTCCAGGCCGCCCAGGCGGCCGCGCTGCGGGGGTCGCATCACGAACTCGACGACCTGCACTTGCTCCTCGCGCTGCTCGAGCAGGAGGGGGGCCTGGTGGGACGTCTCCTGCTCCGCCTGGACCTCGATCCGACGCGCGTGGCCACCCGCGCCCGCGAGGCGCTGGAGCGCCTGCCGCAGGTGAGCGGCGCCGGCGCGGGCAGCGGACAGCTGCTGCCGAGCCGTCGCCTTCAGCAGCTGCTGGTGGCCGCCGAGGACGAGGCCAAGGCGATGGGGGACGCCTACGTCTCCGTGGAGCACCTGCTCCTGGCCATGCTCGGGGCTGGCCGCTCGCATCCGGCTGGGCGTCTGCTCGCCGAGGCCGGACTCGCCAAGGGCGCCGTGCTCGCCGCGCTGGAGGGGCTGCGCGACGGCCAGAAGGTGGAGAGCGAGGACCCCGAAGCCGGCCTCGAGGCGCTGGAGAAGTACGGCAGCGATCTCGTGGCGCTGGCCCGCGAGGGCAAGCTCGACCCGGTGATCGGGCGCGACGCGGAGATCCGTCGCGTGATCCGCATCCTCTCGCGCAAGACGAAGAACAACCCCGTCCTGATCGGCGAGCCCGGCGTGGGCAAGACCGCCGTGGTGGAGGGGCTCGCGCAGCGGATCCTGCGCGGGGACGTCCCCGCCTGGCTCAAGGGCCGCCAGCTCTGGGCGCTCGACCTGGGCGCGCTGCTCGCCGGCGCGAAGTACCGCGGCGAGTTCGAGGAGCGCCTCAAGGCCGTGCTGAACGCCATCAGGCGCAGCGAGGGCGGGATCATCCTGTTCATCGACGAGATCCACAACATCGTGGGCGCGGGCAAGACCGAGGGCTCGCCCGACGCCGGCAACCTGCTCAAGCCCATGCTGGCGCGCGGCGAGCTGCACTGCATCGGCGCGACGACCCTGGACGAGTACCGCAGGCACGTGGAGAAGGACGCGGCGCTGGAACGTCGCTTCCAGCCCGTGCTGCTGGAGGCGCCGGACGTGGCCGACACGGTGTCGATCCTGCGCGGACTCAGGGAGCGCTTCGAGGTGTTCCACGGCGTGCGCATCCAGGACGCCGCGCTCGTGGCGGCGGCGTCCCTGTCCAACCGCTACATCAGCGACCGCTTCCTGCCCGACAAGGCCATCGATCTCGTGGACGAGGCCTGCGCCTCCGTCCGCACCGAGATCGACTCCGAGCCCGCGCGCCTGGACGAGGCCGGCCGGCGGCTCATGCGCCTCGAGATCGAGGAGGCGGCGCTGAAGCGGGAGACGGACCGCGCGAGCAAGGAGCGCCTGGCGCTGCTGCGCCGGGAGCTGGCGGAGCTGCGCGAGGAGACGAGCGCGCTGCGCGCCCAGTGGGACCTCGAGAAGGAGCGGCACGCGGCCCTGAGTGAACTGCGTGCGCAGGTGGAGAGCCTGCGGCGGGAGGCCGAGGCCGCCGAGCGCAGCTATGCGCTCGATCGTGCCGCCGAGCTGCGGCACGGGCGCATCCCGTCCCTGCAGCAGCGCATCGCTGAGGCCGAGGAGGCCGCCCGCGCGGCGCGCGACGCGGGCGGCGCGCCGCTGCTCAGCGAGACCGTGGGCGAGGCCGAGATCGCGGCGGTCGTCTCGCGCTGGACCGGCGTGCCGGTGGAGCGGCTCGTGGAAGGCGAGCGCGAGAAGCTGCTGCGGCTCGAGGCGATCCTCCACCGCCGCGTGGTGGGACAGGACGAGGCCGTCCGCGCCGTGGCCGACGCCGTGCTGCGCGCGCGCGCGGGCATCCAGGACCCCGCGCGGCCGCTGGGCTCCTTCCTCTTCCTCGGCCCCACGGGCGTGGGCAAGACCGAGCTGGCCAAGGCGCTCGCCGAGGCGCTCTTCGACCGCGAGGAGAACCTGATCCGCCTCGACATGAGCGAGTACATGGAGAAGCACAGCGTCGCGCGGCTCTTCGGCGCGCCGCCGGGCTACGTCGGCTTCGAGGAGGGGGGACAGCTCACCGAGGCGGTCCGCCGCAAGCCCTACAGCGTCGTGCTCTTCGACGAGATCGAGAAGGCGCACCCCGAGCTGTGGAGCGCGCTGCTGCAGATCCTCGACGACGGCCGCGCCACCGACGGCCAGGGCCGCACCGTGGATTTCCGCAACACCGTGATCATCATGACCTCGAACATCGGCTCGCCGCTGCTCATCGACGGCGTGGACGCCGGCGGCGAGATCTCCCCCGCGACGCGCGAGGCGGTCTTCGCCGAACTGCGCCGCCACTTCCGGCCCGAGTTCCTGAACCGGCTCGACGAGCAGGTGCTGTTCAAGCCCTTGACGGCCTCGGAGATCGAGTCCATCGTGGACCTCATGACGGCGCGACTCGCCGGTCGCCTGGCCGAGCAGGCGCTCGAGCTGGTGGTGGAGCAGGACGCCCGCCGCTGGCTGGCGCGGCGCGGCTACGACCCGGTCTTCGGCGCCAGGCCGCTCGCCCGCACCCTCAAGCGCGAGCTCGAGACGCCCATCGCCCGGCTGCTGCTCGCGTCGGGGCGGGGCGAGGGCGGCGGCGAACGCGTGCGCGTGGCGCTGGCCGCCGACGGCGAGCGCCTCGAGTTCGTGCGCGAAGCGAGCGCGCCCAAGGAGGAGGCGGCCTCATCCTGATGCGGGGCGGCGGGCGGGCGTGAGCGTCGCGCCGGCCGCCATGGCGCGATTGGAGACCCGGTGCCACGCAGCCCTCGTCTGGTCCCCGGCAACTGGGTGCCCGAGTTCAGCGCGGAGGACGAACAGGGCCGTCTCGTCAGCCTGGGCGACTTCGCCGAGCGCTGGGTGCTGCTCTACTTCTACGTGGCCGATGGACGTCCCGGCTGCGAGGCGCAGGCGCTGGGCTACCGGCGCCTCTTCGAGGAGATCAGGGCACAGGGCGCCGTGGTGCTGGCGATGAGCGCGGACCCGCCGGCGAGCCATGCGGCCGCGAAAGCCCGTCTCGCGCTGCCCTTCACGTTGCTCACCGACGAGCGGCACGCCATCGCCCAGGCCTACGGCGCCTGGGGCACGCGCATGATCCTCGGCGAGACGATCACGGGTGTGCTGCGCAGCCACTTCGTCATCATGCCGGGCTGCAGGCTCATGGAGGCGCGTGTGGGCGTGAGCGCTTCCGACAGCGCGGCGATCGCCCTGGAGACCCTGCAGGGCCGCGCGTTCTCGTAGCGGCGCCGGGACCTTGCGCGTCTCCAGGGAATGCGTATTTTCCATCCCGATCGATTTCAGGTTTACACCAGATTGGCGATCCACAGCTCTGGATCGCCCGGCAGCCCGGAGGAACCATGCCCTACGACGATCTCATGGTGGCGCCCATGCGCGAGGAACTGACCCGTCTCGGTGTGGAGGAGCTGCGCGACGCGGCGGACGTCAGTCGGTGGATGGACGATCACACGGGCAGCGCCCTGCTCTTCTTCAACTCGGTCTGCGGCTGCGCCGCGGGCATGGCCCGTCCCGGGCTGGCCCTGGCCCTGCAGAACGCGCATCGGCCCAACCGCGTCGCCACGGTCTTCGCGGGACAGGACATGGAGGCCACGGCCGCCGCCCGTAAGGCCATCGCCGAGGTGCCGCCCAGCAGCCCGAGCGCGGCGCTCTTCAAGGACGGCCAGCTGGTCTTCTTCCTGCCGCGCCACGCCATCGAGGGCCGCGACGCCCGCGACGTGGGCGCCGATCTGGCCGCCGCCTTCGACCGCTTCTGCGCTTGACCCCCGCCTCCGGAGGACAGGGATGAGCACGAGCACGCCTCTCGCGGAGCGCCACTGTCGCGACCTGCCCGCCGGCACGCCGGCGCTGGCCGACGGAGAGTTGCGCTCCCTGCTCGAACAGGTGCCGGGCTGGACCGTCGACGGCGAACGCCTGCGGCGGGACTACCGCTTCCCCGACTTCGTGACGGCCCTCGCCTTCGTCAACCGCGTGGGCGCGCTCGCGGAGGCGGAGGGGCACCATCCGGATCTGGAGCTCGCGTGGGGACGCGTGGGGGTGGCGCTGTGGACGCACAGCGTCGGCGGGTTGAGCGAGAACGACTTCATCCTGGCCGCGCGGATGAACGCGCTGCCGGCGACGGGCTAGCCGGCCGGGGACATCTCGCAGCGGCCGATGGCCTCCACGAGCGACTCCCACTTCACGGGCTTGCTCATGTAGTCGTCCATGCCGGCGTCGATGCAGCGCTCGCGATCGCCCTTCATGGCGTTGGCCGTCATGGCCACGATGCGCGGCTGCTTCTGGCTCGGGAAGTCGGCGCGGATGCGCCGCGTGGCCTCGAGGCCGTCCATCTCGGGCATCTGCATGTCCATCAGCACCAGGTCGTAGCTCTGGCGCCGCAGCGCGTCGAGCGCCTCGAGGCCGTTGGCCGCCACGTCGGCGCCGTAGCCCAGGCGCTCCAGCAGGCGCAGGGCCACCTTCTGATTCACCCGGTTGTCCTCCACCAGCAGGATGTGCAGCGGCAGCCGCTCCGCGAGGCGCTCCAGCGCGGCGGGGGGCGAGACGGCGGGGCCGTCCTCCCGTTCGCCGAGGGCGTCGAGGAAGGCCGCCAGCAGACGGTCCTGCCGCAGCGGCTTGCTCAGCGCCGCGCTCAGCGGCGTCTCGGCGATCGAGAAGCGCTGGCCGATGGAGCTGAGCATGATCTTGGGCGTCTTGGCGGTCTTGGGATGGCGGGCGAGCACCTGCGCGAGCTCGAGGCCGTCCATCTCGGGCATCTGCATGTCGAGCAGGATCATGTCGAAGCCCGGCTGCGACTCCACCATGGTGAGCGCTTCCCCGGGTCCCGAGGCGAGGATCGGCTGCATGCTCCAGGCGATGCACTGCACCTCGAGCAGGCGGCGGTTGGTGGCGTTGTCGTCGACCACGAGCACGCGCAGGCCGCGCAGGGCGTTCAGGTCGAGCGCGGGCTCGGGCAGGTTGCTGCGACGCACGCGCACGGTGAAGTGGAAGGTGCTGCCCTTGCCGGGCGCGCTCTCCACCCAGATGCGTCCGTTCATCAGCTCCGCGAGACGCTTGCTGATGGCCAGCCCCAGGCCGGTGCCGCCGTACTTGCGGGTGGTGGAGCTGTCCACCTGGCTGAAGGCCTTGAACAGCCGCGCCCGCGCCGCCGGATCGATGCCGATGCCCGTGTCGCGCACGGCCGTGTGAATCTCGTAGAGGCCCTCGCGCAGGAGCTGCGCGCGCACCTCGAGGGCGATCTCGCCCTCGCTGGTGAACTTCACGGCGTTGCCGATCAGGTTCACGACGATCTGGCGGAGGCGGGTGTCGTCGCCGATCACGGTGGGGGGCACGTTCGGCTCGACCAGGCAGGACAGCTCGAGCCCCTTCTCGCCCACCTTGAGCGCCATCAGGTCCAGGGCGTCCTCGAAGACCTCGCGCAGCTGGAAGGGGTGCTCCTCGAGTTCGAGCTGACCAACTTCGATCTTCGAGAAGTCGAGGATGTCGTTGAGGATCGTCAGCAGCGAGTCGCCCGAGCTGCGGATGACCTCCGCGTACTCGCGCTGCTCGGCGCTGAGCGACGTGTCCATGAGCAGGCTGGTCATGCCGATGACGCCGTTCATCGGCGTGCGGATCTCGTGGCTCATGGTGGCGAGGAACTCGTTCTTCGCGCGCGACGCGGTGGCGGCCTCGCTGCGCGCCTGCTCGGCCTCGTGCAGGGCCGAGGCGATGCGCTGGTTCGCCTCCTTGAGCTGGCCGAGAGTTTCGTCGAGCTGGTCGCCGCGCTTGCGCAGCGCCCCGCGCAGCAGCGCGAGCGCAGCGCGATTCAGGCCCAGGCCGACGGCGAGGGCGATGCCGACCACGGCGGCGGCGCCGGCGAACAGCGCCCAGTGGGGAAGTGAGCTCATGCCGCGTCCTTCGGATGGCGTTCCTACAGTCAGGTTATCGGAACTTCGAGACCTGGCTTTAGGAATCTCCGGATGACACGGCGGGCAGGGCGCGCGCGGCGCGCGGGACCTCCGCTTCCCGGGGAGGGCGCAGACGTCCCCATGCTTTCGCGCGGCTCAGTTCAGGTACTGGCGGCGATAGCGCTCGAGCGCGTCGTAGAGCTGCTCGTAGGACTCGATCACGAAGAGGATGGGCTGGTAGTGATCGATGTCGAAGGGCTGCGCGATCACCCGTTCCAGATCGAAGGGCGCGCGCTCCACCTCGGGGCTCTCCAGGCAGTGCTTGCCTTCGCCCGGCGAGGAGATGAGGCCGCTGCCGTAGAGCTTGATCCGGCCCTGCTCGCGGATGAGGCCGAACTCCACCGTGAACCAGAACAGGCGCTGGAGCTGCGTCAGACGGGGCTCGCCGCCGGCGGCCAGGGCGGCGGCGCCATAGGCCTGCAGGAAGTCCCCGAAGATCCGGTTCGCGTGCATGGGGATGTGGCCGAAGACGTCGTGGAAGATGTCCGGTTCGGGCAGGTAGTCGATCTGCTCCGGCGGCCGCACCGAGATCGTGGTGGGGAACTCGCGTCGCGAGAGGCAGGTGAAGAAGACGTCGGCGGGGATGTAGCCCGGCACCGCCATGGACTGCCAGCCCGTGATGGGCCCGAGCCGCGCGTTGATGTCGCTGAGCTGGGGCACGCGGTCGGCGTAGATCTCCAGGGTGCGAAGGCCGTCCAGGTAGGCCTCGCTCGCCTGGGACTCGAGCTCGCCGATCCGGCGATCGTAGAGCTTCTTCCAGACCGCGTGATTCTGCTCGGTGTAGGCCTCGTAGTCCTGGTCGATGTACGCGATCTCCATGCCCGCCTCCCGTGGTGTCGCTGCAGGGCTTTCGCACAATAATTTCGGAATCGGCGGGTTTGCGTCAAGGGCAATCCCGCCGCGCTCGCCTTGACGCCCCCGCGGCGGCCCCCCTATACTCCCCGCGCCTGCCCACCGTCCCCATCCGCAGCCAGGTGGTTGCCATTGCGCGCCTTGCATCGCCGCTCCCCTGCCCTACAACTCGCTCTCCTCGCCGCCGTCCTGGTCCTGGGACCGTGGGGACGTCCCTGTCCGGCCGCGCCCGTGCCCGCCGCGCCCGGCGCCGCGCTTGGCCTGCCGTCCGCCGTCGCCCCGCCGCCGCGGGCCCTGGGGGAGGCGCAGCGCGCGCGGCTCGCCGCGCTGCTGGACGGCGCGCCCGCGCCCACGCGGCAGGACGTCGCCTGGCTGGGCATCCTCGTGGACTTCAGCGACCGCCAGTTGTCGGCGACCTATGGCGAGGACTTCGACCCACTGAACGTGCTGGGCTATCCCGACTCCGTGGTGACCACCCCGCGCCGGGAGTGGTTCACGAATCTGATGACGCGCGCGTCGGAGTACTACGCGACGGTCTCGGCGGGCGCGGTGGCGCTGCACCCGACGCTGGCGGACTCGGTCGTCCACCTCAGCGGGACCATGAACCACTACGGCGACGACAGCGCCTTCAGCTGGGAAGAGGGCGTGCGCAGGCTCGCCGCCGAGGTGGTGGATTCGCTCGACGCGGCGATCGACTTCAGCGCCTGGGATCTCGTCACCTTCATCCACGCGGGGCCCGGGCAGGAGTCCGACCTGCTGCGCGACTCGCCCGAGCAGCTGTGGAGCGGCTACCTGGACTTCGCGTCGCTGAGCGAGGCCTTCGCGGACTCGCTGCCCGATCCGCCGGTGGACGGCTGGCCGGGCATCCCCACGGACGACGGCGGGTTCGTCCTCCAGCGCTTCAGCGTGGCGCCCGAGCTGGAGGTGGAGGAGCAGCTGTCGCCGCCCTACGTGCTGGGGCCGCTGGGTGTCTACGTCCACCAGCTGGGCAGCTACCTCGGCCTCGTCAGCCTCAACGATCTCGTGCCGCCCCAGGGGCAGGGCGCGGGCAACTTCGACCTGATGAGCTACGGCCTCTGGAACGCGCTGGGCTTCGTGCCCGGGCCGCCCTCGGCGTTCAATCGTGTCCTCCAGGGCTGGGCGACGCCGGACCTGCTCCCGCGCGCCGACGCCACCGCCGCCCAGGCGCGCCAGCTCGCGAGCTGGGAGCAGGGACCCACGGGCACGGTGCTGGAGCTGCCCATCTCCGACCGCGAGTACTTTCTCGTGGAGAACCGCAACCAGGACGCGAACGGCGACGGCGCCTTCACCTTCGACGACGCCAACGGCAACCACCTGCCCGACAACGGCGAGTCGCTGCTCGGCGCCGAGTTCGACTACTTCACCACGCAGTACAACGCCTCGGACCAGACGCCCGGCAGCGGCCTCTTCGTCTGGCGCATCGACGAGGAGTTCCTGCGCCTGACCTTCCAGTACGACGTCAACCTGATCAACGCCTACAACGACCACTACGGCGTCGCGCTGCTGGAGGCCGACGGCTACCCCGACCTCACCGTCTTCAGCTTCGACGAGAACGCCTACGGCGGCGACTTCGACGCCTTCCGCGCCGCCGGCGGACCGAACGACCTCGTGGCGACGCAGACATCCATCGACCAGCACAGCCTGCCCTCCACGCGCAGCGCCGAGGGCGCCGACAGCGGCTGGCGCTTCTCGGGCATCGGGCCCCACGGCCCCAGCATGGACTTCACCGTGCGGTGGGAGCCGGGCGCCTGGGCGCGCGCCGAGTGGAGCGCCGAGGGCCGCCTGCCCGTGGGCGACCCGCTCCTCGCCGACCTGCTCGCCGACCCCGGCGACCTGCCCGAGTTCGCGTTCCTGCTGAGCGACGGGGCGGACTCGCTCTTCGTCGCCGTCCAGCCGGCGGGCGCGGGCTTCGGCGAGCCCGTCACGATCGCCGCGCTCACCGGCGTCCCCGCGGGGGCGCTGGCCGGCGGCGACCTGGACGGCGACGGCGCCGACGAGATCGTCCTCCTCACCCGCGACGGCCGCCTCTTCGCCTGGAAGGGCGACGGCACGAACCTGTCGGGTACGCCCGGCGCGCCGCTGCTCACCGTGGCGGGGGCGTCCGCGGGGCCGCTGCTGCTCGCCGCGTCCGCGCTCGGGGTGGTCGGGGACGCGGCCGTGATCGTCCTCTTCGAGGACCAGCCCGACGACGGCGGCGCCGGCTTCTCGGCCACCGTGCCGCGCGCGTTCGACGGCGCCGGCGCGGCGCTGGATCTCGCCGCCGCGGGCCTCGGCTGGGAGCTGCCGCAGCGCGGACTGCCGATGGGGCCGCCCGCGCTCGGGCTCGCCGTGGCGCCGGGCGAGCGCGGCTACGGACATGGCGCCGCCTCGCTGGCCTTCGTGCAGGTGGCGCTCGCGGACACGTCGGGGACGGGCGCGGCGAAGGTGCTGCGCCTCGCGTCACCGCCGGCCGCCGCCGCCGGCTGGGCGGGCGTGGACTCGCTGGCCATCCCGCTGAGCGCCGATGCCGCGCTGCAGCTCGCGGCCGGCGACCTCGACGCCGACGGCGTCGACGACCTGCTCGTGGAGACCGCGTCCGGTCTCTCGCTCTGGTTCCCCGCGGGCCGCCTCGGCGGCGCCGGCGACGGGGAGACGCTCTTCCGCGCCGACGAGACCGCCGTCCACGGCAGCGGCCTGGCGCTCCTGCCCGCGGACCTCGGCGGGGACGGCCTCGCCGTCGCGCTCGCCGCGGGCGCCGGCGCGTTCGCCGCCGTGGGCCCGGAGGGTGGTGCCCTCTCGACCTGGCTCTTCGAGCCCGGGCAGACCGACCCCGATCCCGGCTTCTGGGCGGACCCCGTGCGCTGGCTCCTGCTGCGCCGCGACGCGGACGGCCGCGACCATCCGCTCCTGGCCACCTACGACGGGCGCGTCTTCGTGGGCCGCGCCGACCTGGCCGCGGGGGCGGCGTCCCAGTTCCCAGGCGGCGACCTGGGCGGCAGTCCCGTCCTCGCGGATCTCGACGGCGACGGCCTCCTGGAACTGCGCGGCCTCAGCGGGTTCACACCCGCCACGGGGAACACGGCCGGCGAGGACACGCTGCTGGCCGGCGCCGTGGCCCGGGTCTGGCAGCTCGACACGGACCTGCCCGCCGCGGGCGCGTCCTGGGCCCAGGCCGGGGCCGACGCGGGACGCAGCCGGCGCCTGCCGCTGGCGACCGGCTTCGCGCCGGCCACCGGCGGCGCGCGCCTGACCGAGGCCTACGGTTACCCCAACCCCGCGGGCGAGAGCGTCACCTGGCGCGCTTCGACCGACACCCCTGCGCAGATCACGGTGACGCTCTACGACCTCGAAGGCCAGCAGCGCCTGCGGGTCGCGGGGGCCACCGACGGCTACAGCGCCTGGGAGCGCGAGAGCTCGCTTGTGGGCCTCGCGCCCGGCGTGTACTTTTATACGATCCGCGCCGAGGGCTCGGGCGATCTCCGCAAGGGGCGCCTGGCCGTGTTGCGCTGATCCGTCCAGTCCTAGGAGGAACGATGGCGATCCGTGCCCGCATCCTGGCAGCCCCTGCACTCGCGCTGCTGCTTCTCGCCGGCGGGGCGATCACCGCCGCGGCCTACGAGCCCGGCACCTCGGGGCTGCTCTTCCTGCGCCTGGGCGTGGGCGAGCGCGCCGCGGGCATGGGCGAGGCCTACACGGCCCTCGCCGCGGACGCCACGGCCCTCTACTGGAACCCCGCGGGACTGGCGGCCGTCGAGCGCACGCAGGTGCACTTCATGCACAACGAGTGGATCTCCTCCGTGCGGCAGGAGTTCGCCGGCCTCGCGCATCCGACGCGCTACGGCACCTTCGCCGTGGGCATCACCGGGCTCAACATGGACGAGCTCGAACTGCGCGAGGAACTGCCGAGCAGCGAGCCGCTGGGACACTTCTCGGCCTTCGACATCGCCGTGCACGGCGCCTACGGCCGCGAGTTGCTGCCCGGCGTGCAGGCGGGCCTCGGCGTCAAGTGGATCTACAGCCGGCTCTACGAGGAGAACGCCAAGGGCTTCCTCGTCGATCTCGGCCTGCGCCACGAGACGAAGATCCCCGGCCTCACCCTGGGCGCCGCGCTGCTGCACTTCGGCGCCAAGTTCAAGTACGTGAGCGAGGAGTTCGACGCGCCCCGCACGATCAAGCTCGGCGCCGCCTGGCTGGCGCCCTTCCATCCGGCCGAGGGCGACGTCCGCCTGGCCTACGACCTGCTGCTGCTCAGCGACAGCGACACCAGCACCGACGCGGACCTCGGCGCGAGCAAGTCCCTCAATGCGCGCAATCACGTGGGCGTCGAGTACGACTACCAGGGCCTGGCCGCGCTGCGCGCGGGCTACAAGGCGGGCTACGACTCGCAGGGGCTGAGCGTGGGCGCGGGCCTGCGCTGGCACCAGGTGATGTTCGACTACGCCTTCCTGGCGGTGAGCAACGATCTGGGCAGCGTGCACCGCCTCGGGCTGACGCTCGACATCTGAGCGCCCCTAGCGCCCCTCGGCGCCCGGCCGCGGCCGGAGACGGCAGTGCGGCGGGCGGTCGGGATCGTCCACCGTCTCCACGGGCACGGTCAGCCCCGCGTCGTTCATCAGGGTCAGCTGGCCCTCGACGAGACGGGCGTAGCTGAAGCGCAGGATCCAGTCGCCCAGGCAGAGGATCTCCCAGCGGCTGTAGCGCAGGTGGAAGCCCAGGTGCAGGTGTCCGAGGATGAGCGCGTCGAAGTCCTCGTTCAGCACCGCCTTCAGCCGCAGGGGACGGCCCTGGCGGCCCTGCTCCATCTGCTTCTCGTCGAGCCAGCGGCTGCCGTGGGACAGGCGGTCCGCGAGCCAGAAGGTGAGGTCGGGGTGGACGAGCCTGGCCGCGCCGAGGAAGACGGGATTGCGGATCACCGCCTTGAGGGCCAGGTAGCCGCGGTCGCTGCTGAGCGTCTCGTCGCCGTGGTCGACGCGCAGCCGGCGGCCCTGGTGCTCGGCCACGAGACCGTCGGGCGACAGGTCGAAGTCCCAGTCCCGCGCCAGGTGCTCCCCCAGCCAGTAGTCGTGATTGCCGCCGATGAGCGTCACGCCGGTGCCGGCGTCTCGTAGACGACGCAGAGCATGGAGGATGTCCCCGAAGCCCGCGGGGACCACCCGTCGGTACTCGAACCAGAAGTCGAAGAGGTCGCCGACCACGTAGAGCCGCTCCGCCCCCTCGGCGGCCACGCCGGCGAGGAAGCGGGAGAAACGCTCCCTCTTTTCGCGCTCGTGGGCGGAATCCCGGGCGCTGAAGTGGGCATCGGAGACGAAGTAGACGGCATCGCCGGGCATCGGGGCTCCCTGCGGCGGGGGTCGGCGACCACCCTAGGGCATCGCGTCGGCCGCGCCCAGGGGAAAAGCGGGCCGGGGACCGGGAACCCCGCGGACGGCAGCGCGTTAGCGACGCACCCTGCCGGCGACCGTCCCTTGCCCCCCGGCCACGGCGCAGGAAATCTTGATCCTGACGAGAAATACAGATAGAATTCGCAATAGGGGACACCAGTGAGAGGAAAGGATTTCCAAGTGCTGAATCCAATTCAGAATCCAGGCGGCGCCCGCCGCGGAGTCCTCGGAGTCGCCATCGGCGTGCTGCTGCTGACCGGGATGGCCGGCGCTTCCCTCGCCAAGGACTACGGCGCGCTCCTCAACGCCGACACCGAAAGCCCCTTCCGCAGCGTCGCCTCCAAGGTCGTGCCCGCGGTGGTCTCCATCGAGGTGACCCGCGACGCCGAGGCGGCCATGCAGGACAACCCGCTCTTCGAGCAGTTCAAGTTCTTCGAGCGGCGCATGCCCGAGAACCACGTGCCCATCCCGGGTTCGGGCTCCGGGTTCATCATCAAGGACGACGGCACCATCGTCACCAACAACCACGTGGTGGGCGGCACCGAGACCATCAAGGTGCGCCTGCCGGGCGAGAAGGAACTCTACGACGCCGAGGTGCTGGGCACGGATCCGTCCACGGACCTCGCGGTGATCCGCGTCAAGGACGCCAAGGGCCGCAAGTTTCCCTACGTCGAGCAGGGCGACAGCGACGAGGTGCGCGTGGGCGACTGGGCCATCGCCGTGGGCAATCCGCTCGGCGAGCTCGAGGGCAGCCTGACCGTGGGCGTCGTCAGCGCCAAGGGCCGCAGCCAGCTGGCCATCCAGGGCGGCACGCCGCGCTATCAGGACTTCATCCAGACCGACGCGGCCATCAACTTCGGCAACAGCGGCGGACCGCTGGTGGACATCCACGGCCGCGTCATCGGCATCAACACCGCCATCAACGCCGCGGGCCAGGGCATCGGCTTCGCGATTCCCATCAGCCTGGCGGAGAAGATCATTCCGCAGCTCATCGCGGAGGGCAAGGTCACCCGCGCGTACCTGGGCGTGCTGCCCAGCGAGCTGGACGCCAGCCGCGCCGAGGCCCTGGGCCTCGACATCAGGCACGGCATCCTGATCGAGGACGTGGTGAAGGGCGGCCCCGCCGACCGCGCCGGTCTGCGCGAGGGCGACGTCCTCACCGAGTTCGCGGGACAGCCCGTGACCGACGTGGATCGCTTCCGCTTCATGGTCGCCGACCGCAAGGTGGGCGAGGACGTGGACGTGAAGGTGCACCGCGACGGCAAGGACCTCACCAAGAAGGTCGCGCTCACCGAGTTCCCCGAGGACGAACAGGCCCTGGCCGAGTCGAGTGACACGCGCGACTTCTTCGGTGTCGAAGTGGAGAACGTGGTCGGAAGCGAGCTCGCCGAGCAGCTCGAGATCGACGCCGACCACGGGGTCATCGTCACCCGCGTCCGGGCGGGCAGCGCGGCGGACGCCGCGGGCCTGCGCGTGGGCGACGTGATCCAGAAGATCAAGAACTTGGACGTCAATACCATGGAGGACTTCTCGAAGGCTGCCGAGCAGTTCCGGAATTCGGACAAGAAGCTGGGGCTGCTCGTTCAGAGGAAGGCCTACTCGACCTTCCTGTTCATCACACCCAGGTAGGGGGGCGCCCGCCCCACGGAACCACCCCTGCTGGAAAGGTTCACGCCGCGGCGACGCGGCTGGCGAAAGGACGGACCATGAGAGTCGATCGCGAACCAATCCGGCACAGCGGCGAGATCAGCTTGGACATCTACCTCAAGCAGATCCACGACATCCCGCTGCTGACGCGGGCGGACGAGGCGGATCTCGCCCGGCGCATCCGCGCCGGCGAGGAGGAAGCCCTGCACCGCCTGGTGGAGTCGAATCTCCGTTTCGTGGTGTCCGTGGCCAAGCAGTACGCGGGCCAGGGACTGAGCCTGACCGACCTCATCAACGAGGGGAACATCGGCCTCATCCGCGCCGCGGAGCGCTTCGACGAGAAGCGTGGGTTCAAGTTCATCAGCTACGCCGTGTGGTGGGTGCGCCAGGCCATGCTGCAGGCGCTGGCCGAGCAGTCGCGGATCTTCCGGGTCCCGCTCAATCGGGCCACCACACTGTACCGGCTCGGCAAGGTGCAGCAGCGCCTCACGCAGGACCTGGGCCGCGAGCCCACCGTGGAAGAGATCGCCGAGCGCCTCAAGCTCAGCCGCAAGGAGGTGCGGGGCACGCTGGACATCGCCAACGTCCCGCTCTCCATGGACGAGTCCTACGGCGAGGACGAGGAGAATCCGCTCCGCGACTACCTCAGGGACGAAGAGGCCGACGCGCCCGACGTGGACACCTATCGCCGCACGCTGGGCGAGGACGTCGCCGAGGTCCTGGACGGCCTGCCCGAACGCGAGCGGCAGATCCTCGTCCGTTACTTCGGGATCGGTGGCCAGGAACCGGAGACCCTGGAGCGCATCGGAGAGCGGCTGGAGCTGACCCGCGAGCGGATTCGTCAGATCAAGGAGGAGACCCTCCAGAAGCTGAGGAGTTCGCGGCACGGACAGGCGCTCAAGAGCTATCTGGAGTCCTGACAAGGGACTCGGCAGCGAACACTCCCGCGCGGGGGCACAGGGTGCCCCCGCGTTTCATTGTGCGCCTCCAGGCGGGAACGGAACCTGCTATTCCCCGCCCGTCCTTAGGGTCCTTGACAGTGCCCCGGAGGGGGCCTAGCTTGGGGCCGTTTCGAGGCTTTCACCCCCGAGGATCATGGCGAAGAAGAGCAAACGGTTCACTTTCGTGGTCATCCGCGAAACGGAGCATCCGATCCGCCAGCTTCGGCTCGAAGCCTGGCAGTTGCGGCTGCTCCTCGGCGCCTCCGCCTTGCTGCTCCTGATCCTCCTCGTCCTCGGCGTCGGCGGCCTCTTCCGCGGCCACAGCAGCTTCGAGCTGCGCCAGGCCGAGGCGGAGAACACGCGGCTGCGCGAGGACATCCAGCGCGTCCACGCCCGCGTGGCGGGGCTGGAGGCGACGCTCCAGGAGATCGACGAGTTCCAGCGCTGGACGCGCACCGTGGCCAAGCTCGAACCGCTCAGCGACGAGGTCCTCGCCGGCGGCGTGGGCGGACCCGCGCCGCTCAATCCGCCAACGGCCGAGCTCGCCAGCGTGGACCGGCGGCTGGATCGCCTCTCCGGCCGCGCCCAGGTGCTGCGACGGAGCGCGGAGAGCGTGCTCTCGGCGCTCAGGGACGACCAGGAGCGCCTGAGCCGCATCCCCTCGATCCGGCCCGTCGTGGGCGGCCGCCTCAGCAGCCGCTTCGGCCGCCGCGTGGACCCCTTCACCGGACGTCCCGCCTTCCACCGCGGCATCGACCTGTCCGCGCGCAAGGGCACGCCCATCATGGCCACGGCCGACGGGCGCGTGCTCAAGGTGCGGCGCTCGGACACGGGCTACGGGAACATGCTCATCATCGACCACGGGAACGGCGTGGAGACGCGCTACGCCCACTGCGACCGCATCCTCGTCAGCGAAGGCCAGAAGATCGCCCGCGGCGAGGTGGTGGCCACGGTGGGCAGCAGCGGCCACTCCACGGCCCCGCACCTCCACTACGAGGTGATCCGGGACGACAGCTACGGCAATCCCAGTCAGTACATCCTGTCCGACGAATTCATCGTTGACTGATTTTCGCCTCTCCGGCTAACTGAGCCCGACCGCGCGGACCGAACGCGCCCGGCCGAGCGCCGTGGCGCGGCGGTCGTCGTGGCGCCGGGCGGCGTCACGGTGGCGCGGCGGCCCGCTTCAGGAGTGGCATGACGCGTAGCGCGAGGTTCGGCCTAGCCCTGCTCTTCGCCGTGGCCTGGCCCGCGGCGTCGGCAGCCGCCGCCCAGGTGAGCGGCATCCGGCACTGGACGGCCCCCGACCACACCCGCGTCGTCCTCGATCTGGAGGGCGACTACCAGTTCACGATCGGCACCCGCCAGTCGCCCGAGCGCGTGGTGATCGATCTGGCCGGCGCGCAGTTCGACTGCGGCACCGAGAACCGGCCCGTGGACGACGACATCCTCGCCCGCATCCGCTGCAACCGGCTGCGCCGGGGCGCCCAGGTCGTGCTGGACCTCAAGGACGCCTACACCTTCAAGTACTTCGCGCTGGACGCCATCCCGAACAAGAAGCCGCGCCGCCTCGTGGTGGACGTCTTCCCCTCGCAGCGTGGCGAGAGCCCGGCCGAGGCCGTGGCCGAGACGCCGCCGGCGCCGCCCGGCGACGCGCCGCCGCCGCTGGGGCGGGAGGTCGTCGTGGTGATCGACGCGGGGCACGGCGGCGAGGATCCCGGGGCGATCCACCGCGGCGAGCGCGAGAAGACCATCACCCTGGACATCGCCCGGCGCCTGGAGCGCGTCATCGACGCCATGCCAGGCTATCGCGCGGTCCTCACGCGCTCCGGCGACTACTACGTCCCCCTGGCGCGGCGGCGCGAGCTGGCGGACAAGGCCAAGGGCGACCTGCTGGTGAGCATCCACTGCAACTCGGCGCCGAACCGGAACGCCGGGGGGATCGAGCTCTACTACCTGTCCACCCAGGGCGCGAGCAGCCGCCGCGCCGCGGCGCTGGCCGATCTGGAGAACCGCGCCGACCTGGTGGGCGGCATCCATCCGGCGGCGGGGGACGAGGAGTTCCGCCTGGTGGTGAACCGTCAGCTGGGCGTGGCCATCGAGCGCAGCCGCCTGGTGGCCGAGTCGCTGCGGGCGGCGGCCTACCGGGATCCGCAGCTGCGATCGAGCCGGCGGCTGAAGCGCGCGGGGCTGGCCGTCTGCAAGATGGTCTCCATGCCGTCGGTGCTGGTGGAGGTGGGCTTCTTCACCAACCGGAACGACTTCCAGCTCCTCGCCAGCCCCGAGGGCCGGCAGAGCTACGCGGACTGGCTGGCGCGGGGCATCGACGACTACTTCCGCGAGCACGCCGCCACGCTCTTCGACCCGCTCTTCGCGCGGCGCGACAAGCTGATCTACAAGGTCCGGCCGGGCGACAACCTCACGCGCATCGCGAACAAGTTCGACGTGAGCGTCGAGGACCTGGTCCGCGCCAACCGGCTCGAGAAGGCCAATCATCTGGGCGTGGGCGACCTGCTGCTGGTCGTCTCCGAGACGGAGCAGCCCGTGGTGCACCGGGTGCAGAAGGGGGAGAACCTCACGCTCATCGCCAAGCGCTACGGCGTCAGCGTGGACTCCCTGCTCCAGGCCAACCGGCTGCGCAGCCGGGACGTCATCCGCCCCGGTCAAGAACTCGTGATCCTGCCGCAGGGCGGCAAGGGGGACTGATGCTCGGCGCCCTGGGCCGCAACCTGCCCATCAAGATCACCAGCCTGGTGCTGGCCACGCTGCTCTGGGCCATGGTGGCCGGGCAGCGGGAGGTCATCCGCACCCTGCGCGTGGCCCTGGACCTGCCCGCGCTGCCGGACTCGCTCATGTACCTGCAGAGCCCGCCCGCCAGCGTCCAGGTGACCTTCCGCGCCAGCGGGCGCAAGCTGTTCTGGCTGCGCCTGCGCCCGCCGCTCCTGCGCCCGGGGCTCAGCCTCCAGGCCACCGACGAGCCCGTGGTCCTGCGCCTCCGCGAGGAGCTGCTCGACCTGCCCCGGCAGTTCAGCGGCACGGTGATGGACATCAGCCCGGCCAATCTGCGCGTCCAGATCGCGGCCGTGGGGGAGAAGGAAGTGCCCGTCAAGGTGGTGGTGGGCAAGGAGCCGCGGCATCCCTACCGGCTGGCGGAGGGCAGCACGCCGGTGGCCACGCCCAGCCACGTGCGGGCCCGCGGCCCCCGGGAGCGCGTGGACCGCATGCCCTGGGTCCGCACCGAGTTCCTCGACCTGTCCGACGAGACCGAGAGCGGCGTGCGCGCCGTGAGCCTGGAAGCCCCGGACTCCCTGCTCCGCTTCGAGCCGTCCACGGTGCAGGTGCGCTACGAAATCGAGGCCTGGCAACCCGAGTGAGCACGGGCCTTCTTGACGCCGGAAAGGGGCGACCCTAGACTGCAGGCAGACCAACGGGAGGCCTCACCAGGAATGCAACTGTCCGATCTCCTCAGGGAAGACTCCATCCAGCTCGACCTCGCCAGCACCGACAAAGCCAGCCTCTTCCAGGATGCTCTCCGGCATCTGCACGCGCGGGGCCACGTCACCGAGCCCGAGACGGTGCTGCACGATCTCGAGGTGCGCGAGAAGATCATGAGCACTGGCATCGGGCAGGGCGTGGCGATACCGCACGCGCAGTCCGAGGGCGTGCCGGAGACCCATCTCTCGCTGTGGCGGCCGAAGAAGCCCGTGGAGTTCGCGGCCATGGACGAGGAGCCGGTGGACCTGATCTTCATGATCCTCGGTCCGCGCGGCATCGGCAACGAGCACGTGAAGATCCTGGCCAAGATCTCCCGCCTGCTCCACGGCTCCGACTTCCGCGACCGCCTCCGCAAGGCGAAGACGGCCGCCGAAGTCCTCGAGACCATCCGCGACTTCGAATCGAACTGATCGCGGCCGTCGGCGGCCCGCCGCGACCGGCCCGACGCCGGCCGCCACGGACCCCCGCACCCCGGTCGCAACGGCAAAGGCTGCGATGCGTCGCCCCTGGCTGCTCTACCTGCTGCTCATCTTCGGGCTGTCGTCGATCCCCACGGATCCCCGTCCCAAGGGGGCGCCGCTCCTCATCGACAAGGTGGCGCACTTCGTCCTCTACAGCGGGCTGGGCTACGTCTTCGCGCGCGGCGAGGGCGAGCGCCTCGGCCGGCACTGGCGGACGCTGCTCGGCGCGCTGCTGCTGGCCTCCGCCGTCGGCATGGTGGACGAGTTCTACCAGGGCTTCGTGCCGAACCGCAGCCGCGAGCTGGCCGACTGGCTGGCGGACGTCTCCGGGGGCCTGACGGGCGCGGTGCTGGGGCTCAGCGTGGGCCTGAACGCGACCCGCGACGGGGAGGGCGGAGCGTGAGCGCCCCCCGCCGACAGGACGACGCCGCGCCCGACGTCGCCGGCCTGCGCCAGCGCCTGCGCCGCGTGGCGGAGGACGTCGCCGCGCGCTGGGGCTACCGGCCGCTGCACGTGCCCTCGGCGAGCGCGGAGTCCACGCTGGCCCGGGCCGCCGAATGGGGCGCGGCGGACGCCGAGCCGGCGGGCCCGCTGCGGCTCGTCGCCTGGGGGCCCAGCGCCGCGGGCGGCGACGCCCTGCGGCTCTGCCTGGAGGTCACGGGCAGCGCGAGCCCGGCGCTGGAAGCCGAGCTGATCGAGCTGGTGCGCGACGTCCTCGGCGAACTGGGCCTCTCGCCCCTGGGCGCGCGGCTCAACGCGCCGGGGGACGTCTGCTGCGGCGAGGACGGCCCCTGCGCGCGCTGCCTCGGCCACCTCGAGGGGCTGGAAGCGCTGCTGGACGGCCGCGGCATCGCCCACCGGCGCGACGCCGCGCTGACGTCGGCGACGGGCGCGCGCAGCCTCTTTGCGCTATCCTGTCCCGGCCCCGGCGGCGCCTCGCTGGGCGGCGGCGAGCGCCACGACGGCCTTCCCGCGCGCGTCGGCCTGGCGCCCACGCCGGCGGTGGGCGCGTGGCTGGACCTCGACGTCCTGGCCGGCGCGGTCCTGCGGGCGGGCACCGTGGAGGCCGCGGAGCTCGCGCCGCGCGGCGCGGCCCTGCTGCTGGTGGATCCCGAGGCGACGGCCGCCGCGCTGCGCATCGCCGGACGGCTGCGGGCGCGGATTCCCGTCGAGGTCGACCACAGCGGGCGTCCCCTCGCGGCGCAGCTCGCCGACGCGGACGCGCGCCACGCGCGCTTCGCGATCCTGCTGGGTGAAGAGGAGCTGGCGGCGGGCGTCGTGACGGTGAAGGACCTGGACTCCGGCGCGCAGCGCGCCCTGCCGGAGGACGACCTGCTGGATCTGATCCAGGCCTGGAGCGCCGGCGCCCGCCCGGCGTCCCGGCCCTGAACCTGACACCGGGACCGAACGGCCCGCGCGGGCGGGCGAGGAGGACGCGTGCTGGACAACCTGGGGGACTGGAAGCGCAGCGACGCCTGCGCGGCGCTCGGCGCCGCCGACGAGGGCCGCGAGGTCATCCTGACCGGCTGGGTGCACCGCCGGCGTGACCACGGCGGGCTCGTCTTCATGGATCTGCGCGACCGCAGCGGCCTCTGCCAGGTGGTGGTGGACGGCGAGGCGGAGTCGCTGCGCGAGTCCCTGCGCCCGGTGCGCTCGGAGTGGGTGCTGGCGGTGCGCGGCACCGTGCGCCTGCGGCCGGCGGACATGCGCAACGCCGAGCTGCCCAGCGGCGACGTGGAGGTGCTCGTCGCGGAGCTGCGCGTGCTGAACAGCAGCCTGACGCCGCCGTTCCCCATCGACTCCTTCCAGGAGTCCGAGGTCTCCGACGACCTGCGCCTCAAGTACCGTTACCTCGACCTGCGCCGCCGCGAGATGCTCGCGCGCATGGAGTTCAGGCACCGCGTGACCCTGGCCGTGCGCGAGTTCCTCTCGGGCGAGGGCTTTCTCGAGATCGAGACGCCGCTGCTCATCCGCTCCACGCCGGAGGGCGCGCGCGACTACGTGGTGCCCAGCCGCCTGCAGCCCGGCCACTTCTACGCGCTGCCCCAGAGCCCGCAGCTCTACAAGCAGCTGCTCATGGTGGCCGGTTACGAGAAGTACTTCCAGATCGCGCGCTGCCTGCGCGACGAGGACCTGCGCGGCGACCGCCAGCCCGAGCACACGCAGATCGACATGGAGATGAGCTTCGCCACCGAGGACATGGTCTTCGACGTCGTGGAGCGCCTGCTGGGCTCGATCTTCCGCGGCGTCATGGGCCGGGAGCTCGAGACGCCCTTCCTTCGCCTCAGCTACCGCGAGGCCATGGATCGCTTCGGCTCCGACAAGCCCGACCTCCGCTTCGCGCTCGAGCTCACCGACCTCGGGGACGTCGCCGCCCGCAGCAGCTTCCAGGCCTTCAAGGGCGTGCTCGAGGCCGGCGGCAGCGTGAAGGGCCTGCGCGTGCCCGGCGGCGCGAGCTTCTCGCGCAAGGACATCGAGGCCCTGGAGGGCGCGGCCAAGACCTACCGCGCCAAGGGTCTGGCCTGGATGAAGCGCGGGGCCGAGGGCCTGAGCGGCGGCGTGGCCAAGTTCTTCGAGGGCGAGACCGGCGAGGCGCTGATCCGCGCCGCCGGCCTCGAGGAGGGCGACCTCCTGCTCATGGTGGCCGACCAGGGGGAGGTGCCCTGCATCGCCATGGGCGCCGTGCGCAGCGCCCTGGGGGCCAAGCTGGGGCTCACGGCGGGCGGCGAGTTCCGCTTCCTCTGGGTGCACCGCTTCCCCATGTTCGAGCAGGACGAGGAGACGGGCAACTGGGAGGCCATGCACCACCTGTTCACGATGCCGGCGCCCGAGGACCTCGAGTTTCTGGAGTCCGACCCGGGGCGGGTGCACGGGCAGCTCTACGACCTCGTCTGCAACGGGGTGGAGCTGGCGAGCGGGAGCATCCGAATCCACCGGCGGGACATCCAGGAGCGGGTGATGGCCGTCGTCGGCATCGACAAGGACGAGGCCGAGCGACGCTTCGGGTTCCTCCTCGGCGCCTTCGACTACGGCGCGCCGCCGCACGGGGGCATCGCGCCGGGCATGGACCGTCTGCTCATGGTCCTGGACGGGGGACAGTCGATTCGCGACTACATCGCCTTCCCCAAGACCCTGCAGGGCAAGAGCCTCATGGTCGGCAGCCCGGCGCCGCTGGACTCCCGGCAGCTGGAGGAATTGCATCTGCGCGTCATGGAGCGGAAGGACTGAGGGCATTCCGCTAAGTGCTAACTGGAACGGAACTTGCCCCGGTGCTTTCGTGTCGGGGGGCCGATAGCCCTTGACAGGCCTGGGGGCGGGGCCTACTCTGTTCCAGTCGAGGCAGTGGGCTTTAAGCAATTGATTCGCAAGGACTTGAAGCCACCCGCGCCCCGGACGCAAGGAGGAAGGCAGTGAAGCGCACGACTAGCCGACGGTGGATCTTCCTGGGCCTGGCAGTCTCTGCCGGGCTGATGGCCGGCTGCGGCACGGCCCCGCCGTGCAACGTGGAGCCGGCCCAGGTGGAGCAGGCCCGCGCCGAGTATCAGAGCGCGGAGGCCACGGCCCAGCAGATGGCCGAGCAGAAGCAGGACCTACAGACGCAGATCACCTCGCTCAAGCAGCAGGTGGTCACCGAGAGCGAGTACCAGGCCCTCGAGCAGCGCCTCGAGACGCTGAAGCAGGGGAGCGGCCGCTAGGCCCCCGGGAAGGAGCACGCCATGAAGAGAACGATGCTGCTCGCCGCCCTCGCCCTGCTGACCCTGGGACTCCTGGGAACGTCGGGCTGCAGCAAGAAGGTCACGCGCCAGGCCGACGTGACCGCGGGCGACTACTACACCGAAGAGGAGTACAACAAGCTCTCGGACACGCAGCGCGCGAAGTACTGCGACGATCTTTCCGCCGAGCTCGACCGCCTGAACGCCGCCACGGCGCAGGCCCAGTCCGAGGCCTCGGGCGCGGACATCGATCGGCTCAAGTCCGATCTGGCGCAGCTCAAGAGCCAGCAGGCCGCCCAGGCCGGCAAGCTCGACCAGCTGCGCGAGCAGATCGCCTACTTCGAGTCGCTGCCCAAGAACTACCGGGTGCTGCGGGGCGACTGCCTCTGGAACATCTCCAAGAAGGAGCAGATCTACGCGAATCCCTGGCTCTGGCCCCGGATCTACGAGGCCAACAAGGACCAGATCCACGATCCGGATCTCATCTATCCGGATCAGGTGTTCGACATCCCGCGCTAGGTCGAGATTGACCCCGCGCTTGCCGCGAACTCCGGCTCAGCCTCAACTCTTGACGCCCGCATGGGCGTCAAGAGTTTTTGCTTGAAGGACGCGATGCCCAAGGAACACAGCGAGACCCTGTCCCTGGCCGACGTGGACGCCCTCAACCTGCTGGGGGTGGGCGACCGGCATCTCAAGATCCTCGAGGAGGACTTCGACGGCCGCATCACCGTGCGCGGCGACAAGGTCGTGCTCACGGGTCCGCGCCCGCGCGTCGACGAGATGGCCGCCGTGCTGCTGGACCTCATCGAGCTGGCCAAGACCGGCCGGGCGGTGTCCGAGCAGGACGTCCACTACGCCCTCGGCCTGCGTCGCGAACAACACGGCCGCCGGCTCAGCGAGCTCGAGGGGGCGGTCTTCCACACGGGGCGCGGGGCGGCCGTCACGCCCAAGACCTACGGGCAGAAGCTCTACGTGGAGGCGATGGACTCGCACGACATCGTCTTCGTGATCGGGCCGGCGGGCACGGGCAAGAGCTTCCTGGCCATCGCCCACGGCCTCGCCCTGCTGCGCGAGCGCAAGGTGGAGCGCCTGCTGCTGGTGCGGCCGGCGGTGGAGGCCGGCGAGAGCCTGGGCTTCCTGCCGGGCGATCTGCAGGAGAAGATCGACCCCTACATCCGGCCGCTCTACGATGCCCTCACGGATCTGGTCGGCGCGGTCAAGACCAAGCGTCTGATCGAGAGCGGCGTGGTGGAGGCGCTGCCCCTGGCCTACATGCGCGGGCGCACGCTGAACTCGGCCTACGTGGTGCTGGACGAGGCCCAGAACACCACCATGATGCAGATGAAGATGTTCCTCACGCGCCTGGGCAACGGCAGCCAGGCCGTGATCACCGGCGACATCACGCAGATCGACCTCGAGCGCCCGGAGAGCTCGGGGTTGATCGCGGCGAGCAAGCTCCTCGCCCACATCGAGGGCATCCGCTTCATCACCCTCGACCAGAACGACGTGGTCCGCCACCATCTGGTGCGGCGGATCATCGAGGCCTTCGAGCAGGTGGAGGCGTCCGCCCGGCAGCAACAGGAGGACCCGGCATGAGCCGCTCCCCTCGGCGAGCTTCGCGGCTGGCCGTTCTGATCAACGTCCTCTGCGGCGTGGCCCTGGTGGCCGGCCTGGCCATGCTCTACCCGCCGGTGTCGCGCTCGCCGCACTTCGAGTACAAGCTCGGGGACGTGACGCAGACCGGCGAGGAGGTCATCGCGCCGATCTCCTTCCCCGTGCCGATCAAGCCGTCGGTGCTGGCCGAGCAGCGCGCGGCGGCGTCGCTGTCGGTGCCGCCCGTCTACCGGCGCGATCCGGCCGTGGCGCGGCAGCTCGCGCAGAAGCTGGAGCGGCTGCGCGCGGACGTCGCCGGCTTCCAGCCGCTGGACTCGCTCGAGACCCGCGACCAGGGCATCGACCGCCTGCTCGGACTGCACCCGGGCCTCGAGCGCGACGCCATCGCCACGCTGCTCGCGAGCAAGCACCCGGGGCGCATCCTCGACGCGGTGGAACAGACCGTGGACAGCCTGCTCGAGGTCGGCATCCTCGACTCGCGGACGTCGCCGATCCAGGGCCGCGGCGGCGAGCCGCGGCTCACCCTGATCAGCACCGGCGGCGAGCGTCAGCTGCCCGCCGACGCCGTGGTGGACCAGGACGCGCTGGGCCGCGTGCTGCAGAGCAAGGCCAGCGCCCTGGCGGGCTGGACCAGCGAGGAGCGCGCGGCGTTCCGCTCGCTGGCGCGTTCGCACCTGCGTCCCAACTGCTTCGCGGATCCGGCCGAGACCGAGCTGCGCAAGCGCGCCGCGGCCGACGCCGTGCCCACGCAGCAGATCGTCGCCAAGGGCGTGCGCATCCTGAGTCCCAACGTCCAGGTGACGCAGGACCACCTCGACCGCCTGACGGCACTCGAGGCGGCGATGGGACACGAGGGGCAGAGCACCTGGCGGATCGTGGCGCTGCACGCCGGCCAGGCGCTGCTGCTCGTCTTCTTCACGCTGCTGATGACCCGCTTCCTTACTCTCTACCGGCACGACTTCTTCGTGGACCCGCGGCGCACGCTGCTGCTGCTGATCCTGCTCTTCATCTTCCTGGGCGTGAGCAAGTTCGCGCTGGATCTGGAGGGCGGCGGCGAGTACATGCTGCCGATCACCTTCGTGGCCATGATCGTGGCCGGCCTCTACGACGAGACCCTGGCCGTCATGGTCAGCACCTTCGCGCTGGTGCTGCTGGGCGTCACGGCGCAGCCGCCGGCGGGGGCCATGCTGGTGGCCTTCCTGGCGGGCGGCGCGGCCAGCTTCTCGATCCGGCAGCTGCGCAGCCGGCTGCAGCTCTACCGGAGCATCCTCTTCGTGGCGCTGGCCTATCTGCTGGGCGTCGGCGCGGTGCACCTGGCCCAGGGCCAGCTGCACGGCATGATCAAGGACAGCCTGGAGGGCATGGGCAACGGCCTGGTCTGCGCCTGGCTGGTGATGCCGATCCTGCCGCTGCTCGAGCGCATCTTCGACCTGACCACGGACTTCACGCTGCTGGAGCTCACGGACCTGAACCGGCCCATCCTCAAGCGCATGAAGGTGGAGGCGCCGGGCACCTTCCAGCACAGCCTGGCGGTGAGCAACCTCGCCGAGGCGGCGGCCGACGCGATCGGCGCCAACCCGCTGCTGGCCAAGGTCTGCGCCTACTACCACGACATCGGCAAGCTGGCCAAGCCCGACTACTTCGCCGAGAACATCCGCGGCTTCAAGAACCGGCACGAGAAGCTCACGCCCAACATGAGCGCGCTCATCATCGGCGACCACGTGAAGCGGGGCCTCGAGCTGGCGGATCAGATCAAGCTGCCGAGCATCGTGCGCCAGGGCATTCCCGAGCACCACGGCACCACGGTGATGCGCTACTTCTTCCACAAGGCCATGGAGCAGGACTCTCACGGCCAGGTGAAGGAGGACGACTTCCGCTACCCCGGCCCCAAGCCCCAGTCGGCGGAGACGGCGATCCTCATGCTGGCCGACACCGTGGAGGCCACGGCCCGCACGCTCAGCGAGCCCAGCGCGGCCAACATCCGCAGCGTGGTGAGCAGCAGCATCGACAAGCGCCTGGCCGAGGGCGAGCTGGAGGAGTGCGGGCTCAGCATCAGCGACCTGGCGGGGATCCGCGAGAGCTTCATCACGACGCTGCTCAGCATCTACCACCCGCGCATCAAGTACCCCACCGAGAAGCCGGCGGAGAAGCCGGCGCCGGGGGCGAAGCCGGAGAAGCAGGAGAACCGCGAGCAGCCCGCCGATGGCGGCAAGGCCGAGGCGCCCGCCGTGGAGGAAGCCCATGCGGCTCAGGATCGCGACGAATCCGGAGCACCCCGAACTCGCTGATCCCGAGGCGGAGTGGCTCGTCTGGCTCGCGGACCTGGCCTCGGCGCTGGGTCCCGCCGACGCCTGCGTGGAGCTGAGCTTCGTCGACGACGCCCTGATGCGCCGCCTCAACCGCGACTACCGCGGCAAGGACGCGTCCACCGACGTGCTCAGCTTCACCTACGGCTCCGACAGCGGCGGCGAGGCGACGCCCGACGAGGATCCGGAGGGGGAGATCGTCATCGCGGTGCCCACCGCCCGCCGCCAGGCCGCCGCCGCCGGGCACTCCCTGGCCGAGGAGGTATCGGTGCTGGTAATCCACGGGCTTCATCATATACTGGGCATGGATCACGAGGAGGACGAGGAGGCGGCGCGCATGGCGTCCGCCGAGGCGCCCTACCGGCGCCGCATCGCCGCGCGCTTCCGGTCGCGCGAGAGAAGGAGCTGACACGGTGGACGCCGCTTCGCTTTGGTTTCTGCTGGCCCTGGCCGCCACCTGCCTGCTGTCGGCGGCGGCCGCCGCCTTCACCACGCTGCTGCGCGTGGAGCCCCAGGCCTTCGAGGGCGACGGCCGCGGCGTGCTCGCCCGCATCCAGGAGCACTGGCCCGCCCAGCTCGCGCTGACGCTGCTGCTCTTTCCCTTCCTCGCCATGGCGGCGAGCCTGATGCTCGGGGCGCTGCGCTTCCGTCCGCTGCTGGCGGACGCCGACGGCCGCCTGTCCGCGCCCCTGCTCGTGCTGCTCTGGCTGGCCCTGGTGCTGGTGGTGCTGCTGGCCATCACGCTCTTCCGCGCCCTCGGCACCCGCTACCCCGGCACGCTCACGCGACTGCTGGGCTGGGTCTACATCCCCGCCTTCTTCCTGCTCTACCCGTTGAACGTGCTCTTCGGACCGCTGCTGCGGCGCCTCAGGCTGGGCCGGGGGCTCGAGTCCCTGGGGCCCCTGGTGTCCGCGCGCGAGGTGCAGGACTTCGTCGAGCACGTGGGGGGGGAGGACATCCTCGCCGAGGGCGAGCGGGAGATGATCGCGTCCATCGTCGAGCTGCGCGACACGCCGGTGCGCGAGGTCATGATTCCTCGCATCGACGTGAAGGCCCTCGACGTCGAGACGCCCTACGCCGAGGCCCGCGCGTTCGTGGGCTCCTGCGGGCACAGCCGCATTCCCGTCTACAAGGGCTCGCTGGACCACGTGGTGGGCATCCTCTACGCCAAGGATCTGCTGCGCCCCGAGAGCAGCCAGGGCGCGCAGGCGGCGCCGCTCATGTCCATGATGCGGCGTCCCTACTTCGTGCCCGAGACCAAGATGGCCGGCGACCTGCTGCGCCGCTTCCAGTCGCTGCGCCAGCACCTGGCGATCGTGGTGGACGAGTACGGCGGCACGGCGGGGATCGTCACGCTGGAGGATCTGCTGGAAGAGATCGTGGGCGAGATCCGCGACGAGTTCGACCGCGACGAGCGGCTCTTCGAGCTCATCGACGACAACACCGCCCGCGTGGACGCCAAGATCGACCTGGAGGAGCTCGGCGAGATCGTCGGCCACACCTTCGTGGAGCGCGAGGAGGACTTCGAGAGCCTGGGCGGCCTGCTGCTCTACCACTGCGGGCGCATCCTCAAGCCCGGCGACGAGCTCGCGCTCGAGCCCTTCACCTTCCGCGTGGAGAGCGTCCAGCGCCAGCGCATCGCCAAGGTGATCATGATGGGCGAGGGCCTGGCCGCGTCCGTGCGCGAGCAGGGCAAGGCCGGCGCCGCGGGAGAGGGCGCATGAGGCGCCTGCGCAAGTACCTGATGGCCGGCGTGGCCGTCACGCTGCCCACGGTGGTCACCGGCTGGCTGCTGTGGAAGATCGTGAACGGCGTCGACAACATCCTCGACCCGCTGCAGCGGCGGCTCTTCGGCTTCGACGTGCCCCTGCTGGGCTTCCTCGTGGTGGTGCTGCTGCTCATCATCGCGGGGAGCATCGCTGGCAACTTCGTCGGCCGGCGGCTGCTGAATCTCTACCAGCTCCTCGTGACGCGCGTGCCCCTGGCCGGGAAGATCTACCGCGCCGTGCAGCAGATCCTCGACGTCTTCGTGCGCGACAACACGCAGTCCTTCAAGAGCGTCGTCAGCTTCGAGTACCCGCGCCGCGGCATCTGGGTGCTCGGCTTCGTGTCCGGCGTGACGCCCCAGGGCTGGGCGCCCGCGGCCGACCCCGACGGCGAGCGCCTGCTCAACGTCTTCGTCCCCACGAGCCCCAACCCGACGTCGGGCTTCCTGCTCCTGGTCCCCGAGCGCGACCTGCGCATCCTCGACCTCAGCGTGGAGGACGCGCTCAAGGTCATCATCTCGGGCGGCGCCTTCGTTCCCACGCCCCTCGCGTCCGCGCCGGCGCCCGCCCGCCGGCCCGTCCCGGAGCCGCGGCCGTGAGCGAGCGCCTGGCCGAACTGCTGGAGCGCATCGAGACGCTGCTGGACGCGGGCGAGTCGCGCGCGGCCGAGCTGCGCGCGCTCCTGGCGGAGCTGCCCGCCGAGGAGGTCGAGGAGCTCTTCGGCGAGATGGACAGCGAGGGCCGCCAGGAGGTCCTGCGCCTGCTCGAGCCGGAGATGGCGGCCGAGGTGCTGGGCGGCGTCGACGAGCACATCCAGGAAGAGATCGCCGACGCGCTGAGCGATCGCGAGCTGGCCGAGATCGTCGAGGAGATGGACTCCGACGAGGCCGCCGACACCATCCGCCACCTCGAGCCCGAGGAGCAGGAGCGCGTCCTCGACCTCCTCGAGGACGAGACCGAGGAGGAGGTGCGCGGACTCCTTCAGCACGAGGAGGACACCGCCGGCGACCTGATGATGGCCGAGCTCGCGGCCATCAACCAGGATGCGCTGGTGGCCGAGGCCATCGAGGAGCTGCGCGCCAAGGCCGACGAGGTGAAGCAGCTCTACTCGGTCTACCTGGTGGACGACGCGCGGAAGCTCCAGGGCGTGCTCAGCCTGCGGGACATGGTGCTGGCGCGCCCGGGGATGCCGCTCAAGGCGCTGATGGAGCCGGTGCCGGTGACCGTCACGCCGTCGATGGACCAGGAGGAGGTGGCGGCGCTCTTCCGCAAGTACGACATCGTCTCCGCGCCCGTGGTCGACGCGGAGGGCGTCCTCGTGGGCCGCATCACCGTGGACGACGTCCTCGACGTCATCGACGAGGAGGCCTGGGAAGACCTCTCGCGCGCGGTGGGCGTGGACGCGCTCTCCTTCCACGCGCGCAGCCTCTTCAGCATCAGCGCGGGCCGCCTGCCCTGGCTGATCCTCGGCCTCTTCGGCGGGCTGCTTTCCGCGCGCATCCTGGCCCACTTCCAGCTCGCGCTGAGCCAGGTGCTGACGCTGGCCTTCTTCGTCCCCGTGATCACGGCGCTGGGCGGGAACATCGGGATCCAGTCGGCCACGATCATGGTCCGCGGCCTCGCCACCGGTGAGGTCAAGAGCCGCAGCCTGCGGCTGCGCATGCTGCGCGAGCTGACCGTGTCGGGCTTGAACGGCCTGGTGATCGGGGTGATCTCCTACTTCGTCGTCTGGATCTGGCTGGGCGATCGCGGGCTGGGCACGGTGGTGTCGCTCTCGATGCTGAGCGTCGTGGTCTGGGCGACCACCACGGGCACGCTGGTGCCGATCGTGCTCTCGGCCATCGGCGTGGATCCCGCCTACGCCACCGGGCCCTTCGTCACCACCACCAACGACGTCGTGGACCTGACCATCTACATGCTCATCGCCCATCAGCTGAGCTTCCTGCTGACCTGAGCGCCATGGCCCTCCTGCGCACGCCCGCCCGCGTCCTGCGCACCTACGCGCTGGGGGAGACGAGTCTCATCGCCGTGCTGCTCACCGAGGAGGCCGGGCTGCTCAGGGCCGTGGCCAAGGGCGCGCGCGAGGGCAAGAACCGGCTGCGGGGTCTGCTGCAGGCCGGCGCCGCGCTGGATCTGCTGATCTACCTGAAGAGCCGCGGGGGGCTGCATCTGCTGCGCGAGGCCACGGCGCGCGGGGCGCTGCCCCGTCCCGAGGCCGCGCTCGAGCCGCTCTGCCTGCGCCTGGCCGCGCTCGAGCTGGTGATGGCCACCACCGAGGAGGGCGAGGCGCTCGAGGGGCTCTACCCCCTGCTGGACGAGTACCTGGACCTCTTCACCGGCGCGGCGCAGCCGGGCTGGGCGTCCTTCTTCTCCTTCGAGGTGGGGCTGCTCGGCCTGCACGGCGTGTCCGCCGGCACGGACCTCGAGCGCTGCGGCCTCTGCGGCGGACCCATGGCGCGGGACACGCTGCGCTTCCTGCCCGGCGAGGGCGTCTTCGCCTGCGCGCGGCATCCCGACGAGGGTTTGCCGCTTGCGCCCGAGGAAAGGGACTGGTTATTGTCCATCTTCCTCGCCCGGCCCGCCGCCCTCTCGGGGCACCTGCCGCCGCCGGCGGCGCGCGCCCGGGTGGGGCGTCTGCTGCACCTCGCCCTCAGCCGTCATCTGCCCGGCTATCGCCTGCCGCGCTCCCTGGCCATGCTGGGCGGGCTGCCGGCGGACGAGGACCCGTCCGGCTAGCGCTGCGGAAGGAAGAAGGAGTGCGATGACCTACCAGGACATGATCCTGCGCCTGTCCCAGTTCTGGTCCGAGCAGGGCTGCGTGCTGCTGCAGCCCTACAACTCGGAGGTGGGGGCGGGGACCTTCAATCCCGCGACCTTCCTGCGCGTCCTCGGCCCCGAGCCCTGGCGCGCGGCCTACGTGGAGCCCAGCCGGCGTCCCAAGGACGGGCGCTACGGCGAGAATCCCAACCGGGTGCAGCAGTTCCTGCAGTACCAGGTCGTGCTGAAGCCGGAGCCGCCGGACGTCCAGGACCTCTACCTGCGCAGTCTCCAGCACATGGGCGTGGACCTGGAGCGGCACGAGATCCGCTTCGTGGAGGACGACTGGGAGAGTCCCACCCTCGGGGCGTCGGGTCTGGGCTGGGAGGTCTGGCTCGACGGCATGGAGATCACGCAGTTCACCTACTTCCAGTCCGTGGGCGGCTACGAGCTGAGTCCCGTGACCGCCGAGCTCACCTACGGGCTGCTGCGCATCTGCATGTACCTGCAGGGCGTGGACCATGTGATGAACCTGGACTGGGGCGGCGGGCTCACCTGGGGCGACGTCAACGGCGCCTTCGAACGCGACTTCTCCGGCTTCAACTTCGAGCACGCGGACGTGCCGCTGCACTTCGAGCTGTTCGGCCGCTTCGAGGCCGAGGCCGAGCGCCTGCTGGAGGCGGGTCTGGTGGCTCCGGGCTACGACTACGTGATCAAGTGCTCGCACATGTTCAACGTGCTGGAGGCGCGGGGCGCGATCAGCGTGTCCGAGCGCACGGGCTACATCACGCGGGTGCGGAATCTCGCGCGGCGCGCGGCGCGGGCCTACATGGCCCAGCGCGAGGCGCTCGGTTTCCCGCTGCTCGCGAAGGGGACGGTGACGCGGGATGCCTGAGCAGGACTTCCTCCTCGAGATCGGCACCGAAGAGATCCCGGTGGGCTACCTGCCCGGCGCGCTGGCCCAGCTCGCCGAGGGCCTGGAGGCCTGGCTGGCCGAGCAGCGGCTGGCGCAGCGGGGCATCCAGCGATTCGCGACCGCCCGCCGTCTCGCCCTGCTGGTGGAGGGCCTGCAGCTGCGGCAGGAGGACCGCGACGAAGAGGTGACCGGCCCGCCCGAAGCGGCGGCCTTCAAGGACGGCGAGCCCACCAAGGCCGCGCTCGGCTTCGCCCGCGGCCAGGGCGGCGCGCCCGAGGACCTCTACGTCGTCGACACTCCCAAGGGCCGCTACGTCGCCCTGCGGCGGCAGCTGCGCGGCCGCGAGGCCGCGGAACTGCTGGCGGAGCAGCTGCCCGCGCTCGTCACCGGCCTGCGCTGGCCCAAGACGATGCTCTGGGGCGACGGCGCCCTGCGCTTCCCGCGGCCGATCCGCTGGATCGTCGCCCTGCTCGGCGACGCGGTGCTGCCCCTGCGCCTGGGCGCGCTGGAGGCGGGCCGCGAGAGCCGGGGCCGGCGGCAGTCCGGGGTGGAGCGCGTGGACATCCCGCGCGCCGCGGACTACGCCGCGCGCCTGCGCCAGATCGGCGTGGAGCCGGATCCGCCGCGCCGTCGCGAGGCGCTGCTGGGCGCCGCCCGCCGCGCGGCGGCGGCGGAGGGCGGCCGCCTCGTCGAGGACGACGAGCTCGCCGACACGGTCAACTACCTCAGCGAGTGGCCCGTGGCCCTGGTGGGCGGCTTCGCGGAGGCCAGCCTGGCGCTGCCGCGCGAGGTCGTCACCACGGCCATGAAGTCCCACCAGCGCTACTTCTCGGTGGAGGGCGCGGACGGCGCGCTGCTCCCGCGCTTCGTCGTGATCCTGAACGGCGAGCGCCCCGAACCCGACGTCGTGCGCAAGGGCAACGAGCGCGTGCTGGCCGCCCGCCTGGCGGACGCGCGCTTCTACTGGGACGAGGACTGCCGCGCGGGCCTCGAGGGCCTCCGCGCGCGGCTCGAGAGCGTGCTGTGGATGGAGGGCTACGGCAGCCTGGCCGAGCGCTGCGAGCGGCTGCGCGTCCTGGCGGCCGCGATCGCGAAGCAGCTGCCGGCGGACGGCCCCGCGCTGGACGCGGACGCGCTCGACTGGGCCGCGCGCTACTGCAAGGCCGACCAGGCCAGCGAGATGATCAAGGACGGCAAGGAGTTCACCAAGCTGTCCGGCCTGATGGGACGGGAGTACGCGCTGGCGGAGGGCGTCGCCCCCGCGCGCGCCGCGCTGCTGCACGAGCACTGCCTGCCGCGCTTCGCCGGCGACCGCCTGCCGGCGACCCGCGAGGGCGCGGTGCTCGCGCTGGCCGATCGCCTGGACGCCCTCGTGGGCTTCTGGTCGGCGGGCTTTGCGCCCACGGGCTCGAAGGATCCCTACGCGCTGCGCCGTCAGGCCCTGGGCACGCTTCGGCTGCTCGTGGAGACGGAACTGCCGCTCTGCCTGGCCGACCTGCTCGACGCGGCCATCGCGGGCTTCCCCCAGCTCCGCGCCGGCGAGCTGCGCCCCGCCCTGATGGACTTCATGCTGGGCCGCTTCCGCGGGCTGCTGGAGGAGGAGGGCGTCGCCGCGGACATCTTCGACGCGGTGGTGGAGAGCGGCGAGACGCGGGTCCTCGATCTGCGGGGGCGGGCCCTGGCGCTGAACGGGCTGCGAGGCGACGCGGCGTTCGAGCAGCTGGTGATCGGCGCGCGCCGCGTGGGCAACATCCTGGCGAAGGCGGAGATCGCGCCCAGCGCGGACCGGGCCTTCCCCGACCTCGAACGCTGGGCCCGCGGCGGTGCCGGCCTGCCCTACGACTACGATCCCGCCGCCCTGGTCGAGGCGCCGGAGCGGGAGCTCCACGCCGAGGTGGCGGCGGCGACGGCGGCACTGCACGCGGCCGCCCAGGTGCGGGACTACGGCAGCGCCTATCGCCGGCTGGCGGATCTGGGCGGGGCCATCGACGCCTACTTCGAGGGCGTCATGGTCAACGCCGAGGATCCGGGGCTGCGGGCGAACCGCCTGGCCTTCCTGCGCAACCTGGCGCAGATCTTCCTCCACTTCGCGAGTTTCTCGCGGGTCGTGCTGGAGGGCGAGCGGGAGGGGACGGCGCCGGTCCGCTGAGCCACGCTCGGTTCGCCTGCGCCCCGCACATCCGCGGATCGGCTGTCAAGGGCATTCTGGGAATCGATGGGTAGCGCGGGGGCGTAACATCCTCGCGGCTTGACAGCCCAACTCCAACGCAGGTAAACTATTACAACTTGGATTAGGCCTTCGTGTCTGGGCCCGAGTGAGCAGGTTGGGAAATGCCAAGCCTTCCTGGTGCTTATCACGTCGTGTCCAGGGACTCCCGGAGACGGTTGCGGCGATCCTGCGGTGCCGCAGCGCTTCCGGGCGGGGGCCCCCGTCCCGGATCATAGCGGTCTCGGGGGTGCGAAGTTTCTGTCCAAGCTGCCCCACGGGCTGGATCCGGATCTGGCCCGACTGATTCGTCTCGAACAACCATTGCCTAAATGGGGGGTAACATGAAGAGGATCCTCTCTCTGACCCTTAGCCTCGCTCTCGTGGCCCTGGCGGCGAATGCTGGGCTCGCGCGCGATGTCGTGAAGGACACGCGTGTGAACTTCCAGTACTACGCCCCGTCGGTCACCGAGGTGCCGGCTGCGAACACCCGGGAAGACACGCTCTTCCTGTTCGCCAGCTCCGGTCCCGGTGCCTACGGCATGCCCGGTACCAACGCGCGTGGCTACACCTTCGACAACGGTTCCGGCGGGCCCGCGACGGCCGGCTGGACCACGCTCGATCTCACCGCTCAGGCCGGCGACTACTGGCATGTCGAGGCCCTGACGCTGACCAACGGTCACGGCACCGACTTGCAGTCGGCCGGCGACTTCGGCGGCGGCACGACGGCCAACGACTATGCTTGGTGGTGCGGCCAGTTCGACCAGTGCGGCTGGATCAATCCCACTGGCTACGGCACGAGCTGGAACCAGGACCTCGAGCTGTCGCTGCCGGCTTACACCGACAGCATCCGCGTCGAGTTCGACTACGTTGGCGATTTCGAGGGTGACACCTTCGACTTCTTCACGCTGTTCTCGAAGATGGGCGCCAACGACCCCGTCGAGCTCTTCCAGAATGCGGTCAGCGGCGAGCAGGCGGTTCTGCACTACTCGCAGACCCTGACCGACGGCTCCGACAAGGTCATCTTCCACTTCCAGTCGGATGGCGGCTGGTCGGATCAGGACGGCTCCTTCATCACCGATATCGGCGCCGTCTGGATCGACAACGTGGCCCTGTTCGTGGACGGCGTCGCCGGTTCCGCGTGGGACTTCGACGATGGCAACGAGCCCGCCGAGTTCAACGCGACGAGCCCGGCCGGTGCCGGCATCTACGGTGCGCTGTACTCCGGTCTGTTCTCCGAGGACGTCTGCTTCACCAACGGCACCTATGCCTGGGCGTTCTTCGATCTGAACACCACCGATCCGCAGTACCCGATCCCGGTGACCGCGTACGGCCCGCCCTACTTCGACAACGGCATCCAGAGCCCGATCCTCGACCGGGCGCACGCCCTGGACGACGCCACGGGCGTGTCGGTTCAGAGCGTCATGGGTCCGGACAGCCAGGTTCTGCTGTACTGGGACGTCTACCGCGATCTGCCTCTGAACGCGCTGATTTTCTACCAGTACTACATCTCCGCCGAGACCGTCGAGCTGAGCTGCCCGGGTCCCTGGGCCAACGACAACACGGTCTACTACGGTGACGACAACGCCTGGGCCCAGTGGAACATCGATGGCACGATCGACGTCGCGACGTCGGCCGGCCCCAACACGATCACCGGTCTGGATGTGCGTCTGACCACCGTCGACCAGTGCGGCGTGTGGTGCAACACCAACGGTGACGGTACGGGCCACACCCCGGCGCCCTACTTCGACAATGTCCAGCTGATGGTCGTGAACACCTCGGCGATCGCCTGGAACATCGACGTCTTCCGTCGCTTCCAGGACAACTTCCCCGAGGCGGGCACCGGCAAGGTCCGCATCGACAGCTCCATCGACGTGCAGCCCACCGCCAGCACCACGCTGGTGATCGGCGACTCGACCCGTATCGAGCTGAACATGGACCTGGACGGCGGCATCATGCCCGACGTGACGAGCGTCCCTGGAGAGACCCGTCCTTCGCTGTACATGTACTCCCGCGTCGTGGCCGGCCCGCACATGGGCTCGACCGACCCCGCGATGGGCGACCCGGACATCAGCGACGGCATCTACTCGCCCCACGTCGGCACCGCCGTTGTGAATGGCGAGACCTGGAACGTCGCGATCGCCGATACGTGCCGCTACCAGGGCACGAACAGCCCCGGCGCTTGGGCCTTCGACTTCGCCGAGGACTACTTCGAGGGTGGCGACATCATCGAGCTGTACTACAAGGGCACGTCGGGCAACGCCACGACGCAGACGCGTCCCCGTTACGCGGAGAGCACGGATCCTCTGCTGCGCTCCTACTACCGGGTTCGCTGCCTGCCGACGGCCGGCGCCACGATGCTGTTCTGCGACGACCGCAACGCGATCCTGCCCTGGTGGGAGGAGGCGTTCCGCTACAACGGGTACGATGGCTATGACATCTACTCGACGCAGGCGCCCAGCTCGGGTCTGCACAACGGACTCGGCGGCCGCGCGGAGATCGGTGACATCGATCAGTACACTGTGATCACCTGGGACAGCGGTGACCTGCCCAGCTACACGATCCAGAACGCTCTGCCCGATGACATCACCTTCGACGACGATCTGCTGGATGACTGGCTCAACAACAGCTCGCACAACACCTGCCTGTGGGTGATGGGCGACGAACTCGCCAGCGACCTGGACGATGAGCCTTCCTTCCTGCAGGACGATCTGGGTGCGAACCACCTCGATCTCGGTGGCTACTACGACGATCTGACCGGCATCAAGGTTCCGACCGCGATCGCCACCCACCCGGCCCTTGAGATCAATGGCCTGCAGCCCTACTTCCTCGTGGACGGCGGCTGCCCGACCATCGACAACTTCGACCTGGTGGAGGTCAACTCGACGAACCCGCTGGCTGTCGAGGCGTTCGCCTGGCAGAACGACGGCGGCACCACTGCCAAGGCCGGTATCTACAACCAGGATCCGGACGGCAACGGCACCGCCAGCAGCCCGGGTGGTCACACCAACCGTGCGCTGTTCAACCCGTTCAGCTACTTCCAGGTTCTGGATGCGGGCTTCGGCGTCGCCGATGGTTACAGCTACGCGCACCGCCTCGTCGGTGACGTGCTGTCGAACCTCTGCGGCTTCCAGCCCAACACCAACCCGGATGGCGCCGAGACGGTGCCCGCCAGCTCCGCGCTGAAGGGCAACTACCCGAACCCCTTCAACCCGACGACCACCATCAAGTTCGCCCTCTCGGCGGACAGCCAGGTGCACCTCAACGTGTACGACCTGGGCGGCCGTTTGGTGAAGGAGCTCGTCAACGAGCGGATGGCCGCCGGTGCGGACCATCAGGCCACCTGGGACGGCACGGACAACAGTGGTGCCCGTGTCGCCAGCGGTGTGTACTTCTACAAGCTGACCGCCGGTGACTTCACGGCCACCGACAAGATGGTCATGCTCAAGTAGTGCGCTCGTGGATGCTTGGTCTCGCTTCACACTTCGTGAGGCACTCGACCCAAGCATCCCCTCGCTAGCATGCGAGAGAGGGGGAGCCGAAAGGCTCCCCCTCTTCTTTTGCCCTCAACACTCTTTCGGTTTCCGCCCCGCGCGCGACCCCGCCCAACGATCGCCGAAAGCCTTTGTCGACAACGGGATGCGAGGCATGCGGGCGCGCGCCCGAAAGAGTTCTGCGGATCCGCAACAGCTTTTACGGCTTTTACAGCCAAGCGGACAACAGTAATTTCTCAAGTGGCCCAACGGCAATGGGTTACCGGGCCGGCTCGCGGGCGAGTCGGTACGGCGGCTGCAATGGCCCTGCCGGTTGTTCGAGGCGACTCGCCTCGGAGGCCGGATACTCGGCGCAGCATGCGCCGCCGATCGGGTGACCGCAGGGCCACGGGGTCCGCGGGAGTGGGGGCCGAGACACCGGGCAAGCGATCCTCGGTCCCACGTCCGCAGCACGGGGCTCCACTCGAAGGCGGAGCGACTCCGCGCCGAGTCGCCGGTTTCCTCACCACACACCCATGATTGGGGGAAACCATGACTCGACGCAGCCTCGCAATCCTGCTCGGTTTGCTGGCGCTCGCCCTGCCTCTGCAGGCGGCCGCTCGCCCCGCCGCGCTGGACGTTCGCGATCACCTCCAGCTCGACGGCCCCGCGAAGGAGTTCGCGCCGGCCGCCAGCACGCGAGCGGACACGCTCTTTCTCTTCGCGGCTTCGGGCCCGGGCTCCTTCGGATCGCCCGGCACCGACGCCCGCGGCTTCACCTTCGACGACGGCGCCGGCGGACCCGCCACGGCGGGCTGGACGCCGGTGGACCTGACCGTCCAGGACGGCTCCTGGTGGCACCTCGAGGACGCCGGCCTGGTGGACGGTCACGGCACCGACATGAGCGCCGCGGGTCAGCCGTGGACCGCCGGTGACGCCGTCAACGACTACGCCCTCTGGTGCGGGCGCAGCAGCGTCTGCGGCTGGATCCACGGCACGGGCTACGGCAACGACTGGCAGCAGTACGTCGCCGTCGCGCAGTCGGGCTTCAGCGACAGCCTGCGTGTGAACTTCGCCTACAACAGCGACTTCGAAGGCGACACCTACGACTTCTTCACCGTGGAGATCGAGGTGGACGGCCAGGCGCAGGAAGTCTATCGCCTCGACGTCTCGGGCGAGCAGACCTACCAGGACCTGGGCGTCACCATCCACGCCGCGGACTTCCCGGGCGGGAGCTTCGGCGACGTGCTCTTCCACTTCCAGTCGGACGGCGGCTGGTCGGACCAGGACGGCTCCTTCGTCACCGACATCGGCGCCGTGTGGCTCGACAACGTGGAGCTGGTGGCCGACGGCGTCACGACCTTGCAGGCCGACTTCGAGAGCGGCGTCGTGCCGGCCGAGTTCGCCTTCACCGTCCCCGCGGGCGCCGGCAGCTTCGGACAGCTCTACTCGAGCCTCTTCTCCGAGGACATCTGCGTGGTCAACTCGACCTACGCGTGGGCGTTCTTCGACCTGAACACCACGAACCCGGAGTACCCCATCCCGGTGACGGCCTACGGCCCGCCCTACATCGACACGGCGGTCCGCAGCCCGGTGCTGGACTCCGCGCACCACGCGGGTGATCCGAACGGCGTGCCGCTCAGCATCACCCCGTCCACGCAGGTGAACCTGGAGTACCTCGTCTACCTGGACATGCCGCTGAACTCGCTGATCTTCGAGAAGTGGGGGATCTCCGCCGTGACCGCCGAGCTGCCCTGTCCCGGCGACTTCGCCGACGACCAGGTGAGCTACTATGGCGACGACAAGATCTGGTTCCCCGCCGACCGCAACATCACGCTCGAGGTGGCGCAGTCGGCCAACGGCGGCACGATCACCGGCCTCATGGTGCAGCTGCGCGCGGTGGACCGCTGTCCGGTCTGGTGCAACCAGAACGGCGACGGCACCGGCCACACGCCGGCGCCCTACTACGACAACGTGCAGCTCAAGGTGATCGACGCGTCGGCCGTGGCCTGGAACGTGGACCAGTTCCGCCGCTTCCAGGACAACTTTCCCGACGCCGGCACCGGCAAGGTGCGCATCGACAACAGCGACGACATCGCGCCGCAGGGCAGCAGCACGCTGGTGATCGGCGACTCCACCGTGGTGGAACTCAACATGGACCTGGCCGGCGGCATCGCCACCAACGCCAGCAACCCCACGGGCGAGAACCGTCCGGAGTTCTACTGCTGGTTCCGGGTCGTCGACGGTCCCCACGCGGGCTCCGTGGATCCCGCCATGGGCGACCCCGACGACAGCGACGGCATCTGGTCGCCGCACGTGGGCACCGCCAGCTTCAACGGCATCACCTTCAACGCGCTGCTCGCCGACTCGGCCAGCTACCAGGGGACGGTGTCGCCGGGGAGCTTCGCCTTCGACTTCAACGACGAGTACTTCGAGGCGGGCGACGTGATCGAGTTCTTCTACCGCGCCGAGTCCGGCACGGGGATCATCGAGACGCGTCCGCGCTACGCCACGGCGACCAACCCGCTGCTGCGCGCCTACTACACGGTGCGCTGCCTGCCCACGGCCGGCGTGACGATGCTCTACTGCGAGGACAACATCGGCGACAAGCCCTGGTGGGACGAGGCGTTCCGCTACAACGGCTACTCGACCTACGACGTCTACACGACCCAGGCGCCCAGCTCCGGCCTCAACAACGGTCTGAGCGGACGCGCCGAGCAGGGCGACATCGACCAGTACCACGTCATCGTCTGGGACAGCAGCAACCTGCCAGCCTACACCTTCAGCAACGCGCTGCCGGAGGACAAGACCTTCGACACGGTGCTGCTGGACGACTGGCTCTCCAACAGCTCCCACGACACCTTCCTCTGGGCGCTCGGCTGCGAGATCGCCAACGACCTCGGCAACAGCGAGAGCTTCCTGAGCACCGATCTGGGCGCGAGCCTGCTCTTCGACGGGCAGTACATCGACGACGTGACCGGCGTGAAGGTGCCCAAGGTCTACGCGACGCATCCCGCCCTCGAGTGGCTGGGCGCGTCGCCGACCTTCTGGGTGGACGGCGGCTGCCCCTCCGTGGAGAACTTCAGCGTGATCGGCGTGAACGGCGCGCTCGCGCAGGAGAGCCACGCCTGGGAGAACGACGGCGGCACCGGCGCGGTGGCGGGCATCTACAATCGCGACCCCGACGGCAACGGCTCGCCCACGAGCCCTGCCGGCCACAACAACCGCACGCTTCTGAACCCCTTCGGCTACTTCCAGATCTGGGACGCGGGCTACGGCCTGGCGCAGGGCGTGGACTACTCCCGCAAGATGGTGGGGGACGTCCTCGCGAACCTGGCCAGCTACCAGCCCGACACGGCGCCCGACGCCGCGGACGACGTTCCGGCCTACACGTCGCTGCAGGGCAACTATCCGAACCCCTTCAACCCGACCACCAGCATCCGCTTCGGGCTGGCCGAGGACGCGCAGGTCAACCTGGCCGTCTACGACCTCAGCGGCCGGCGCGTGCGCCTGCTGGCCTCCGCGCGGATGGAGGCGGGACAGCACGAGATCGTCTGGGACGGCAGGGACGACGGCGGGGCCAAGCTGGCCAGCGGCGTCTACTTCAGCCGTCTCCTGGCGGGCGACTACAGCGAGAGCCAGAAGATGGTCCTCCTGAAGTGACGCAATCGCGTGTCCTCTCGCGCCCCGCTTCGAAGGGGCGCGACCCGGACACGAGGCTCGCTCGCGACCAAGGCTAGAGGGACCCGCGGGGTAGGAGCTCGCGGGGGGTTTGAGAGGAGGCCCGGCGGCAGTGCCGCCGGGCCGTTTCCTTGCCGCCTCGGCCCTCGCGGCGAGCTCGCGAAAGGGGGATTCGGGTTGACTTCAAATCCCCCAATTCCCTATATTACACCCGCTTTACCCCACTTCATGCCTGCCCCCGTGCCGTGATACTCCACCCGCCACGTGGAAGGAGCGCGTATCAATATGTTGGGGATTGACCGCCGCTGGAAGACCCTGTTGCTGGTCGGAGCCAACCTGGTTCTGGCGACGGGGTTGGGCTGCCGGCGGGAGCTGCCCGAGCTCTTCGACCGCAATCAGGCGCCCGAGACCTACGTCACCGCGGCGCCGGTGGAGTCGCTGTTCGATGGCTTCCAGGTTCACCTGAGCTGGTACGGGCGAGATCCGGATGGGCAGGTCGCGTACTTCCTCTGGGCCTGGACCGACTCCTCCCGCGCGTACTTCGCGGCCTGGAACCCCGAGACCACCGCCGAGGATCGCATCCTGCGCGAGGGCCTCTTCGACGCCACGCACCTGACGACCCAGACCGACTCGGTCTTCACGATGCAGGCGAACGACAACGGCGGCACGTCCCGCGACGTGACCTTCAACATCACGGCGGTGGACGACCAGGGCAAGCGCGACCCGGTGCCCGCGCGGCTCTACTTCTATTCCAGCGTCGACGCGCGTCCGGAGATCATCTGGCTGCAGTCGCCGCCCGACACGCTGGACGCGGGCGAGTCCTTCTCCTGCCGCTTCACGGCCACCACCGAGAACGGCTACATCCTCGGCTACCGGTGGGCCTCCGGCGACGATCCGCAGTTCGAGCCCCGCACGGTGCTGGGCGAACCGCTCTGGACCTACCAGGTCGTGTCGCCGCCCGACGTCCCCGAGGGCCAGGCGAACGTCGACGCCAGGTACTACGGCCTGCAGGACTCCATGGCCGTCACGCTGGAATTCGACAACGACATCCTCGCCCAGGTGGAAGCCACCGACAGCCCGGCGGAGCTGAAGGATGCGGTCGACGAGATCAAGGCGCGCTACAAGTTCGGGACCTATCTGATCAAGGCCAAAGCCATCGACCTGGCCGGCGTCGAGTCCCTGCTGGACACCAATCTCGACCACCTGCGCGGCGTGGTGGCCCCCGTGCTCAACCGCGACCCGGACACCCGGCTGCGGCCCTGGGACGGCGCCGACGACTACCCGCTCTTCGTCCGCTTCAAGGCCTCCCCGCAGGACAGCTTCACGACCTACGGCGTGAACGCCGTGCGCGTGGACACCTTCCCCGACGGCAGTCCGGCGCCGGCGGGCTTCCACTACGCGGTGCAGGACACGCTGCCCTGGGGCGACAACACCTGGGTCCGCTTCTACTGGCAGGGCTGGGACGTGGACGACCCCCTCATCGCCAGCGATCCGGGCGATCCGCAGGGCGAGTACCAGAAGCCCAACCGCACGCGCTTCCAGATGGGCTACACCTGGAAGACGAACAACCTCAGCAACGCCTATCCGCTGAGCGCGGATTCGGATGGTCGCTATCCGGGCGGCGGCGCGGAGGGGTACCCGCAGGTCCTGGAGTTCGACCGCTACGGCGAGGCCGGCGCGGACTTCGAGATGAACATCATGCCGGTGAACTACATCGTCTACGGCTACAGCCAGGACTACTTCGACCGCGTGGACGGCACCCCTGCCACGGTGACCTTCAACGGCGGCTTCTCGTCGCACGTGGACAGCATCGTGCTGGGTTACGTGAACTCGACCACCACGGTGAACCTCACGACGCTGCCTCCCGGCGATCCGGTGCGGATCAACCTGCACGGTCAGTTCGTCCTGCAGCCCGGCGAGCGCGTGAACTGGGATTCCGTGGCCAGGACCTACACCGTGCTCCCGAACAGCGTGGGCGGCGCGCCGGACTTCAACAACGAGTTCAACCTGACCTTGACCTTCCATGGCCACGACGACGCGCGCAACGGCGAAGCGGCCCAGCTCGGCCGCGCCTGGTGGGATCTGGTGGACACCGACTTCAGCAACAGCAGCTTCCAGTTCGTCACCGACAAGTTCGAGCCGGCGAACGAGACCACCGTGAAGTTCTGGAGGGCCGTGTTCCCCGGCAACGCGGACCCGCCCGCGAGCGGCGGCTTCACCGTACAGCTCCGAATCAAGGAAGGCGTCTTCACGCTCTCCAACGGGCCGGCCGCCACGCCGCTCTACCTGGGACCCAAGACGTTCACCGGGAAGTTCTGCAACACGATCTCGTCCCAGGTGCTCACGGAGTACATCGAGGACGAGGCGCAGCGGCAGCTCGGCCTGAACAACATCGGGCGCGTGGGTCAGCCCCGCTCCGCGCCCCTGGACATCCAGTACATGGCCCCGTAGCGGGTCGATCGGCGCCGCGCGGACGGCGCCAAACACGGGAAGACACACATGCGCATCACGTCGATTCTGCTCCTTCTCTCGGCAGTGATCTGGGGGGCGGTGGGCTGCGACACCCCGGGGACGACGGAGTACGCCAACCGCGCGCCGGAGGTCTATCTCTCCAGCGGCCCGGCCAACAACGCGCCCAACGTCAACTACAAGGTGCACTTCTACTGGAACGGCTACGACCCCGACGGCCGGGTCGACCACTTCGAGTACCTGGTGACCAACGACGAGGTCACGGGCTCGCTGCTCATCGACGAGAACATCTACGACACGATCGCCGCGCTCGATCAGAGCTTCCCGGAAGTCGACTACAGCTGGAACTCCATCGAGGTGCACGACACGATCCTCTCGGTGAGCGCCGATTCCATTCCCGTGCAGGACGTCCCCGAGGACTCGATCTACTTCTACGGCAGCGATCGCTTCCTCTTCCGCGCGCACCACACGTTCTTCATCCGCGCGGTGGACGAGGACGGCGCGCACTCGACGATCCCCGCGCACCGCACCTTCACCGCCACCACCATCGCGCCGACCGTCGAGATCAACCACCCCGCCAACGTTGGCGCGCCGGGCGGCTACGACAACATGCCGCAGGACATCTTCTTCCAGTGGTCGGGCCGGGACTCGGTGGGCAACGGCACGATCATCGACCCCGACAGCACGCGCTTCGCGCTGCTCCAGAAGGGCGACTACGGGATCGACACCCAGTCCGGCGGCAGGCTGCTCGACCTGCCCTCCTCCATCTGGAGCAAGTGGCGGCAGTGGGACGAGGTCGACTCCCTCGACACCAACCTCGGCGGCCGCCGCGCGCTGGTGACGGGCCTGACCCCCTCGTCGGCCGGCGAAGGCCAGGGACTCTACCTGTTCCTGGTGCAGTCCAAGGACGAGGCGGGCGCGATCACCAGCCACTACCAGGACGGCACGAACCTCCGCAAGATTCGCGTTCTGGCCTCGCTGCAGCCCACGGTGACGGTCGAAGAGCCCGTGCTGGGCCAGCGCGTCAGCCGGACCAATCAGACCTACGACTTCACGATCGCCGAGGACCAGCCGCTGAACCTGAAGTGGAGCGCCAGCGCCGCGGAGTACGGCAGCGAGATCACGGGCTACCGCTTCGGCTGGGACATCCTGGACACGACCAACGACTCGGAGTGGAGCAGCTGGTCGCTCGCGAACACGTCCAGCCAGACCAGCTTCGTGTCGGGCACCCACGTCTTCTACCTGGAGGCGCGCGACTACTCCGGCACGACGACCCGCGTGGTCTTCCGTCTCTTCGTCGTGCCCTTCACCATGGAGCGCGAGCTGCTGCTCATCGACGACTACTCCAACGTTGCCACCGAGATCGGCTGGGGCACCTCGAACAATCCCCTGTACTGGGGCACCTTCGCGCACAACAACGCGCAGCAGAAGGCGTTCTGGGATCACATTCTGACCGAGTACCCCGCCTACGATCCGATCGTCGACTTCTTCCGGGTGAGCACCATCAACAACAAGCCGCCCTTCGAGGTGGTGGCGAGCTACAAGCGCCTGATCTGGGAGGTCAAGGAGCAGGGTGCCACCGAGTCGGGGCTGGGACGCGTGGCCCGCTTCGTGGACGCCTACAGGGGCGGCAGCGTGCCCTTCGACTACCTCTCGGCCTTCATGGGTCGGGGCGGCGAGGTGCTGCTCTGCGGCAGCGCGCCGGTGGTGGCCATGCTGCCGGGCACCGGGGACATGGGCACGGAAGGCTACGAGCGCAAGACGCCCATGGCCTTCCTCAAGCACCTCGGCTACTCGGGCGGCACCGCGAGCGAGTCCGTGGCGGCCGTCCAGCGCTTCCTGCCCTACCGCTACTTCGGCCTCGACGCCGTGGTGCGGGGATCGGACCCCGCGCCGAGGACCTTCACGTGGACCGGCCAGGACTGGACCACGACGCGCACCTTCTGGGGCCTCTACGGCGCGGGCTATCCCGGCAACGAGCTGGACGTGTATCCGAACACCGTGGGCTGGGCGCCGGCGGACACGCTGCGCTTCCGTCCGGAAGTCTACCAGTGGTTCACGGAGGCGGGGCCGCACTACAACGACCCCGAGGACTTCGACTGCCTCGACGGCAGCGATCCGGATCCCTTCGGCCTGGCCAACGTGGAGATCTACAACTGGGACTACTTCCGCAGCAAGTTCGACCCGCCGCTGAACTACCGCACGAACCAGTACATCCCCTTGCTCACCTACGAGCCGGCCGACTCCACCACGCGCTGGGGGTCTTCGCCGGTCCACCAGCACTGCTGGCTGACGGCCGCCGGCGAGTACTTTGACGAGCTCAAGTACTCCCTGCCCGCGGGCACGCACAAGCACGCGATCGCGGTGGTGTCGCAGCGCAACCCTGAGGCGCCCAGCGTGCTGCTGGGCTTCACGCCCTACTATCTGGCCCAGGACGAGGCGCAGGGCTTGGTTGATCACATCCTGATCGACATGTTCGGGATGGTGAAGTAACGAGGCATTGGACGGAGGGACGCCGCATCGTTCGGGAGTGGGACCTGATCACCGCGGCCCCTCCGTCGCTCATCGCAGCGGACCGGGGCGCCGGTCACAGCTAGGAAGGAACGGGACGGGATGAGCTACCCGCCGAGTTGGGCGCGACGGACGCGCCGTTGGACCTCGATCGCGCTGGGCCTGTCGCTGCTGACGACGCCCGCCGTCGCGCAACTCTGCGACCCCGGTGCGATGCCGCCGGCCGCCGTGTTCGCCGACACGTTGTTGCTGCCCGCACCCGACTGGAGCCTGACGCCCTTCTACCCGGTGGGGGGGACGCATCTCGACGCGGTGAGCAACGCCTACTACCTGCCGCAGACCGAGTTCACCTACTTCGGCCTGGCCGCGGAGTTCGACCCGCAGGAAGAGGACCCGCCGCACTACTTCCTGCCCGAGGGCTGGCGTACGCGGGACATGATCACCTTCGAATGGACGCGCCCCCAGGGCACGCAGATTCTTCGCGAGCCCTTGATCCGTGGCGGCGGCGTGTGGGTCCCGGATCCGGCGCCGGGCTCGGCCCCCGGTGACACGGTGCTGGTGACGCCCCAGCTTCAGGTCTACGGATCCTACACCGGCGATCGCGACCAGCTCTTCGTCTTCGAGTACAGCTCCGGCGCGCGGTTCATGGGCGACGTGGTGCCCAGCCCCAGCGACCCGTCCGTGGCGGCCTGGACGGCCAGCAGCCACACCATCGGCGGCGTGCTCTGGTACGACACGCCGCAGTACCTCATGGCGATCGGGGACACGCTGACGGTGAACACCGTGCTGAGCTGGAAAGAGAGCTACATGCCTCAGCCCGAGTTCGCCTACGCGCCCGGGGATCCCGCCCTGACCGGACGCTTCAATCTGTACTCCACCTACACGCGGGTGGCGGCGGACTCGGTGCGGCTGCTGGACACGAACATCGACTGCGCCTACGGCCTCTTTCCGAGCGCCTGGTATCCCAATGGGCAGTGGGATCCCGAGAGCGATCCCTCCGCCTACGGGATCTACGCGTCGTTCACGCCCGGGGTCATCGGCGACGGCTTCCGCTGGCGCCTCGTGGCCGAGGAGTTCGAGGGCTATCTCGTCTGGAGAAAGACCGTGGGCTCCAACGAGGGTTGGGTGAACATCTGGAAGATCTCCCGCAACGAGGAGCGCGACAAGCAGTACTGGTGGTGGATCGGCGGGGAGTTCAGCCCCAGCGCGCCGCCGCCGTACTACGGCTATGATCCCGTCACGCTGACGCCGGTCTTCGGCAACACCGACGAGCGCCTCTACCTGGACTTCGACGTGCACAACGGCTTCGAGTACAGCTACGCGATCACCTCCTTCGACCGCGGCTTCCGCCCCAACAGCGGCGAGAACGACCACTACGTGGCCAGCAGCACGGCCAAGGAGAATCTCGACGACGTGGCGGAGACGCTGGTCTTCAACCGTCCGGCCGGCGAGGTCCTCGAGAAGCACGTCTACTGCGTGCCCAATCCGCTGCGCACGGGCAAGAGCGCCTTCGACGACCCGAACTACCACAACTTCCCCGGCAAGGTGGTGCGGTTCGTGGGCGTTACCGCGAACACGCGGCTCAAGGTCTACACCGTGGCCGGCGATCTGGTCTTCGAGACGGAGAACCACGATCCCAATACGCGGAACGTGGTCTGGGACACGCGGAATCTGGCGGGCGAGTACGTGGCGTCGGGCGTCTACGTCTATCGCTGCGAAGGTCGGGGGAGCGACGAGGAGTACGGGCGGCTGGTGATCATCCGCTGACGCCCGCCCCACGGTCCCGACGGCCCTCCGCCCGGCACGGACGGAGGGCCGTGCGCGTGAAGGAAGGCAGCATGCGCGGCAGCATCAGGCCAGGATTTGCACTGCTGCTCTTCGTGGTGATCGCGCTGGCGCTGAGTTTCGGCTGCGGCGAGCGCATCCACGGCGACGCTCCGGCGAACCAGCCTCCCCGCATCGCGCTCTCGGCGGGCCCGCCCGAAGGCGATCCCGACAGCGGCTATCGCATCCACTTCTACTGGCACGGCTCGGATCCCGACGGACAGGTGGACCGCTTCCAGTTTCTCGTCAGCGACGATCGCGTCACCGGTCCGCTGCTGATCGACGAGGACATCTACGACACGCTGGATGCGCTGGGCTATCGCTGGGCGGATGTGTTCGGCCACGACAGCATCTTCACCGTGACCGCGGACTCCATCCCCGATCCGGCCGTCGACCCGCAGGACTCGCTCTACTTCTACGGCGACCACTTCCTGTTCCGCGCGCAGCACACCTTCTTCATCCGCGCGGTGGACCGGGAGGGTCTGGTCTCGCGCGTGCCGGCGCACCGAAGCTTCACGGCCACGAACGTGGCGCCCGAGGTGAAGGTCCGCTTTCCCCACGACATCGGCGGCGTGGGAGGCTACGACAACCTGCCGCCGGACGTCTTCTTCCAGTGGGTGGGCGACGACTCGGTGGGCGACGGCACGGTCATCGACCCGGACTCCACCCGCTTCGCGCTGCTGCAGCGCGGCGAGCTGGGTCTGGACAACCAGAACACCGGGCGCATGCTGTCCCTTCCCGACAGCATCTGGAGTCCCTGGCGCCACTGGCTGGAAGTGGACAGCCTGAACCCCGAGGTGAGCGGCCAGACCGCGCTGCTCACCGGGCTCACGCCCGCGGGACCCGACGGCGAGGGCTTCTACCTCTTCCTGGTCCAGGCCAAGGACGAGGCCGGCGCCATCACCAGCCACTACCGCGACGGCAAGAACCTGCGCAAGATGCGCGTGGTGGCCGATCTGCAGCCGCGCCTGACCATCTACGAGCGCTCCCTGGGGACGAACTACGTCAGCCACGAGCAGTTCTACGACTACGACGTGGCCGAGGGACAGCCCCTCAACCTCAGCTGGACGGCCTCCGCCGGCGAGTACGGCAGCGAGATCACGGGCTATCGCTACGGCTGGGACATCGTGGATCTGAACGAGGACGACCAGTGGACCAGCTGGTCGCTCGGCAACACGTCCAGCTCCGCGAGCTTCCCCAGCGGCACGCACAGCTTCACCCTCGAGGCCCGCGACTTCAGCGGCCGCAGCACGCGCGTCACCTACCGCTTCTTCGTCGTCCCCTTCACGATGGAGTTCCACCTGCTCATGGTGGACGACTACGACAACACGCCCTGCGAGAACCCCTTCCAGGCCTGGGATCAGGGCGCGCCCTTCACCTGGGGCACCTACCCGCACTCGAACACCCAGCAGTACGAGTGGTGGCGGATCGTGCTGGCGGAGTTTCCCGACTACGTGCCGGGCCGCGACTTCTTCCGCGTGACCGGCGTCGATCCCGTGCCGTACATGCAGGTGCTCGGGCAGTACCGGCGGGTGCTCTGGGAGGTGCGCGAGACGGAGCCCGGCGGCTCGGCAATCGCCCGTCTGGCCACGATGGTGGATCCCTACTCCTACGGCGGGGAGATCCCCTACGACTACCTGAGCTCGTTCCTCGAGCGCGGCGGCGAGCTGCTGCTCTGCGGCGTGCATCCCGTCTTCGCCATGCTTCCGACGCTGAGCCAGATGCACACCTCGCTCTACCAGCGGAAGAGCCCGATGGCCTTCCTGAAGTACATGGGCTATTCCGGCGGCTCTCCCAACGAGTCCGCGGCCGCCGTGCGGAACTTCCTGCCCTGGAAGCACCTGTCCCTCGACGCCGTCACCAAGGCCGTGGACGCGAACCCCCGCCTCTTCCCCGGCGCGAGCTCGGCGGACCTGCGCAACGCGCGCACGTTCTGGGGTCTCACGGGCATCGGCTACACCGGCGGCGAGCAGGACTCCTTTCCGATCGGCACGGGCTGGTCGCCGCCCGACACGCTGCGCTTCGCGGCGGACGTCTACGCGTGGTTCGAGGACGCCGGCCCCATCTTCAACCTGCCCTCGAGCTGGGACGATCCCGGGGCCGTCCACGAGGAGTTCGGCCTCTCCGACGGCGAGATCTACAACTGGGACCGCTTCGCCCAGTCCTTCACGCCGCCCGTGCAGCTTCGCGACAGCCAGCTGCTCCCGATGCTCCACTACATCCCCGCGGATTCGACCACCCGCTGGGGGACCGCGCCGACGGCGTCGCATCCCTACCTTCGCGGCGACGGCGGCCACTACAACGAATCGCGCTACGCCACGGGGATGGGCGTCCGGCACGCGATCGGCGTCGTGAGCCTCCACAATCCCGACGCGCCCAACGTGGTGCTGGGCTTCGTACCCTACTATCTGGATCGGGACGTCGCGCGCGGCCTCTTCGGTCACATCCTCGGCGACATCATGGGGATGCAGCACCGGTGAACTGGTGCGAGCTGGCCCGCGTGACGCGCTCCGGGCGCGAGGAGTCCCGCCACCGCGGCGCGTGGGCCCTGGTGGACGCCGCGGGCCGCATCCTCGACAGCCGCGGCGATCCCCGGCAGCCGATCTGGGCGCGCAGCAGCGTGAAGGCCTTCCAGGCGCTGCCGTTCGTCGCCCTCGGGCTGCTCGAGCGGCACGGCCTCGGCGACGCGCACCTGGCCGTCATCTGCGGCTCGCACAGCGGCGAGCCGCGGCACCGCGCGCTGGTCGCGGAGATCCTCGCCGCGGGCGGACTGGCCGAGCGCGATCTCGCCTGCGGCTACCACCGCCCCTTCGACGGCGCCAGCGCCCGCGAGCAGATCCGCCAGGGGGCGCCCGACAGCCCGCTCTATCACAACTGCTCGGGCAAGCACGCCGGCATGCTCCTGCTGGCGCGCGCGCTCGGGGCTTCCCCCGCGGACTACCGCGACCCCGAGGGCCCGGGGCAGCGCCTCATCCGCGACACGCTGGCGGCCTTCGCCGGCGGGATGCAACCCGAGCTGGGCTGGGACGGCTGCAGCGCGCCCAGCTTCCGCCTGCCCCTCGCCGCGCTCGCCCGGGCCATGGCCGCCCTCGTGGCGGACGACCTGCCCGCCGGCCTGCCGCGGCCCGAGCTCCCCTGGGCAGCCGCCGTGCGCCGCGTGATCGCGGCCCAGCTCGCGCACCCCGAACTGGTGGGGGGAAGCCGACGTCGGCTGGACACCGATCTGATGCGGGCGGGCGGCGGCCGGATCCTGGCCAAGAGCGGCGCCGAGGCCGTGGAGCTGCTGGCCCTGCCCGGGCGCGCCCTGGGGCTCGCCCTCAAGGTCGCGGACGGCTCCGATCGCGCGGTGGGACCCGTGGTCCTGGCGCTGCTGGAGCGCTGGGAAATACTCCGTGGAAAAGACTTGGAGAGAGTGGCAGAATGGCGGCACGCTGAACAGATTGACGCGTCGGGACGGGTGACCGGGCGGGTGGAGGTGCTGCCGGAAGGGCTGCCGACCGCCGCGGCCGGGCCCCCTCTCCGCTAGCCGCGCAGGAGGTAAGCATGGAGCGCTACATCGAGCCCTTCAAAGTCAAGGTGGTCGAGCCGATCCGGGCCATCACCCGCGAGGAGCGGGTGGCCGCCATCGCCCGCGCGGGCAACAACCTGTTCAAGCTGCGCGCCGACGAGATCTACATCGACCTGCTCACCGACTCCGGCACCAGCGCCATGAGCGACAACCAGTGGGCCGGCATCATGCTCGGCGACGAGGCCTACGCCGGCAGCCGCAACTACTTCAACTTCGAGCAGGCGGTGCACGACATCTTCGGCCTCGAGCACGTGATCCCCGTGCACCAGGGGCGCGTCGCCGAGAACCTGCTCTTCTCCACCGTGCTCGGCAAGGGCATGGTGGTGCCGAACAACAGCCACTTCGACACCACCCGCGCCAACGTGGAGTATCACGACGCCGAGGCCCTGGACCTGCTCTGCCCGGAGGGCCGGGACCCGCACCTGGTGGCCCCCTTCAAGGGCAACATGGACGTGGCCGCCCTCGAGCGTCTCATCGCCGAGAAGGGCACGGAGCGCATCCCCCTGGTGATGCTGACCGTCACCAACAACAGCGGGGGCGGCCAGCCGGTGTCCATGGCCAACATCAAGGCCGTGAGCGCCGTCTGCCGCGCGCACAAGCTGCCGCTCTTCTTCGACGCCTGCCGCTTCGCGGAGAACGCCTACTTCATCAAGAGCCGCGAGGAGGGCTACGCCGAACGCAGCGTCCCCGAGATCGTGGCCGAGATGTTCTCCCAGGTGGACGGCTGCACGATGAGCGCGAAGAAGGACGGCATGGTCAACATGGGCGGCTTCCTCGCCATGCGCGACGGGGAGCTCGCCGACCGCATCCGCAACCTGCTCATCCTGGTGGAGGGCTTCCCCACCTACGGCGGGCTGTCGGGGCGGGATCTCGAGGCCATCGCCCGCGGCCTGCGCGAGGTGCTCGACGAGCGCTACCTGCAGTTCCGCCTGGGCCAGGTGGCCAACCTGGCCGAGCAGCTCGAGGAAGGCGGGGTGCCCATCCTGCGGCCGGCGGGGGGGCATGCGGTCTACGTCAACGCGGGCGAGTTCCTGCCGCACATCCCGCCCACGGCCTTTCCCGGCCAGTCGCTGGCGGTGAACCTCTACATCGAATCCGGCGTGCGCGGAGTGGAGATCGGCACCCTGATGTTCGGGGGCAAGGATCCCGCCACGGGCGCCGAGCGGACGGCGCGGCTGGAGCTGGTGCGCCTCGCGATTCCGCGGCGCGTCTACACCACCATGCACATGAACTACGTGGCCCAGGCGCTCCTCGACCTCTACGAGAAGCGCGAGGAGCTGGAGGGGATGAAGATCGTCAAGGCCCCGCCCTTCCTGCGCCACTTCTCCGCGACCCTGGACTTCATCGAACAAAAGAGCGTTTCGGCCGTCTGAGCCGAGAGTGGGAGAGAGCGAAGCATGATCGAGATCAGCCAGAAGAAGGTCTACACCTTCGGCGGGGGTTCCGCCGAGGGCAACGCCGGCATGAAGAACCTGCTGGGCGGCAAGGGCGCCAACCTGGCCGAGATGGCCAGCCTGGGCATCCCCGTGCCGGCGGGCTTCACCATCACCACCGAGGTCTGCAACTGGTTCGGCGCGCACGGCCACCAGCGGCCGCAGGACCTGGCGGACCAGGTGGAGCAGGGCGTGGCCGCCATCGAGCGCGTCATGGGCGGCAAGTTCGGCGACGCCAAGCGCCCCCTGCTGCTCTCCGTGCGCAGCGGCGCGCGTGCGTCGATGCCGGGCATGATGGACACCGTCCTCAACATCGGCCTCAACGACAGCACCGTGCAGGGCCTGATCCACGACGACACCAGCCGCCGCTTCGCCTACGACTCCTACCGCCGCTTCGTGCAGATGTACGGGGACGTCGTGCTGCGCGTGCGCGGCGACGTGCACGATCCCTTCGAGGAGCTGCTCCAGGCCAAGAAGAACGCGCGCGGGGTCAGCCTCGACACGGAGCTCAGCGCCGACGATCTGGCCGAGCTGGTGGGCGAGTTCAAGGCGCTGGTCGCCGAGCGCACGGGGCATCCCTTCCCGGACGAGCCCTGGCAGCAGCTCTGGGGCGCCATCGACGCGGTCTTCCTGAGCTGGGACAACCCGCGCGCCGAGGCCTACCGCCGCCTGAATCACATCCCCGCCAGCTGGGGCACGGCGGTGAACGTGCAGGCGATGGTCTTCGGCAACATGGGCCAGGACTGCGCCACGGGCGTGGCCTTCACGCGCGATCCGTCCACGGGCGAGAACCGCTTCTACGGCGAGTACCTCAAGAACGCCCAGGGCGAGGACGTGGTGGCGGGCATCCGCACGCCCCAGCCGCTCAACAAGGCCAGCAAGGATCCGGACAACCCGCTGCCGAGCCTCGAGGAGGAGTTCCCCGAGTGCTACGACGAGCTGGTGGCCATCTACAAGAAGCTCGAGCGGCATTACCGGGACATGCAGGACATCGAGTTCACGATCCAGCAGGGCCGCCTCTGGATGCTGCAGACCCGCAACGGCAAGCGCACCGGCTTCGCCGCCGTGCGCGTGGCCGCCGAGATGCTCGGCGAGGGCCTCATCGACGAGAAGACGGCCGTCCTGCGCGTGGACCCCGGCCAGCTGACGCAGCTGCTGCTGCCGGTCTTCGACCAGAAGGCCAAGGCGGCGGCCATCGACAAGGGCGGCCTGCTGGCCAAGGGCCTGAACGCCGGCCCGGGCGCGGCCACCGGCGCCATCACTTTCAGCGCCGACGAGGCCGCGCGCCGCGCCGCCGAGGGCGAGAAGGTGCTGCTGGTGCGCATCGAGACGAGCCCGGACGACATCCAGGGCATGCACGCGGCCGAGGGCATCCTCACCAGCCGCGGCGGCATGACCAGCCACGCGGCCGTGGTGGCCCGCGGCATGGGCAAGAGCTGCGTGGCCGGCTGCGGCGCCCTGGAGATTGACTATGCACACGGCGTCATGCGGGTCGCCGGCAAGACCTTCCGCGAAGGCGACGCGCTCAGCATCGACGGCCTCACCGGCGAGGTGCTCGAGGGCTCGATCCCCGTGCGCCCCAGCGAGATCGTGCAGGTGCTCATCGACCAGGACCTGCCGCGGGAGAAGAGCCTGCTCTTCCAGCAGTTCGACCGCATCATGTCCCTGGCCGACGGCTACGCCCGCCTCAAGGTGCGCACCAACGCCGACACGCCCGTGGACTCCACGGTCGCGCGACGCTTCGGCGCCCAGGGCATCGGCCTCTGCCGCACCGAGCACATGTTCTTCGAGGGCGAGCGCATCGACGCGGTGCGCGAGATGATCCTCGCCGACACGCTCCCCGGCCGCGAGGCGGCGCTCGCCAAGATCCTGCCCATGCAGCAGTCCGACTTCGAGGGCATCTTCCGCGCGATGGACGGCCTGCCCGTCACCATCCGCACCCTGGATCCGCCGCTGCACGAGTTCCTGCCCCACGGCGACGGCGAGATCGGCGACCTGGCGCGCAAGCTGGGCGTCCCCGCCGAGCGCCTCAAGGCCAAGGTGGAGCAGCTCAGCGAGGCCAACCCCATGCTCGGCCACCGCGGCTGCCGCCTGGGCATCGTCTACCCGGAGATCACCGCCATGCAGGCGCGGGCCATTTTCCAGGCCGCCGTGGCCGTCCAGAAAACCGGTGTGCGCGCGCTGCCCGAGGTGATGATCCCGCTGGTGGGCAACGTCAAGGAGCTCGCGCTGCAGCGCAAGGTGGTGGACGACACGGCCAAGGCCGTCTTCGCCGAGATGGGCGCGCGCGTGGACTACCTCGTCGGCACCATGATCGAGCTGCCCCGCGCCGCCCTCACCGCCGACGAGATCGCCGCCGAGGCCGAGTTCTTCTCCTTCGGCACCAACGACCTCACGCAGACGGCCCTCGGCCTCAGCCGCGACGACGCCGGCCGCTTCCTACCCTACTACGTGGAGCTCGGCATCTACCCGGCCGACCCCTTCGCGCGCCTCGATCAGAGCGGCGTCGGCCAGCTCGTGCGCATGGGCTTCGAGAAGGGGCGCAGCGTGCGCGGCGGTCTGAAGGTCGGCATCTGCGGCGAGCACGGCGGCGATCCGAGCAGCGTGGAGTTCTGCGACGGCGTCGGCCTCAACTACGTGAGCTGCTCGCCGTATCGCGTGCCCGTCGCCCGGCTGGCCGCGGCCCACGCGGTGCTCAAGGCCTCCGAGAGCGAGGGAGCCTCGTCGCCGGGGGTGAAGGCCTGAGTTCCGAGCGCATCGACTCCGCCGCCTTGCGCCTGGCGCGCGAGGCGGCGGCGCGCATGGATCGGCCGGCCGTCCTGCGCTCGGTGCGCCGCTACACCACCGCGCTGCTCCTGGTGCAGACCGCCCTCGCGGCGCTGCTGGCCTGGCGGCCGGGGCCGCCGCGCGTCGGCGCGGTCTACCTCGTCGCCGCCCTGCCCTGGACGCTGCTGGTGAACGCCGTGCTCGGCCGGAACGTCCACCTGCTCTACACCGCGGAGGGACAGCCCCTCACGCGCCTCAACCTCGCCACGCGCGTCACGCTGATCCGGGTGCTGTCGATCCCCCTCGTGGGCGTCCTCGTGCTGCAGGGCGAGAGCATGATGGCGGGGCTGGTCTTCCTCGGCGCGGCGGTCACGGACTGGCTGGACGGCCACCTCGCGCGGCGCATGAACGACGTCACGCAGCTCGGCCGCATCGCGGACCCGAGCATCGACGCGCTCTTCTGCGGCCTCACCTTCGTCGCCCTCGCCGCCGCCCAGCGGCTGCCGGGCTGGCTGCTGGTGCTGGCGGGCATCCGCTACGGCACCCTGCTGGGCGGCGCGCTCTTTCTCAAGCTCTACGCCGGCGGCGTGCCCGTGCGCGCCACCTTCCTCGGACGGCTCTTCTACTTCATCCAGTACTCGCTGCTGCTGGCATTCCTGCTCTTCGACACGCCGGTCGTGGACCGCTGGACGCCACGCGCGCTCGGCGTGTTGCAGGTGCTGGTCACCGCGCAGCTGCTGCTGCTCGGGCGGACGATGCTCGCGGAGATGCGCCATGACCTCGAAAGCGACGCGGACTGATCGCCTGCTCTGCTGTCTCCTGCTGCTCGTGCTCGCGACGGGCTGCAGCACCCCGGCGCGCCAGCCGGTGACGACCTGGGAGGGCACGGCCGCGCACGTGCTGCTGGAGTACCGCGGCGAGGCGCTGGCCGTCTACGCCAGCGGGGACTTCAACGACTGGACGCCCCAGCGCAGCCCCTTCCAGCGCATGGGCGGCGACCGCTGGGAGCTGACGCTGAACCTCGCGCCCGGCGAGTACCGCTATCTGCTCGCCGTGGAGACACGGGACGACTGGTCCCTGCACCTCGATCCCGCCAATCCCCTGCGCAGCGAGGACGGCGGCGGCCGCGCCCTGTCGCTCCTGCGCGTCGGGAACGGAAACCGCGTGGACGACTAGACAGCGGATCGACTCCCGACGGAGTCGCCCGCCGCCGGAAGGACCCCTCGACGTGCAGCTCGACGCCCAGCTGGCCGCCCCTCTCGCCGCACTGCTCGTCGGTTTCGCCCTCTGTGGCTGGGCCGTCTGGGCCTACCGTCGCACCCTCACGCCCATCGGACCCGCGCGTCGCCGCCTGCTGCTCGCGCTGCGGCTGGCGGCATCGCTCTTGCTGGCGCTGATGCTGGGTGGACTGGACCTCGTGCTCGAGCGACCGCACTCGACGCCGCCGCTGCTGCGGGTCCTGGTGGACGCCTCCGCGAGCATGGAGCGCCCCGCCGGCGCGGACAGCACGGGGCCGAGCCGCTACGCCGGCGCCCGCGCGCTCGTGGACGACGTCGCCCGCCGCTATCGCGGCCGCCTGCGCGTCGAGCCGGCGGCCTTCGGGATGGAGCTGCGCGAGGGCGAGCTGCCCGCGCGCGCCACCGCGCCGCTGACGGACCTGGGCGGCGCCCTCGCGGCGCTGCCACCGGCCGAGCCCGGCGAGGCGCTGCTCCTGCTCAGCGACGGCTGCGACACCGAGGGCGGCCTCTGGAGCAGCGCGCTGGAGCGGGGGCGTCCCATCTTCGCGATGGCGCTCGGGGACAGCGTCGCGCCGCCGGACCTGCGCATCGACCGCGTGGACGCGCTCTCGGTGCTGCGCAAGGGCTCGCGCCTGCCGCTCACCGTGGACATCGCCGCCACGGGCGTGACCGCGCGACAGGGCCGTCTTCGCGTGACCGAGGGCGGCCGCGAGCTGGCGGCCCGGGACTGGCTGCTGGAGCCCGGCGAGACGGGCGCGCGGCTCGATCTCTCGCTGGAGCTGGACGGCGTCGGCGAGCACATGCTCGAGCTCGCCCTCGAGCACGCCGGGCCCGACGCCGCGCCGGGCAACGATCGACGTCTCCTGGCCGTGCGCGTGGTGGAGAGCAAGCTGCGCGTGCTGGTGCTCGCGGGCCGTCCCGACTGGGATCTATCCGCGCTGATGGACGGCCTTCGCGGCGAAGAGGCGCTCGACCTTCGCCTGGTGACGGCCGGGCCCGACGGCGGCCTGCGCGAGTCCCCCAGCGGCCGGCCCTGGACGCCGGAGGGCGGCGCGGGCGCCGACGGCTCCGACAACGGCGAGATCCACGGGCTGGTCCTGCACTCCTGGGCGCCGCAGTGGGATCCGGCGCTGCTCGAACGCCTGCCCCTGCGCGGCGGCGTGCTGATCATGGACGCCTTCCTGGCGCGCCCCGGCCGCGCGCGCCTGCCGGCGCGCTGGCGCGTGGACGTCCCGGGCATGGCGCCGCCGCGCCGCGAGCAGGTGCTGGACTGGGGACCCGACGCCACGCGCCACCCCGCGCTGCAGGGCGCGCTGACGCTGGGCATCGCCCCGAGCGCGCTGCCCGCGATGGTGCGCGTGGACCGCAATCCCCTGGCCGACGGCCGCGTGCTGCTCGCCGTGGGGGACGTCCCCGTGCTCGCCGCGCGCGAGCTCGGGGGGCAGCGCACCGTGGCGGCCAGCGGCGAAGGCTTCTGGCGCTGGCGGCTGCAGGGCGACGACGGCCGCCTGCTCTACGCCGAGCTGTTCTCGGGACTGCTGCGCTGGGTGGCGCGCGAGGATCCGCCGGGCCGGCTCCTGGTGGACTGGGGCGACGAACCGCTCATGGCCTCCCAGCCCGGCCGCCTGCACGCCGAGGTCTTCGATCCGGACTTTCGCCCGGTCGCAGGCGCCGCGCTGGACTGGAGCCTGAGCCGCGGCGACAGCCTGCTGGCCGGCGGCAGCTTCCAGCCCGAGGCCGCGGCGGAGGGCTACGCCGGACAGCTGCCGGCGTTGCCGTCGGGCGTCTATCGACTCGGCCTGACGGCCACGCTCCCCAGCGGAGAGCAGCTGAGTCGCCGGCTGGAGCTGCCCGTGCAGCCGCCCCGCCGCGAGCTGCGCGAGCTCGCCGCCCGGCCGGAGACCCTGCGCTGGCTGGCCGCCCGCAGCGGGGGCGAACTGCTCGCGGTCGGCGATCTCGACGGGCTCGACGCCGCGCTCGACTTCACCCCGCGCGCCAGCGTCGCGCGCAGCGTGTTGCGCCTGTGGCAGCATCCCCTGGCCTTCCTCCTCCTCCTCGCCCTGCTCGGCCTCGAGTGGGGACTGAGGAAGCGCTTCGGCATGGTCTAGGTCCCGCTGTCCTCCTCGGCCGCGGGGCCGGGGAGGTCAACATGGACGCCGGTCGCGTCGCACGCCGTCTGCTGCTCGTCGCCGCCTTCTGTCTCTACCTGCTCTGGGTCATCCTGGCCAGCCAGGCCCGCGCCGGGCTCCTGCTGAACGAGGTGCTCTACGACCCGCCGGGCGCCGACGGCGACGGCGAGTTCGTGGAGCTCATCGCGGCCGGCGACGACAGCGTGCGGCTCGCCGACGTCCGCCTGGAGTTCTGCAACGGCGCGACGCCGGGTGACTGGGAACTGCTCTGGTCCGGGGAACTGGCGCTCGCGCCCGGCGCGCTCTTCCTGGTGGGGGAGCCGGCGGTGGCGGGCGCGGACGTCACCGTGGATCTCGACATGCAGAACGGGCCCGAGGCGCTGCGCCTGCTCGCCGGGGAGACCCTGCTCGACCTCCTGGGCTATGGCGAGGGGCTGGATCCGTCGCTCGTGGAGGCGGCCGCCGCCGACGATCCGTCGGGCCTCGCGCTGGCCCGTCAGCCCGACGGCGTGGACACGGACCAGAACGCGCTCGACTGGTTCCCCGCCACGCCCAGTCCCGGCGCGCTCAACCTGCCGCCCTTCCGCGCCGCGCTGCGCGCGGTCGCGGCCCCCTGGCTGCCCGTGGCGCCCGCCGCCCCCTGCACGCTCGCCGTGGACGTGGCCAACGACGGACGGGATCCCTGGGGGGCGCCGCTCGTCCTCGCGGTGGACGGCGTGCCACGCGGCGCGCTGCCCGACCTCCCGCCGGGCCAGAGCGCCCGCGCGGCGATCGCGCTGCCGGGCCTGCCCGCGGGAGCCTATTCCCTCGCGATCGCGCTGCTCGCGCCCGACGGCGAACCCGCCGACACCCTGACCCTGCCGCTGGCCGTAGGCCTCGGCCCGCTGCAGCTGGCCGAGATCCTCTTCGCGCCCACCAGCGGCGGTGTGGAGTGGGTGGAGTGCCTCTGCCGCGAGCCGCTCTCGGGACTGGAGGACTTCCAGCTCTCGGACCTGGGCGGCACCGCGGCGAGCTTCCGCCCTCCGCCGCTGCCCGCGGGCGCGCGCTTCATTCTTTGCCCCGACCCCGAGCTCCTGCGCGCGCAGTGGCCCGCCCTGGATCCGGACCGGCTGCTCGCCGCCAGCCCCTGGCCGAGCCTCGCCAACAGCGGCGAATCGGACGAGGCGCCCGGCTGGACCGACGGCCTCCGCCTCGACGACGCCGCCGGCCGCCGCAGCGACGGCGCGCTCTACCGCGGCGACTGGGTGCCGGCACGCGGTTGGAGCCTCGAGCGTCTGCGCGACTACCCGAGCGGCGGCCTGCCGCCCTGGGCGCCCTGTCCGACGGGGGCGACGCCGCTGGCGGGCACGTCGCCACCGCCGGCGCCCACGGCCGGCGGCCTGGCCCTGACGCCGAACCCCTTCGATCCGCGGCGGGAACGCCTCTGGCTCGACCTGCGCGGCGAGGGCGGCGCGCTGGCCGTGGACATCTTCGACGCCGCGGGACGCCCGGTGCAGCGCCTCGAGGCGAGCCTGGCCAGCGGCCTCGCGCGCCTCGTCTGGGACGGCCGCGACGCCCGCGGCCGCGAGCTCGTGGACGGCGCCTACCCCCTGCTCGCGCGCTGGCAGTCCCCCGATGGCCGCCCGCGCGCGCTCCGCGCCGTGGCCGCCCTGCGGCGGAGCGGGACGTGAGGGGCGTCGCCGGCCGGCTCGCCGTGCTCGCTCTCGCGCTGGCGACGCCGGCGCGGGCGCAGCTCCTCAGCCTCTACCCTGAGCGCTCGCCGCGGGAGCTCCAGGCGTCGCTCGACGGTTTGGGTCCCTGGACGCCGCGCGTCCTCTTCGGCCAGTGGCGGCCCTACGGACTGGACGCCCGGGTGCAGGAGCTGGGACTGGCCGCGGCGGCAGCGGGCCTGGAACTGGACGTCCTCGCCACGCGCCAGGACTGGGGCCCGCTGGGGGCCTGGAGCCTGCGCGCGGGGGCGCGGCGGCGTCTCGCGGGAGGGCTGGCGCTGGGGCTGGCCTGGAGCGGCGAGCGCATCGACGGCGGCCGGGGCAGCGCCGCGCTGCGCCTGGAGGCGGCCCTGGGCCGGCGGCCGCGTTGCGTCCTGAGCGCCCGGCTGCTCGGGCCTCGCGGGCCCGCGCCGCGCAGCGCGGCGGCGCAGCTCGGCCTGAGCGTCGCCGAGGCGGGGTGGATCCTGCGGCTCTGGCGCCGTCAGGCGGGGCCGGACGGCGCGGAGGAGGGCCTCGCCCTGGAGCGGGGCGTCGGCGCGCTGGCCCTCGGCCTCGAAAGCCAGTGGCCGGGCTGGCAGGCCGTGGCGGTCCGCGTCGACGGGGGCCGCATCGCCCTGCGGCTGGAGGAGCGCTTCCATCCGGCCCTGGGGACGAGCCACGGCCTGCGCCTGCTGCTGCGCTAGGTGGACGTGCGCCGGCTCCTGCTTCTGCTCGTACTCGTATCCGCCAACGTCCGTGCCCAAGAGGCGTTGCCGCTGGACGCTGAAGTTCCACCCGAGGTGTCGGGCCTGCCCCTGCGCAGCGGGGGCACCCTGTCCTGGGGCGTGGCGGACGGCGCACCCGCCGGCGGACGCTACCGGACGAGCCTCGGCGCCGGGCCCTGGTTGCTGGGCGTGGCGGGGGAGTCCAGGCCCGGCGAGCGGGCCGCGCAGCCCCGGCTGGCGTTCGGCCGCACGCGTGGCCGCTGGCGGCTGCTGCTGGGCGGCGTCGACGGCGTCTGGGGCGACGGCTGGCTGCTGGGGAGCCGCCGGCGCAGCGGGCTGGGGCGTCCGCGGCTGCCGGGCCCCGCGCCCCTGCCGCTGCGCCTGTCCACGGCGCGCTCGCCGCTGGGGCGCGGCGCGCTGCTCGCGTGGACGGGCGGCGGGCTCCAGGGGGGGCTGGCCGTCCTGCGCGAGGACGACGGCCCGCAGCGCGCCGCCCTCGGCCGGCCCGCTGGCGCGGGGCGTCCCTGGACCTGCTGGCCGGGCCGGCGATGGGCGCGCTGGCCCTGGGGCTGCGGCGCGGCGGCGCCGCCGGCGGCGCGCAGGTCGACCTGGCCCTGCTCGCGCCCGCGACCGGCGGCCGCCGCCGGGGCCTCGGCTGGCGCCTGGCCCTGCCGCTGGGCGACGGCGTCGACCTGGCTGCCGAGGGACGTCTCCTGGACGGTCCGCGCCCCGCGGCCCAGCCGGGCTGGCTCGGCGCCGACCCCGGCGAGGAACTGCACGCGGCCCTGGGCCTGGCCGCGCGGGAGGGCTGGGTGTGGCGGCTCGGCCGTCGCCATCGCCGCGGTCTGGGACTGGCCGAGGATCTCCGCCGCGACGAGACCGCCCTGCACCTCGACGGCGAGCTGAGCGCGGGACAGCTGCGCCTGGCGCTGCGGCAGGTGGAGGAGCAGGTGGCCGTCGAGCTGATCGCGCCGCCGGGCTTTCCGCGGCGCGCGGACGAGCGCCGGGTGAGCCAGGAGCTCAGCGCCGCGCTTGCGACGTCCTCGCGCTGGCGCATGAGCTGGCGCCGACGTCTGAGCGCCACCGGCGGCGGCAGCCTCCTGCAGTTCGCCGGTCCGCTGCCGCCGTGGCCCGCGCTGCGCCTGCAGCTCTCGCGCGTGGATCTCGAGCCCGGCGCGCCGTCCTTCCTGCTCTTCGACGCCGACGCGCTCTCGCGCAGCGTGGAGGCCCTGTCCGCCGGCGGCTGGCGGCTGGGCGCGCGGCTCGGCCTCGGGCCGCCGGGACGTCGCCTCGTGACGAGCGCAAACCTGTCACGCCAGGACGCCGGCGACACGCGCTGGAGCGCGCGCTGCGAGCTCGACCTCGCTCGTCGTTGACAGGATCCGCGCGGGGTGTTCCCATGCGCCCGTGATGCGCTTCCACGGCAGCGGCGAGTGGACCGTCCTCGGTCTCATGTGCGGCACCAGTCTGGACGGACTGGACGCCGCCCGGCTGCGCCTGCGCGCGGGCGCGTCGGGTCTCGAGGCCTGGGAGTTCCTCGACTTCGCGACGGCGCCCTACCCGCCCGCGCTGCGCCTGGAGGCCGAGGCGCTCATCGAGGGCGGGCGGTGCAGCGCCGCGGCGTTGGGCGGACTGCACGTCGGGCTGGCGCAGGCCTTCGCCGCCTTCGTCACCGAGCGCTTTCCCGCGCCGGTGGCCGACCTCGCCGCCTTTCCCGGCCAGACGCTCTGGCACGATCCCGACGGCGCGGGCTTCAGCCTGCAGATCGGCTCGCCCGCGGCCTTCGCGCTGCTGACGGGGCTGCCCACGGTGGGCGAGTTCCGTCTGCCCGACGTGCTGCTGGGCGGACAGGGCGCGCCGCTGGTGCCGCTGGCCGACGCGCTGCTCCATCGCGACGCGGTGGAGGCTCGCGCGCTGGTCAACGTGGGCGGCATCGCCAACGTCACGCTGCTGCCACCGGGCCGCGGGGTGGACGGCGTCCGCGCCTGGGACACCGGTCCCGGCAACACGCTCATGGACAGCCTCGCGCGTCTCGCCACCGGCAAGCCCTTCGACGCCGACGGCGCGCTCGCCGCCCGCGGCCACGTGCTCGAGCCGCTGCTCGCCGAGTGGCTCGCCGACCCGTGGTTTCGTCGCGAGCCGCCGAAGTCCACGGGCCGCGAGCGCTTCGGCGGCAGCTTCCTGCCGCCCGCGGCGCTGGACGCTCTCCGCCGCGAACACGGCGACGCCGATCTCATGGCCACCCTGCTCGAACTCACCGTGTGCGCGATCGCCGACGCCCTGGAACGCGAGCGCGTCGATCGCGTCTACCTGGCCGGTGGCGGCGCGGAGAACCCCGCGCTGCGCGCGCGCCTGGCCGCGCGGATCGCGCCCGTGCCGCTCGCGACCAGCGACGCGCTCGGCCTGCCCAGCGCCGCCAAGGAGGCCGCCGACTTCGCCGTGCTGGCGCTCGAGGCCGCGGCGGGCAGGCCCGTCGCGCTGCCCGCCGTCACCGGGGCGCGCGCCGCCGCCGGCGCCGGCCTCTTCGCCCCCGGCGCACAGTCCTTCACCGCCTGAACGAGGATCCATCCCCATGACGACGACGCTCCGAACCCTTCGCAACCTCGCTCTCGTCTCGCTCGGCATCGCGCTGCTGGCGGGCTGTTCGGCCAAGTCGCCTGTCCCCGTCGTCGAGCAGCGCACGGTGGTGGAGGCCAAGCCGGAGCGCCTGCCGGCGCTGCAACTCGGACGCGAGCCGGACATCCGCATCCTGCTCACGCGCAACGTGAGCGCCGTGGAGGTGCGCTGCAGCCGCGGGTTCGTCGCCCTCGACGCGCGCGGCCGCGTGATGGGCCGCTACGGCACCGGGCAGCGCTACCACTTCTTCCAGAGCCGCAGGAGTCCGGACCGCCTCGAGGTCTACAGCGAGAGCCTGCGCGGCGGCGCGCGCACGCGCGCGGCGCTGGGACGTCTGCCCTTTCACGACGCCGTCTACCTGCAGCCCGAAAGCGGCGGCGTGCTGAGCGTGAACGGCCAGAGCTACCGCGGGCGCTTCAAGCTGTGGCGCGAGGGGGACCACTTCAGCTGCCTCAACCTGCTGCCGCTGGAGCTCTACCTGCGCGGCGTGGTGCCGCACGAGATCGGCCACCTCAAGGCCAGCGGCTTCGAGGCGATGAAGGCGCAGGCCGTGGCGAGTCGCAACTACGCGCTGCAGCGCCTGGCGGACAGCCGGGACCGCCCCTGGGACATGGTGGACACGGTGTTCGATCAGGTCTATCGCGGGGTGCACGAGGAGTCGCGCTGGGCCAACCGCGCGATCGAGGCGACGCGGGGGCAGGTGCTCTACGACGGCGCGCGGCCGGCGGAGGTCTACTACTCGTCCACCTGCGGCGGCTACACGACGGACATCGATCAGGTCTGGAAGCACGCGCCGGCGGCCCACCTCGTGGCGGTGCGCGACGCCGACGCGGCCGGCCGCTCCTGGTGCCACAGCAGCAAGTACTTCCGCTGGCGTCACAGCTGGAGCGCGCGCGAGCTGGGGCAGATCCTGCGCGCCTACCTGCCCGCGGCGGCGGAGCTGCCGTCCGGCACGAAGATCGGCTACATCCGCGACGTCCGCATCACCCAGACCACGCCCGAGGGCCGCGCCAAGCGCCTGGAGGTGGAGACCGACCGCGGCACCTTCGTCGTGAAGGGCGACCGCATCCGCTCGGCCTTGAAGCGCGATCTCGACGGCAACGCGCTGCGGAGCATCCTCTTTCAGCTGCAGGCGGAGCGGGACGCCCAGGGGCGCCTCGTGCGCCTCACGGCGGTGGGTGCGGGCTGGGGGCACGGCATCGGGATGTGCCAGGTCGGGGCCATCGCGCGGAGCGCGGCGGGGGAGTCCTACGACCAGATCCTGGCGGCCTACTACCCGGGCACGCGCCTCAGACGGGTCTGGCACTGAAGCGGGGAAGCCCTTGGGGGCTGGCCGCTTGCGCCATCGGACCGGGCCGTCCGCTGAGTATTGACACGCCCGGGCCCCTTTGCTACTTTCCCCCCCTGCCAGTTTGGGGGGCGTAGTTCAGCCTGGTTAGAACGCCTGCCTGTCGAGCAGGAGGTCGCGAGTTCGAATCTCGTCGCTCCCGCCTCAAGCGGTACCGTGAGCCCTGTCACAACGCGAGTTGCGGCAGGGCTTCGTGCTTCCGGTAGCGGCTTTCCCCCCTCGACAGGCCCCCCTCGGCTGGCTAGACTGCTGCGGCGCGCCGGCTTGCGCGCCGGTCCGCCCCACCCGAGGAGCCCGATGCGCCCGCTCGTTCCCCTCCTTGCCTCCGCCGCGCTCGCGGTCGCGCTTCCTGCCGCGGCAGCCACCTTCCTGGTGCTGCCCGACGGCAGCGGCGACACGCCGAGCATCGCCGACGCCCTTCGCCTCGCCGTGAGCGGCGACGTGATCGAGCTCGGCGACGGGGTCTTCGGCGGCCTGGGCAGCGCGGGCCTGGCCACCGACGGCCGCGCGCTGACCCTGCGCTCCCACAGCGGCAACCCCGGCGCCTGCGTGATCGACGGCGCGGCGGCCACGACCTCGCTCCTGCGCATCGGCGGCGGGGGCAGCGAGCTCTGCCGCATCGAGGGGATCGGCTTTCGCGGCGCCGCCCTCTCGAACGCGGACGGCGGAGCGCTGTTCATCGAGAGCGGCGCCCCGCGCATCGCGAACTGCCGCTTCAGCGACAACGCGGCGCACCGGGGCGGCGCGGTGCTCTGCACGGGCGGCGCGCCGCGCTTCGAGAACTGCCTCTTCGTGGACAACCGCGCGTCCACCGGCGGCGGCGCGCTGGCGGCGACGGAGGCCGCGGACGTCACGGTCACCGGCTGCCGCTTCGCGGGCAACACGGCCGCCTACGGCGGCGCCTTCTTCGTCGACCGGGCCTCGCTCACGCTGACGGGCAACATCGTCGTGGGCAACAGCGCGAGCGAGCGCGGCGGCGCGATCTACGCCGGCGACCACGCGTCGCTCGACGTCGCCACCTGCACGCTCGCCTGGAACGACGCGCCCGCGGGCTGCGGCCTCACCCTCGTCACCTTCGCGAACGCCGCGCTCCGGCGGACGATCCTCGCCTTCGGCGCCGGCGGCGAGGCCGTGGACCTGCGCTACGACGCCACGATCGCCGTGAGCTGCAGCGACCTCTTCGGCAACGCCGGTGGCGACTGGACGGGCGCGCTGGCCGCGCAGGCGAACCAGGCGGGCAATCTCGCCGCCGACCCGCGCTTCTGCGGCGATGCGGACGACCAGAACGTCGGCCTCGCCGCCGACTCGCCCTGCGCGGCGGGCGCCAGCGCCTGCGGCGCCATGGGCGCGAAGCCCGTCAGTTGCGCCGGTCGGGAAGCGCGCGAGACCAGCCTCGGGGCCGTCAAGACGCTCTATGGACGGGGGGGGGACTAGCGTGGGTCCGCGGATCATCGTCACCGGGGCGGCCGGCTTCATCGGCAGCAATCTCGTGGCCGCGCTGAACGCGGCCGGCGAGCGGGACCTCCTCCTCGTGGATCACCTGGACACGGGGCCCAAGTGGAAGAACCTGCTCGGCCTCCGCTACGAGGACTACCTCGACAAGGCGGAGTTCCGCGCGCGGCTGCGGGCGGGGCGTCTCGACGCGCCGCGGGTGATCTACCACCTGGGCGCGTGCAGTTCCACCACGGAGACCGACGCCGGCTACCTGATGGACAACAACTACGCCTACACGCGCGAGCTCTGTGCGTGGGCCCTGGCGGCGGGGGCGCGCTTCGTCTACGCGTCGAGCGCGGCCACCTACGGCGACGGCGCGCTCGGCTACGACGACGACGACGCCCTCACGCCGCGCCTGCGTCCGCTCAACATGTACGGCTACTCGAAGCAGGCCTTCGATCTGTGGGCGCTCGCGCACGGGCTGCTGGACCGCATCGCGGGACTCAAGTACTTCAACGTCTACGGACCGGGCGAGCAGCACAAGGGCGACATGCGCTCGGTGGTGCACAAGGCGGCCGAGCAGATCGCCGAGCGCGGCCGCGTGGGGCTCTTCCGCTCCTACCGGCCGGACTTCGCCGACGGCGAGCAGCGGCGCGACTTCGTCCACGTGGACGACGCCGTGGCCGTCACGCTGCACTTCGGCGCGCCGGACGCCCCCGGCGGCCTCTACAACTGCGGCACGGGTCGGGCCCGCACCTGGCTGGACCTCGCGCGCGCCGTGTTCGCGGCCATGGGCAAGGAGCCGGCGATCGACTTCATCCCCATGCCCGAGAGCCTGCGCCCCAACTACCAGTACGAGACACAGGCCCGCAGCGAGAAGCTGCGCGCCGCCGGCTACGCCGCGCCCTTCCGTTCGCTGGAGGACGGCGTCGCCGCCACCATCAAGGCGATTCACGGGAGCTGAGGATGCGCTTTCTCGTCACCGGCGGCTCGGGTTTCCTGGGCATCAATCTGATTCGACGCCTGCTGGCCGAGGGCCAGGAGGTCCGCAACCTCGACCTGCTGCCCTTCGACTATCCCGAGGCGCCGCGGGTCGAGTCGGTGGCGGGGGACATCCGCCACCGCGCGACGGTGGACCGCTGCATGGAGGGCGTGGATCAGGTGGTCCACTGCGCGGCGGCGCTGCCGCTCTATCCGGCCGAGGAGATCCGCAGCACGGACATCGACGGCACCCGCAACGTGCTCGACAGCGCGAAGGCGCACGGGGCGGCGCGCTTCATCCAGATCTCCAGCACGGCGGTCTACGGGATCCCCGATCACCATCCGCTGGTGGAGACGGATCCGCTGGTGGGCGTCGGACCCTACGGCGAAGCCAAGATCGCGGCCGAGCAGCTCTGCGTGGACGCGCGCGGCGACGGCTTCTGCGTGCCCATCATCCGCCCCAAGTCCTTCATCGGGCCCGAGCGCCTGGGCGTCTTCGCCCTCTTCTACGATTTCGCGCGCACGGGTCACGGCTTCCCCGTGCTGGGCAACGGCAACAACCTGTACCAGTACCTCGACGTCGCCGATCTCTGCGACGCCATCTGGCTCTGCGCCACGCTGCCCGCGGCCACGGTGGACGACGTGTTCAACATCGGCGCGAAGGTGTACGGCACCACGCGCGAGGACTTCCAGGCGGTGCTGGACGAAGCCGGCTACGGCAAGAAGATCAAGTCGCTGCCCGCCGGGCCGGCCATCGCGGTGCTGAGGGTGCTCGAGGCGCTCAAGATCTCGCCCCTCTACAAGTGGGTCTACGAGACGGCCAGCAAGGAGTCCTTCGTCTCCATCGAGAAGGCGGAGCGGGTGCTGGGCTACGCGCCGAAGTTCTCCAACCGCGATGCGCTCCTGCGCAACTACCACTGGTACCTGGAGAACCTCTCCCGCTTCCAGGGCGCCTCGGGCGTCACGCACCGGGTGCCCTGGAAGCAGGGCGTGCTGGCGATGGCCAAGCTCTTCTACTAGGCGTCGTCTCAGCGCAGCAGGACGAGCTTCCGCGCATCCGTTCGTCCCCCCGTCTCGAGACGGACGAAGTAGACGCCGCTGGGAGCGGCGCGCCCCTGGGCGTCGCGGCCGTCCCACTGCGCGGCGTAGCGCCCGGCCGGGCGCGCTCCCTCCTGCAGGACCGTCACCAGCCGCCCGGACACGTCGTAGACCGCCAGGCGGCTGGCCTGCCGTGCGGGCAGCGTGAAGGCGAACTGCGTGATCCCGGTGAAGGGGTTCGGGGCGGGGGCGTCGAGCAGGGCGTGCAGGGGGCCGCCGTCGCCTGGCCCTTCCGCCACCCCGGTGCTCGAGGACGTGCGCAGATCGGCCTCGCTGGGCGCATTGCCGGGAGGGGAGAGCCAGCGCGAGCGCGGGAAGTACACCGAGCGGCTGATCGTGCGCAGACGCCAGTGGTACAGCGTGGAGGGATCGAGCCCCCCGGCCAGATCGGCGAGCTGCACGGCGCTGCCGTCGACGCCGGGTGCGCCCGTGTCCCGGACGGGCCCGGTCACGAGGCCGCTGCCGTCGAAGGGCGTGCCGCGGGGCTTGACCTCGAACTGCAGGCGGATCGCGTCGCGGCCGGCGGCGCTGCGGCCGATCGCGTCGATGCGGAAAGCGTGGCCGGAGTCCGAGAGGCCGAGCAGGGCGATGGGGCCGCTGTCGTCGAAGCGCCGCTGGCGCGGGACGCGGGGCGGACCCCCGCCGCGGCAGCCCAGGGACAGGTAGAACTTCCCCTGGTCGGGCTCGGCGTCGTCGAAGTAGGGCGCGCCGATGAGGAGATCGGCGAAGCCGTCGCCGTTGACGTCTCCGGCCGGAGCGAGCGCGGTGCCGAAGCCGTCCTCCAGCTGCTCGCCGCCGAAGATCGCGGTGGACACCGGCGCGACGCCCGTCGCCGAGCCCCGATACACCCAGACCTTGCCGATGCTCCCGATGTACTTGCGCTCCCCGATGGCGATGTCCGAGAAGCCATCGCCGTTCGCGTCGCCGGCCGAGGCCACGGCGACGCCGAACCAGGCGTAGGGCTGGTAGCCGCGCTCCCACCAGTCGGGGAAGAGGGAGAGCCCCGTGGGCGATCCGTAGTACACGAACGCGGCGCCTTCCTCTGCGAGCGACTGCTGATAGCGCGGCGCGCCGACGATGACGTCCGAGTAGCCGTCGCCGTTCACGTCGCCCGCGCAGGCCACGGAGGCGCCGAAGTGAGCGTTGCTGCCGCCGGCTTCGGAGTACCAGTTGGCGAAGGGTCCGAGGCCGGAGGCGGAACCGAAGTAAAGGAACGCCCGGCCCTGTCCCGCGGCTGTGTTGGTGAACTGCGGCGCGCCGACGATGACGTCCGAATAGCCGTCGCGGTTCACGTCGCCGGCCGAGCTGACCGAGGCGCCGAACGCCGCCGAGTCCTGGTTGCCTTCCCGTGTCCAGGCGGGCGAGGTCGCGAGTCCTGCGGCCGAACCCAGGTAGAGCGCCGCGCGGCCTTCGTAGGCCTGGTCGTCGGTGAAGTCAGAGACGCCGATGATGACGTCGGCGAAGCCGTCGCCGTTCACGTCGCCGGCCCCGGCGACCGCGCCGAGGTAGTCCGGGAACTGCTGGTCGTTGTTCTTGAACCAGTCCGGGGTGGCCGACAGGCCGCCCGCGGAGCCGTAGAAGACGTAGCTGCGCCCGGCGAGGCCGTTGCCGTTGTCGCGTCCGGGCGCGCTGATGATGACGTCGGCGAAGCCGTCGCCGTTCACGTCGCCGGCGCCCGCGACGGCGCCGCCCACCCGCGCGCTGGCCATGTCGCCGACGAAGGTCCAGTCGGGCGTGCCGTGGTTCGTTCCGTCCGGCCCCAGGAAGAGCATGGCCATGCCGGCCTGCGGGAACTCGGTGGAGTCGTAGAAGGGGGATCCCACCAGGAAGTCGGAGTAGCCGTCGCCATTCACGTCGCCGGCCGAGGCGACGGCGGCCCCGAAGAGGTCGGAGCCCTGGGGGCCCAGGACCGTCGTGGGGGTCAGGACGTCGAGGCCACGCCCCGTGCCGTTGTAGACGAACGCCGCGCCCTCGCCCGGCTGCCCGTTCTGGTAGAGGTAGGCGCCGGCGATGGCGTCGTTGAAGCCGTCGCCGTTCACGTCCCCCGCGGTGCCGACCGAGTAGCCGAGGCGCGAACCCGCCTGCGCGTCGTAGAATGACCAGGTCGCTGCCGTCGCCGGTCCGCCGGGGCCGCCCGCGTAGACGAAGGCCACGCCCGCGTCGACCCCCGAGAAGTCGAGTTTCGGCGCCCCGACGATGACGTCCGCGTAGCCGTCGCCGTCCATGTCGCCCGCCGTCGCCACCTTGGTGCCGAACTCGGCCCCGGCCTGGTCGCCCTCGGCCGACCAGACGGGGCTCGCCGCGAGACCGTCCGCCGAGCCGAGGTAGACGAAGGCCGCGCCCTCGTCCACCTGGCCGTCGTCGTAGTAGTTGGCGCCCACGATGACGTCCGCGTAGCCGTCGCCGTTCACGTCGCCCGCGGTCCCCACCGACCAGCCCAGCCGCGCGTTGTCCTGGTCGCTTTCGGCGGTCCAGCTTGCCGTCGCGCTCAGTCCCGCCGGCGAGCCGAGGTAGAGGTAGGCCCGGCCTTCGTAGGCCTGGCCGTTGCTCAGGCCCGGCGCGCCGATGATGACGTCCGCGTAGCCGTCCGCGTTCACGTCGCCCGCCGGACCCAGGGAGAAGCCGAAGTTGGCCAGGTTGGCGTTGCCCTCCATGGTCCAGTCGGGGTCGAGGCTGAGGCCGAGAGGGCCGCCGAGGTAGAGGTAGACGACCCCCTCGTCGCTCTCGCCGTCGTCGTAGAGGAAGGCGCCGACGAGCACGTCGTCGTAGCCGTCGCCATCCACGTCGCCGGCGGTGGACACCGCGAAGCCGAAGTGGCCGCCGGCCTGGTCGCAGGTCGCCGTCCAGTCGGGGGCGTTGCTCAGGCCTTGCGGCGATCCGAAGTAGACGTAGGCGCGCCCCCGGTCCGTCCCCTCGTCGTCGTAGCCCGGGGCCCCGATGATCACGTCGTCGTAGCCGTCGCCGTTCACGTCCCCGGCCGTGGACACCGAAAGGCCGAAGTTGGCGTTGTCCTGGCCGCCGCTCGCCGACCAGTCGGTGCTGGGGTCGAGTCCCGTGGGCGTGCCGAGGTAGACGATGGCGGCGCCGTCGTTGGCCCCGAGAGCGTCGTAGAGGTAGGCGCCGGCGATCACGTCGGAGAAGCCGTCGCCGTTCACGTCGCCGGCCGTGGACACGGAGGCGCCGAAGTCGGCGTAAGCCTGGTTGCTCTCGGCGGACCAGGACGGCGTGTTCACGAAGTCGTCGATGTCCACGGCGTCCGCTCCCGCGGGCGAAGCCCACGCCAGCGCGAGCAGCATCAGGATGGCGGCCAGGGGGCGCGGGCGTCCGGCGGGGCCCGCCGGCGAGCGGGGTGGCGAGGCGGCATGCATTCGAAACTTCCCTTCGCGCAGCCGGAGCCGTCCGGCGCCAGCGCCGCCAGGTCGGCCACACGCTGTGGCCGACCGCGAGGCGACTGTCTCTGCAAGGGGAAGCGCCAAAATCGGGGGATTCGGCTCACCGCGAGGCGAAAGAATCGGCGCTCGACGGGAGGCGCTGGGGCCGGGCGCGCGCCCGGCCCCGCGTGGTCGCTACTTGGCGCGGGTGTAGCTGATCTCCATCCACTTGACCTCGCCGCTGCCCATGGGGCTGGGGCCCCACATCTCGAAGACGTGCTGGTCGTCGCTGATCATGTGCGAGACGAGGCGGCAGGGCATCTCCATCCCCATCACCGGGTCGACGTAGGAACCGTGGCAGACGATCTGCTTCGACTTCGGATCGTAGTCGCCCTCGTAGCTCATGATGCCCGTGCCCATGGAGTCGAGCCAGGTGCCGACGTACTTCTTCTTGCCGTTGTCGTAGCCCATCATGCCGCGGCCCTCGTAGGGCATGCCCATCATGCTGCCGGTGAAGTGGGACTCCAGGTAGCGGCCGCCGAAGATCATCGACGACGTCTCGGTGCCCGTGCTGACCATGGGCTCGCCGCTGGGATCCTGCCAGGACTTGACGGTGGCGTTCCAGGTGCCGGCGCCCTTCGCGAGCATGGCGTGGGGCTCGCCGGGAGCGGCGGCGTCCATGTAGGCCTTCATCATCGCCTCCTCGCTCATCGCGGGGGGCGCCTCGTCCTTGGCGATCGCGCCGCCGGCCAGCAGCAAGCAGAGACCGACGGCGAGCGTGAGAGCGCGCATTCTTGTCCTCCGTGGATTCGGTGAGGGGTGGGACGTCACTTGCGTCCCGGCAGGGCAGAATAGCGCAACGGCGCCGGCTTGCCAATGGGGGCGGCGGGCGCCGCCCCCATGCGCGAGAGGTCTAGCGGACGAGGGTCATGCGCCGCACGGCGCGGAGGCCGTCCGCCTCGAGGCGGTAGAGGTAGACGCCGGAGGCCTGGGGGTGACCGGCGTCGTCCGTGCCGCGCCAGGTCACCTGCTGGTGGCCCGCCGGCAGCGGGCCGTCGAGCAGGGTCGCCACGCGCGCGCCCTTCAGGTCGAAGATCTCCAGCCTGACCGGCCCGGCCGTCTTCAGGTCGAAGCGCAGGGTCGTGGTGGGGTTGAAGGGGTTCGGGTGGTTCTGGAAGAGCGCGGTGGCCACGGGGAGGGCGCCGTCGGGGAGTTCGGGATCGTCCACACCGGTTCCTTCGGTCTGGTGGTTCGCGTTGAGGAAGGGCGTGACGGTCACGAGGCCGAGGCTGGCGTTGTCCTCCTGGTCGGTGATGCCGGCCTTGATCGTGGCGTGGTCCGTGCTGCCCCAGTAGACGAAGGCGGCCGTCAAGTCGCTCGGACCATTGCGCAGATTGCGGCCGGCGGTCCCGCCGCCGTTGTCGTAGATGTCGTTCCACTGGTCGGGGTCGATGCCGAAGCTCATCGTGCCCCCGCCGAGGTAGACGCCGTAGGTCGAATTGTCGAACACCCGGCAGTTGCGCAGCGTCAGGGCGCCAGTCGTGCTCTGGATGCCGTAGCCGCCGTCGGTGACGGTGACGTGGTCGAGCATCAGCGTCCCGGCGCCGTTCACGTCGAAGCCGGCCGCGGCGCCCGTCATGCTGCAGTAGGCGAAGTTGCCGCCGCCGCTGGTGTAGAAGCGCAGTCCGTACCAGTCGGAGCCGGTGTTGCGGTCGAGGGTGACGCCCTGGCCGGCCGTGCCGGCGGCGTTCAGCGTACCGAAGACGTCGAAGCGCGTGTTGCCGTTGAAGCGCACGGTGACGCCGTCGCCCAGGGTGAGATTGCCCGCGGTAGCGATGGTGGCATTGACCGTGACCACGTAGTCGAGACCTGCGAAGGCCGGCCAGGTGCCGGTGCGGTCGCCGTTGCCGCTCCTCACCTGGATGGCGTTGTTGGTGTTGCCGGTCGTCGGGATCACGCAGCCGGGATCGGGGAAGGCCTCCGGGTCGATCGTCAGCGGCCAGCTGCAGGCCACGCCGGTCCCGCCGATGCTGTTGCCGGCGCCGAGGGTGAAGCTTCCGTTGTTCTCCACCCAGATCGCGCCGCGGGTGCCGCCGCAGCTTTCGAAGACGACGTTGTCCACCGTGGCGCCGGGGCAGTTGTTGAGGTAGAGGCCGGCGTCGGTGGTGCCGCGAATCGTGAAGGTGCTGGTGAGGGCGATGTTCGAGACGTTGCGCTGATCGAGGCCGGTGACGCAGTTCTCGATGAGGGTCGCCGCGTCCAGGAACTGCGGGGTGACGCCCTGGAGGTAGAGGCCGTCGGCGCTCATGCCGTCGATGTGGAGACTGGTGAGGGTGAGGCTGCCGCCCGTGGCCTGGATGCCATAGCCGCCGTCGGTGATGGTCACGTGGTCCATCGTCAACGCGCCCGCACTGTTCGAGTCGAAGCCGGCCGCGGCGCCCGTCATGCTGCAGTAGGCGAAGCTGCCGCCGGCGTTGGTGTAGAAGCGCAGTCCGTACCAGTCGGAGCCGGTGTTGCGGTCGAGGGTGACGCCCTGGCCCGAGCTGCCGGCGGCATTCAGCGTACCGAAGACGTCGAAGCGCGTGTTGCCGTTGAAGCGCACGGTGACGCCGTCGCCCAGGGTGAGATTGCCCGCGGTGGCGATGGTGGCATTGACCGTGACCACGTAGTCGAGACCTGCGAAGGCCGGCCAGCTGCCGGTGCGGTCGCCGTTGCCGCTCCTCACCTGGATGGCGTTGTTGGTGTTGCCGGTCGTCGGGATCACGCAGCCGGGATCGGGGAAGGCCTCCGGGTCGATCGTCAGCGGCCAGCTGCAGGCCACGCCGGTCCCGCCGATGCTGTTGCCGGCGCCGAGGGTGAACGTGCCGTTGTTCTCCACCCAGATCGCGCCGCGGGTGCCGCCGCAGCTTTCGAAGACGACGTTGTCCACCGTGGCGCCGGGGCAGTTGTTGAGGTAGAGGCCGGCGTCGGTGGTGCCGCGAATCGTGAAGGCGCTGGTGAGGGCGATGTTCGAGACGTTGCGCTGATCGAGGCCGGTGACGCAGTTCTCGATGAGGGTCGCCGCGTCCAGGAACTGCGGGGTGACGCCCTGGAGGTAGAGGCCGTCGGCGCTCATGCCGTCGATGTGGAGACTGGTGAGGGCAAGCGTTCCGCCGCTGCACTGCACGCCGGTGCCGCCGTCGGTGATGGTCACGTGGTCCATCGTCAACGCGCCCGCACTGTTCGAGTCGAAGCCGGCCGCGGCGCCATTCATGCTGCAGTAGGCGAAGCTGCCGCCGGCGCTGGTGTAGAAGCGCAGTCCGTACCAGTCGGAGCCGGTGTTGCGGTCGAGGGTGACGCCCTGGCCGGCCGTGCCGGCGGCGTTCAGCGTACCGAAGACGTCGAAGCGCGTGTTGCCGTTGAAGCGCACGGTGACGCCGTCGCCCAGGGTGAGATTGCCCGCGGTGGCGATGGTGGCATTGACCGTGACCACGTAGTCGAGACCTGCGAAGGCCGGCCAGGTGCCGGTGCGGTCGCCGTTGCCGCTCCTCACCTGGATGGCGTTGTTGGTGTTGCCGGTCGTCGGGATCACGCAGCCGGGATCGGGGAAGGCCTCCGGGTCGATCGTCAGCGGCCAGCTGCAGGCCACGCCGGTCCCGCCGATGCTGTTGCCGGCGCCGAGGGTGAACGTCCCGTTGTTCTCCACCCAGATCGCGCCGCGGGTGCCGCCGCAGCTTTCGAAGACGACGTTGTTTACCGTGGCGCCGGGGCAGTTGTTGAGGTAGAGGCCGGCGTCGGTGGTGCCGCGAATCGTGAAGGCGCTGGTGAGGGCGATGTTCGAGACGTTGCGCTGATCGAGGCCGGTGACGCAGTTCTCGATGAGGGTCGCCGCGTCCAGGAACTGCGGGGTGACGCCCTGGAGGTAGAGGCCGTCGGCGCTCATGCCGTCGATGTGGAGGCTGGTGAGGGCAAGCGTTCCGCCGCTGCACTGCACGCCGGTGCCGCCATCGGTGATGGTCACGTGGTCCAGCGACAGCGGCCCCGTGCCGGTCATGTCGAAGCCGGCCGCGGCGCCCGTCATGCTGCAGTAGGCGAAGTTGCCGCCGCCGTTGGTGTAGAAGCGCAGTCCGTACCAGTCGGAGCCGGTGTTGCGGTCGAGGGTGATGCCCTGGCCCGCCGTGCCGATCGCCTGGATGCTGCCGAAGGCGTCGATGCGCGTGTTGCCATTGAAGCGCACCTCCACACCGTCCTCGAGCGTGAGGACGACTCCAGTCGCCAGGCTCACGTTGCTCACGACGACGTGCGGGTTGTCGGCGGCGTGCCAGGTTTCGGGGCTGTTGATGGCGCCGGAGTGGTCCAGGGCGAAGGCCCCGGTGGGCAGGAGCAGGGCGCCGAGCAGCGCCAAGAGGGAGGCGGGAATCCGGCGCCGCGACGGCGCCGCGAAGCGGCGAGGGGTGATCATGGCGTCCTCCAAGGGGGCCGAGGGGGTGAGGCTGAGTCCTGTGACTGTCACGCATCGCGCGGGGCGAAGGGGACAGGGATTCCACGTCTCGGCAAACGGATAAGAGGCTCCGTCACTCGGCTGTCGGATTCAGGCCTCGCGCTCGAGCTCGCGCTGCAGCCAGCCGCGGAGGACGGTCCAGTCACGCTTGACGGTGGCCGTCGAGGTCTCGAGGACGGCCGCCGTCTCCTCGATCGTCATGCCGCCGAAGAAGCGGCACTCCACGATCCGCGCGTGGCGCGCATTCAGCGACGCCAGCTGATCCAGCGCCGCGTCGAGCCCGAGGATGCGCGCCGCCTCCGCCGCCGGCAGCTCGGCGGCGTCGTCGAGCGGCACGTGCAGCGCTCCGCCGCCGCGCTTCTGACGGTTCCGTCGCCGGGCATAGCTCACGAGGATGTTGCGCATGGCCTGAGCGGCCAGCGCCAGGAAGTGCGCGCGCGAGTCCCACTGCACGCGCTCGGACTGGACGAGCTTGAGGTAGGCCTCGTTGACCAGCGCGGTGGTGTCGAGGGTGTGCCCGGGGCGCTCGTGCTTCAGCTTGGCATGTGCGATCCGGCGCAGCTCCTCGTAGAGGCGCGGCACCAGCGCGTCCAGCGCCTGCCGATCGCCCCCGCTCCAGGCGAGGAGCAGTTCGGTGACATCCCGCTCGTCCGACATCGCCCGTCCATCGTTCGCGCCACGGCCGACCCACCCGGGCCTGGGGCCGCCCGGGGGGCCACACTAGCACGCGAACGGAGGACGCGCAACGCGCGCCCGATCAACGGAGTCGAATCACCTTGCGCGATTCCCGGCGGTCGCCTGCCTCGAAGCGAAGGAGATAGACGCCGGTGGGCACCGTGGCGCCGTGCTCGTCGCGGCCGTCCCACTGGAGCGTGTGTCGCCCCGCCGTCTGGACGCCGTCCGCCAGCAGGGCCACCCGCCGGCCCGACACGTCGTAGACGGCCAGCCGGCAGGCCGCGTCGCGTGGCAGCGCGAAGCCGAACCGGGTGCTTCCGGAAAAGGGGTTCGGTTGGGGGGGCTCGAGCAGGAGGGCGATCCCGCCGCCGTCGGGCTCGCTCACGTCCGTGGTCGCCCGGGTCCGCAGGTGGGTCTCCAGGGGCGCGTTGTCCGGCGGCGACAGCCAGCGCGAATGAGGAAAGAAGGGCGAGTCGCTCAGGATGCGCAGGCGCCAGTGATAGGGCGAGCCCGGCGACAGCCCGCCGACGACGCTGCTCAGGCGGATTGCGCTGCCCGCGCCGGATGGCGCGCCGGTGTCGGCCAGGGGACCCGTGACGAGGCCGGCGCCGTCGAAGGGCGCGCCCACGGGCTCGATCTCCGCCTGCAGGCGCACGCGGGCGCGACCCTGCGGGCTGCGCGCCTGTGCCTTGAGCCGACTGAGATAGCCCGAGTCGGAGAGTCCGCGCGGGCCGATGGGCGCGGCGTCGTCCACCCGCGCCTGCCGCGGACGGCGATCCAGCCCCCGGCCGCCGTTGCCGTAATAGAGGTAGGCGGCGCCTTCGGCGAAGTCGGGACTGTCCAGCTCAGGCGCGCTGATGAGCAGGTCCGAGAAGCCGTCCCCGTCGACATCCCCGGCGCAGGCTGCACAGGCGCCGAAGTGGCAGCCGGTCTGCCCACCGATTGCGGACCAGGCCGGGTCGTAGCCGAGTCCGAAGGGGGAGCCGAGGTAGACGAAGGCCTTGCCGTCGTCGACGCCGCCGCCGTCGAAGTAGGAGGACCCGACGACGATGTCGGAGTAGCCGTCGCCGTTCAGATCGCCGGCCGAGGCGACGCGGGACCCGAAGTTCGCGTGATCCTGAGTCCCGTCCGCGGTCCAGTCGGGCTGCGTGGAAAGCCCGGCGGCCGAGCCGTGGTAGACCTTGATGCGGCCCCGGTCGATGCCGCCGGCATCGTAGCCGCTGACGCCGACGACCACATCGGAGTAGCCGTCGCCGTTCACATCGCCGGCGCTGGCGGCGCGGTTCAGCTGGGCCGAGTTCTCGTCGCCGTCCGCGTGCCAGCTGGACTCGGTGGACAGGCCCGCGGCCGAGCCGAGGTAGAGGTCGACGCGGCCTTCGTAGGACTGATCGCCGGAGAACTTGAAGTCGACCACGAGCACGTCGGAAAAGCCATCACCGTTGACGTCCCCCGCCGAGGCGACCTGAAGCCCCAGGCCGCCGAGAATGCGGTTGCTCTCGACGCTCCACGCGGGCGTGCTGGAGAGCCCCGCCGGCGAGCCGAGATAGACGAAGGCGGCGCCTTCCGCGCTCTCGCCGTCGCTGTAGTCCGGGGCGCCCACGATGACGTCGCCGTAGCCGTCGCCGTTCACGTCACCGGCGCCGGCGACCGAATACGCGAAGCCCGATGACGGCTGGTTGCCTTCGGCCGTCCAGGCCGGGGAGGCCCCGAGCCCGGCGGCGGAGCCCAGGAAGACGAAGGCCGCGCCTTCGTTCGTCTCCCCGTCGGTGTAGAGGTCGGCGCCGACGATCACGTCGCCGTAGCCGTCGCCATTCACATCGCCGGCAGCGGCGACGCAGTCGCCGAAGCTCGCGTACAGCCCTTCACCCTCGACTTCCCAGTCGGGCGTCGTCGACGGCCCCGCGGCCGATCCGAGGTAGAGCCGCGCCCGGCCCACGTTCTGGGGGCCGTCGTCGAAGTAGGGCGAGCCGACGATGAGGTCTGAGAAGCCGTCGCCGTTCACGTCGCCTGCGGACGCCAGGGAGTGCCCGAGGACCTCTGCAGCCTGGCTGCCGTGGGCCGTCCAGCCGGGGCTCGGTCCGGGGATGCTCCCGCCGCCCGCATAGACGAAGGCGGCCCCCTCGTTCAGCTGCCCGCTGTCGTACTGGTAGGCGCCGACGAGGAGGTCCGAGTAGCCGTCGCCGTCCACGTCGCCGGCGGTGGCCACGCTGCAGCCATAGAGCGCTGGTCTGTCCGCCCTCGCCGATCCAGCGGGGCACCACATCGAGCCCGCTGGCATCACCTTCGTAGACGAAGACGCCGCCCTCGTCGGTCTGCCCGTCGTCCCAGAAGGGCACGCCGATGGCGACGTCGGCATAGCCGTCGCCGTCAACGTCGCCGGCGGTCGCCACCGAGGCGCCGAACTGCGCGAGCGCCTGCCCCGAGTGCGCCGACCAGTCCGGCGTTGCGCTCGGGCCCAGCGGTCCGCCGAGGTAGACGAAGGCTTTGCCCTCGTTGCTCTGTCCGTCGTCGTAGAGCGGCGCGCCCACGACGACGTCGGCGTAGCCGTCGCCGTTCACGTCGCCCGCGCCGGCCACCGCCGCGCCCAGGTGGGCCACGGCCTGGTCGGACTCCGCGATCCAGAGCGGCAGGTCAGACAGCCCCGCTGGCCCGCCGGAGTAGACGAAGGCCGCGCCTTCGAAGGTCTGCCCGTCCGTGTACTGCGGCGCGCCGACGATCACGTCGTCGTAGCCGTCGCCGTTGACGTCGCCCGCGGTGCCCAGCGACGAGCCGTAGTAGGACGTCGCCACGTTGCACTCGCCGATCCAGTCGGGGCTCGCGCCGGGGCCGGCCGGTCCGCCGAGGTAGAGGAAGGCCGCGCCTTCGTCGCTCTCGCCGTGGTCGTAGAGCAGCGCGCCGACGAGGAGGTCGGCGTAGCCGTCGCCGTTGACGTCGCCGGCGGTGGCCACGGGCAGCCCGAAGAACGCGCCGGCCTGATCGCTCTCGGCGGTCCAGGCGGGCGTCGCGCTCAGCCCGTCCGGGCCACCCAGATAGAGGAAGACCCTGCCCTCGTCGGTCTCGCCGTCGTCGTAGGCGAGCGCGCCGACGATCACGTCGTCGTAGCCGTCGCCGTTCACGTCGCCAGCCGCGGCCACCGACTGGCCGAACTTGGCGCCGGCCTGGCCGCCGGTCGCTGTCCACGCGGCGACGGTGGAGGGTCCGCCGGCGGAGCCGAGGTAGAGAAAGGCCGCGCCTTCGTCGGTTTCGCCGTCGTCGTAGAGGTAGGCGCCGACGACGACGTCGCTGTAGCCGTCGCCGTTGACGTCGCCTGCGGTGGACACGCTGATGCCGAGCGAGGCCAGCGCCTGATCGCTCTCGGTGATCCACAGGGGCGCGTCCATCAGGCGTTCCGCCTCGCCCGTCTCGCGCGCCAGCGCAGGCCGGACCAGGAGAGAGAGGAGCAGGAGCGCCGCGAGCCGGGCGGAGAATGCTCCGCCGCGGCCGCGGGGAAGCGGGCGGGTCGTGCTGGGCATGTCGCGACTCCTTCGGTCAGGCTAGAAGGGGAATGCGCCGAATCGGCGCGAAGTGGATCACGGCCGTCCGCGTTGTGCGCCAGCCAGGCGCGTGCTAGAGTCGCCGGATGGACGCCGAGCGCTGGCAACGCGTGCAGGAACTGGTGGAACGGGCGCTGGGCCAACCGCCCGACGCGCGTGCCGCGTTCCTTGCGCGCGCCTGCGACGACGATCCCGCCCTCCGCGCCGAGGCGCTCTCCCTGCTCGACGCCTGCGAGCGCAGCCCCGAGGAGCCGGCCCCACCGTCCGCCTGGCTGCAGCCGCTCGCGGCCGCGCCCTCTCCCCGGCTCGCCGAGAACGCGACGCTCGCGAACCGCTACCGTCTGCAATCCCTGCTCGCCCGGGGCGGCATGGGCGAGGTCTACGAGGCCTGGGATGAGGTGCTGTCCATTCCGGTCGCGCTGAAGACGCTCCATCTGGCCGCGGGCAGCGACGACGCCTACCGCCGGCTCAAGCTCGAAGGTCTTCTGGCGCGCGCCGTGTGGCATCCCAACGTCTGTCGGCACTACGCGCTCGAGCGGCACCGGGGCCCGGACGGCGACCTGTGGTTTCTCACCATGGAGCTCCTGCGCGGGGAGACCCTCACCGCCAGGCTGCGGGCGGACGGCCGGCTGCGCGGCGCGCGCGCCCTGGCGGTCGCGACCCAGGTGGCCCGCGGACTGGGCGCTGCGCACCAGGCGGGCGTCGTGCATCGCGATCTCAAGCCGGGCAACGTGATGCTCGTCGACGCGGACGGCGAGCGTCAGGCCGTGGTCATGGACTTCGGCATCGCACTCGCCGATGGCGCGGCGTCGGATCCTCTCGCCATCGTCGGCACACCGGCCTACATGGCGCCGGAGCAGCTGCGGGGAGAGGCCGTGGGTCCCGCGGCGGACCTCTACGCGCTCGGCCTCGTGCTCTACGAGCTGGTCACCGGAGCGCTTCCCTTGCCCGGGGACGGATCCCGCGCCGCCGCCGAGCGACGGCTGCGCGAAGACCCGCCGTCGCCGCGGCAGCTCGTCCCCGACCTCGACGAGCGCTGGGAGTCGGCGATCCTCGGCTGCCTGCAGCGCGACCCCGAGCGGCGGTTCGCCAGCGCGGAAGCGGTGGTGGCGGCGCTCACGGGCTCCGAGGCCTGGGCCGGGGCCGTTGGACTCGAGCGGGGACGCCCGGTCGAAACTGCCCTTCCCGCCGAGCGCGATCGCTTCGTCGGCCGCGCCGCCGAGCGCGAGCAACTGCGCCGCGCCCTTGACGGTGGCGCGCGGGTCGCCACCCTGCTCGGCGCGGCCGGCCTGGGCAAGACGCGCCTGGCCATCCACTTCGCGCGCGAGCACGCGGGCGGCTGGCCGGGAGGCGTGGTGTTCTGCGACTTCACGGAGGCGCGGAGTCTCGACGGCGTCGCGTCCGCCGTGGCGGGCGCGCTCGGCGTGCAGCTCGCGCGCGGCGACGCGATCGCCCAGCTGGGCCACGCCCTCGCCGGACGCGGACGCGCGCTGATGGTCCTGGACAACCTCGAGCAGATCGTCGACCTCGTCCCGGCGACGCTCGGTCGCTGGCTCGACATGGCCCCCGAGGCGCGGTTCGTGGCCACCAGCCGCGAGCGGCTGCGCCTCGGCGACCTCGAGGCCGCGATCGAACTGGAGCCGCTGGAGGCGGAGGCGGGGGCGGCGCTCTTCGCGGACCGGGCGCGGCGCCTGCGGCCGGGACTGGCGCTCGACGGGCAGGCGGCTGCGGCCGTGGGCGAGATCGTCCGTCTCGCCGACGGCCTGCCCCTCGCCATCGAGCTGGCCAGCGCGCGCGTGGGCGTCATGGACGTCCCTCAGATCGCGCGGCAGATGCGGCAGCGCTTCAGCCTGCTCAGCGGCGGCAGCGGCTCGCGCCACGAGACGCTCATGGCGGCGATCGACGCGTCCTGGGAGCTGCTCAAGCCCTGGGAGCGCTCGGCCTGGGCGCAGTGCGCGGTGTTCGAGGGCGGCTTCGCGCTGGACGCCGCCGAGCACGTGATCGCGCTGGATGCGCACGCCGACGCGCCGTGGGTGGTGGACGTCCTGGGCGCGCTCGTCGACAAGAGCCTGCTGCGCGCGTCGGCGCCGCTCGCGCGGGCCACGGCAGGCAGCCCCGCGCCGCGCTTCTCGCTCCTGCCCACGCTGCACGAGTTCGCGCGGCTGCGGCTGGACGGCGCGAGCACCGACGGCGAGAGGATGCCCGACGCCGCGGACGTCCAGGTCAGACATGGCGCCTGGTACGCGCGCTTCGGGGAGCGGGACGCGATCGCGCTGCTTCGGCGGCGCGGAACCGCGGCCGCACGCCACGCCGTGGAACCCGAGCTCGAGAACATCGCCGCGGCCTGCCGGCGCGCGATCGACCGCGATGACGCGCCGACGGCGGTGGCCAACCTGCGCGCGCTGTGGGCGGTGCTGGCCCTGCGGGGGCCCTTCGGCGAGGCGCTCGCGCTGGGACGTCTCGCGCTCGACCGGCTTCATGCGTCTGCCGCCGACGCGCTGCAGGTGCTCCGCGTGCTGGGCCAGGCCGCGTGGTACGCCGGCCTGCCCGACGAAGCCGGGGCGCACCAGCAGTCGCTGCTGGCCGGAGCGCGTGAGCAGGGCGATGAGGCGCTTGCCGCGCAGGCCCTGCTCGACCTCGCGGGTTTTCACGTCAGTCGAGGCCAGATGGAGGAGGGCGAGGCGATCCTTCAGCAGGCGCTGGCGGCGATCGCGGCCAGCGGCGATCACGCGAGCGAGGGCCAGGCCCTCAGCCTGCTCGGCGTCATCCACCGCGGACAGGGGCGTATGGACGCGGCGCGCGAGCAGCTCGAACGCGCGCTGGCGGCGGCGCGCGGCGCCGGCGACCGGCGGCTCGAAGGCTCGGTGCTCGTCAACCTGGGACTGGTCCTGCAGGACCTCGGCGATTCGGACGGCGCACGCCGGCACTACGAGGAGGGGCTGGCGGCGCACCGCGAGGTGGGGCACCGTCGCTTCGAGGGCAACGCGCACGACAACCTCGGCGCGCTCTGCCTGGACCAGGGCCACCTCGTGGACGCGCGCCGTCACATGGAACAGGCCCTGGCCATCCACCGCGAGACGGGCGCGCGCTTCTCGGAGGGCATCACGCGCATCAATCTGGGCTCGCTTTGCCACGCCGAGGCGAGGCCGGCGGACGCGCGCGCGCAGCTCGACGCGGCGCTGCGCATCCAGCGTGAGGTCGGCAACCGCAGGATGGAGGGGCACGTGCTCGGCGCGCTCGGCCGGCTGGAGCAGGAGTTCGGATTGCCGCAGGCGGCGCGGGCGCGCTACGATGCCGCGCTGGTCATCCATCGGGAGCAGGACGATGGCCGTTCGGAAGGCTACATCCTCACCCATCTGGCGAGCCTGCTGAACGCGGATGCGACGCGGGACGAGGCGCGGGCCTGCCTCGAACGCGCCGAGCCGCTGCTGCGCCAGGCGGAAGCGACGCTGGATCTGGGCCTGCTCCTCTGTGTCAAGGCCGAGCTTGCGCAGGGCGACGGCGATCCGTCGCTCGCGCGAACGGCGATCGCGGAAGCCCAGACTCTGGCGGAACGCCTGGGCGCGGAGCCCGGCTCCGAGTTCGGACGCATGCTGGCGCGGGCGCGCAAGGCGCTGGCGTCTGGATCGCAGAAGGAGTGAACATGTCGAAACTGCGTGTCTCGAGCTTCGGGTTGTCCCTCGACGGCTACGGCGCCGGCCCCGATCAGAGCCTCGAAAACCCCCTGGGCGTGGGCGGGCCCGAGATCATGAAGTGGTTCATGCCCACGCGTGTCTGGCAGGCGATGCAGGGCGCGGAAGGCGGCGAGACCGGCGTCGACAACGGCATGGCCGAGCGCAGCTTCGCGAACGTGGGCGCCTGGATCCTGGGCCGCAACATGTTCGGGCCCGTCCGCGGCCCCTGGCCCGACGAGAGCTGGCGCGGCTGGTGGGGGGAGAACCCGCCCTACCACGTGCCGGTCTTCGTGCTCACGCAGCACCCGCGGGCGCCGCTGGTCATGGAGGGGGGCACGCGCTTCCACTTCGTCACCGAGGGGATCGAGGAGGCGCTGCGCCTGGCCCGCGAGGCCGCCGGCGGCCGCGACGTGCGGCTGGGCGGCGGCGTGGACACCGTGCGTCAGTATCTGCGCGCGGGGCTGGTCGACACGCTGCACCTCGCCGTGGGGCCGGTGCTGCTGGGCGCGGGGGAGTCGCTGTGGCAGGGCCTGGATGCCAGGGCGCTCGGCTACGCGGTCGCCGAGACGGTGCAGGGCGAACGCGCGCTGCACGTCATGCTGAAGCGCGCCGACTGAGAATCGCCCCGAACCCGCGCTGGGCGGATCCGGGGCTTCGCTGAAGCAATGGCGCTCGTCAGAAGTTGACGGTTTGCACCATCCCCGCGGAGGTGAAGGTCGTCCGCAGCGTGCCGCCCGAGTAGGTGCCGCCGCTGTAGAGGCCGTCCAGCTCCGACCCGGTGCAGCTGCCGCCCGTGTAGACCCGATAGCTGGTGCCGGCGGTGAGGTCCACCGTGGAGAGCAGGATGCACGAGTAGCGATTGGCCGGCCGGAAGGTCACCAGCGCGCCGCCTCCCGTGTCCTCGATGTGGAAGAGCGTGCCGGCGCTCAGCGTCGTGTTGGTCTTGAGCAGCACGCAGCGCTGGGTGGACTGGCTGCTCGGCGTCTCGACCATGTTCGAGTTGATCTGCGAGACCACCGTGAACCCGCCGTCCACGCGGAAAGTGCCGTTGACGTCGATGCCCACCTCGGGTTGCGCGGGCGGCCCGTGCACGATCAGCGTGCCGCCGGCAAGGGTCAGGTTGCCGTTGCTGTCGATCGCGTCGCCTGCGGGCGCGTAGAGGTGGATGTACCCGCCGCTGATGGTGAGGTTGCTGCCGTCGTTGAACTCGCCGTCCACGCCGTAGGTGGCGTTGAGCCCGTCGTCGGTGGACGTGAGGTGGATCTCGCCGCCGTTGATGAACAGGTTCGGCGACTCGAGGCCCTCCACCGAGTTCACGATGTTGATGAGACCGCCGTTCACCTCGAGCCAGCGCTTGGACTTGATTGCGTCGTCGGCCGACGAGATCGTGATGTCTCCGCCGTCGATCGTGACCGTGCTGTCCACGGACACGGCCTTGGCCTCGGCGTAATCGCCGCCGCCGATGGAGATCGGTGCGCCCGTGGTCGTGATGTTGAGCGTGGGCCCGGTGCCGGGCACCCCGATGCTGAGGTCGAAGTCCCCGGAGATGCCCTTGCCGCCGGACCCGGAGTGGGACAGGGTGATCGTCCCCCCCGTCAGGATGACGTTCGCGTCGGCCTTGAGGCAGGGCCCGTGATAGGCGTCCGCCAGGCCGACGTCGTTGACGTAGACACCGCCGTCGCCGCTGGAGCTGATGTCCAGGACACCGGACGCGATGGCGATGTCGCCGTCGCAGGAGACGCCGCGGCCGGCCAGGCCGACGGTGGTCACAGTGACGTCGGCCCCGTCCAGTTCTACGAGATCGTCGGCCTTGATCGCGGTGCAGTAGGAGGGGTCGAAGCCCGCGCCGGAGGCCTCGAGCACCACGCCGCCGCTGGTCTGGATCGTCAGCAGGCCGCCGGTGAGCAGCACGCTGCCGGCGTTCAGCCCCTTGGACTGGTCGCCCTCCACCGTGAGCTGCGTGTTGCCGCCCGCGATCGTGATCGCTCCGTCGCACTTGACCGCGTCGCGATCGTCATCGGCGATGAGTACGGTGAGGGTGCCGGCGTCGATCGTCACCGGACCGTCGCCTGCGTCGACGCCATCGGCGTCGGCGCTCACGCTCACGCTGCCGCCGTGCTGGAAATAGCCCTCGTTGGTGTGGACGCCGTCTTTCACCGCACTCGTCACGATGATCGTGCCGCCCTGCACCTCGATGTAGTCATCGCTGCCGAGGCCGTGCTGGTCGTCACCCTGACCGTTCACGGTCAGGCTGCCGGCGCCGGTGAAGATGAGCTGCCCTTCGCTGAAAAAGGCCGCCTTCTGGTCCTCGTCGTTGGGGGGATCGGCGTAGGTCACACCGTCGGTGAGCGTCGAGCTGCCGAGCAACGCGACGCCGATGGTCACGTCGGCCTGCACGTTGATGGCCGGGCCGTCGAGGTTCTCGATCGAGACGCCGTCCAGGCGCAGGGTGAAGTCCTCGTCAGAGTAGATCTTGAACATGCCGTCGCCGGTGGTTCCCGACAGCGCGTACACGATCCCGGGCATGCCCGCCGCGCCCGACACGATGACGTCGGCGCCGGTCACGTCCACCGCGACGCCGGCGCTCTCCAGCGGATTGACCACGGTCACCGCCCCGCCGGCGTAGTCCACGGTCACAGTGAGGTCGGCGCTGTTGGCGAAGGTGATGCTGTCGATGTCCGCCAGCGCGAACTGGCTGGTGACGCCGAGCGCCTGGTGAACGCGCAGCAGCGTGCCGGCCGCGAAGGTCACGCTGTCGATGTCTGCCACCTCGAGCTGGACCAGGCCGCCCTGGGTGTGCAGGCGAAGCAGGTCGCCATCCGCACGCAGGCCCGAGAGGTCGAAGGTGACGCTCTCGATGCTGTCGAGGGCGTAGGTGTCGGTCTCGCCGTCAAGGCCGAGGACGTCCATCTCCTGGGCGACGGCCAGCGGCGCAACGCAAAGCGCGAGCAGCAGGAGTGCAAGCAGTCTCTTCATGGTGTTCCCCTTCCTCACTTTACCAGCAGCAGCTGCTGGGACAGGGTGGATTCCCCCGCGGCCACGGCGCAGAAGTAGACGCCGCTGGCGACGCGGGCGCCGCGGTCGTCGCGGCCGTCCCAGTTGACCTGGTGCTCGCCGGCAGTCTGCGTCGCGTCGAACAGCGTGCTGACGAGCGCCCCCTTCGCGTCGTAGATCCGCACCGCGACCCTGGCCGGCGCGGGCAGCGCGTAGGCGATCGTGGTGCTGGGGTTGAAGGGGTTGGGGAAGCTGCCGAGGAGGCGGAAACGCGAGGGCGTCTGTCCCCCGCCGTCGGGCTCCTGGACCGCGGTCAGGATGTCCCGGAAGGTGATGCGCTGGATGTCTGCGTGGGGGATCGTGACGGTCCCGCCACCGCTCAGGTGGATGGTCATGGCGTAGTCCTGCCCGAAGGCGTTCGCTGCAAGCAGCAGCAGGACGCACGCGCCGAGCGCTTTGATTCTCATCACTGCCTCCACACGTGGGGTTGGGTCCGCGGGCGCCGCAGTCGACCGGCGCCGAACCGCCAAGATTACCACAGTTGGACACCCAGCAGGTCCGAAACGCGGCATCGGGCGCGCGGCAGGCCACCCTTGCGGGGCGGCCGGGTCGGGCGCATACTGCGGGCACCCTCACCGCGTCACGAAAGGCGACTCCCATGTCCACAGGAACCGTCCGCCTGCAGCGGGTGATCAAGACGACTCCCGCCAAGCTCTACCGCGCCTTCATCGACCCCGACGCCATGGCCAAGTGGCTGCCGCCCCACGGCTTCACCGGCAAGGTGCACAGCATGGACGCGCGCGTCGGCGGCGCCTACTCCATGTCCTTCACCAACTTCTCCACGGGCGGCTCGCACAGCTTCGGCGGCGTGTTCGTGGAGATGGTCGAGGGCGAGCGGCTCGTCTACACCGATCGCTTCGACGACCCGAACCTGCCCGGCGAGATGAAGACCACCGTCACCCTCCGCGCGACGCCCATGGGCACGGAGCTGAACGTGGTGCAGGAGGGCATCCCCGCGATGATCCCGCTGGAGGCCTGCTATCTCGGCTGGCAGGAGTCGCTGCAGCTGCTGACGCTGCTGGTGGAGCCCGAGATCCCCGACGGCGCCTAGCCGCCCGTCGAATCCAAGGAGCCCTCATGTGCAAGGAGACCTCATGACCCTGCGCTGGATTCTCGCCGCGCTTCACCTGCTCGCCCTCGGCATCGGCCTCGGCGCCGTCTACTCGCGCGCGCGGCTGCTCAAGGGCCTGCGCGACGCGGCCCGCCTGCCCGAGGTCTTCCTCGCCGACGGCTACTGGGCGCTCGCCGGCGCCCTCTGGCTCGTGACGGGCCTGCTGCGCGCCTTCACGGGTCTCGAGAAGGGCGCGGCCTACTACCTGCACCATCCGCTCTTCCACGTGAAGCTGACGCTCTTCGTCGTCATCCTGCTCCTGGAGATCCGGCCCATGCTGGTGCTGATCCGCTGGCGGCAGGCGCGGCGGCGCGGCGAGACGCCGGACCTCGGCGCCGCGCCCGGGCTCGCGAAGATCAGCCACGCCCAGGCGGGGCTGGTGGTGATCATCCTGTTGCTGGCCACGGCCATCGCGCGCGGCCTGCTCTACCCCGCGAACTAGGAGAGGCATGGAGCCGCGACTCGCGATCGTCACCGGCACGAGTTCCGGCATCGGCGCCGCCCTGGCGGCGGCGCTGCTGGGCGAAGGCTGGGACGTCCTCGGCATCTCGCGCCGGCCCGTGGCGCTGGCGGACCCGCGCTACGCGCACCGCGTCGCGGATCTGGGGGATGTCTCCGCGCTCACCGGCTTCATCGACGCGCAGCTGCTCCCGCGCCTCGCTGCGAAACCGTGGTCGCGGGTGGGGCTGGTCAACAACGCGGCCAGCCTCGGTGGCCTGCGCCGGCTGGCGGAGCTCCCGCCCGAGGATCTCGCGGGGATCTACGCCATCAACGCGGTGGCGCCGGTCGCGCTGATGGGGGCGCTGCTGCGGAGCGTTCCGCGCGCGACGCCGCTGCGGATCGTCAATGTCTCCTCGGGCGCCGCGCATCACGGCATCGCGGGCGCGGGCGACTACTGCAGCAGCAAGGCGGCGCTGCGCCTGGCCGGGATGGCCCTCGCCGAAGAGCTGGAGCCCGGGCGCGACGTGGCCGTCTTCAGCTACGAGCCCGGCGTGGTGGAGACGGCCATGCAGGTGGCCGCCCGCTCCGCCTCGCCGGACACCTTTCCGGCCCAGCCCATGTTCGCGGGCTTCAAGGCCGACGGCCGTCTGAACGCGCCCGAGGCGGTGCTCGGTCCCATGCTCGACTTCCTCGCCGGACCCGCCGAGTCGCGCTTCGTGGAGAGCCGCTTCGGCGGCTAGCGGCACGCTTCCGGGTCGGTGACTCCGAAACCTCGCTGAATCGGCGGGGAGAATCGTGGGGGGTGACAAACAGAAAAGCAGCACCGGAGATCCGGCGCCCGAGCTAGCCCCCGGCGAATGGAGCATCGATGCGCGCGACCCCTTCCCCTCGTCTCGCCCTGCTGCTGCTTCCTTTCCTTTTCCTCGGCTGCAGCGACAAGAGCAGCACCACTCCCTCGACCTTCCCCACCGCAGGCCTCCTGGCCTTTCTTCCCTTCGACGGCGATGCCAGCGACGAGAGCGGCAACGGCAACGACGGCACCCTGATCGGCGGCGCCACGGCCTCGGGCGAGCTCCTGCTGGGCAACAACGCCGACGACATGCTCTCCCTGCCCGCCTCCGTCATGGACGGCCTCACCGACTTCACCTTCGCGGCGTGGCTGCGCCTGGACGCGCTCCGGAACGAGGGCCACGAGGTGATCAGCGGGGCCAACGCGGTCGAAGACAACGACCTGGTCTTCTGGTACCGCGAGCACACGGACGAGTGGGCCATCGGCGTCAACAACGGCAACGCCGCGCTTTCGACCGACGCACGGATCGAGGACGGCCAGTGGCACCACGTCGCGCTCACCCGATCGGCCGGGCAGTTCCAGCTCTACCTTGACGGCAGCGCCTCCGGCAGCGCCGTCTCGCAACCGACGGATGCCATCGAGATCGATCCCGGCGGCCTCATCTTCGGCCAGGACCAGGACACGGTCGGCGGCAACTTCGAAGCTGACGAGGCCTGGGCCGGCGCCATGGACAACTTGCGCATCTACGACCGCGCGCTGAGCGCCGGCGATATCGGCAAGCTCGCGGAGGAATCCCGCTAGACCGAGTCTAGGTTGCGGGCGGGGAGGCCCTGCGCTAGATTGGCCTGCGGAGGTGCCGGCCATGGCCCTGTGCGCGAGCGATCCGCTCTTCTGGCATCGGTTGCAGTTCGGCTTCACGGTGACCTTCCACTATCTCTTTCCCCAGCTCACCATGGGTTTGGCGCTGCTCATCGTCGTGATGAAGGGCCTGGGCCTGCGCGTGGGCGGCGACGGCTGGAACGACGCCGCGCGCTTCTGGATCCGCATCTTCGGCCTCGCCTTCGCCATGGGCGTGGTGACGGGCATCCCCATGGAATTCCAGTTCGGCACCAACTGGGGCGAGTTCTCCGCGCGCGCCGGCGGCGTGATCGGCCAGACCCTGGCCATGGAGGGGATCTTCGCCTTCTTCCTGGAGTCGAGCTTCCTGGCGCTGCTGCTCTTCGGCGAGCGGCGGCTCGGGCCGCGCGGGCACGCGCTGGCCGCGCTGGCCCTCTTCGTGGGCTCGTGGCTGTCGGGCTACTTCATCATCGCGACGAACGCCTTCATGCAGTCGCCGGTGGGGCATCGCCTCGCCGCCGACGGGAGCTTCCAGGTGGCGGACCTCGCGGCCTTCGTCTTCAATCCCTGGGCCGTGGTGCAGTTCGCGCACAACCAGGTGGCGGCCACGGTGACCGGCGCCTTCGCCATGGCCGCCCTCGGCGCGTTCTGGACCCTGCGCGGCGAGCACGCGGACGTGGCGGCGCGCTCGCTGCGGCTGGGCGTGGTGGCCGGGCTCGTCGCCGCGGTGCTGGTGACCTTCCCCACGGGGCACGAGCAGGGGCGCATGGTGGCCCAGGAGCAGCCGGTCACGCTGGCCGCGATGGAGGGCCGCTTCGACAGCGGACCGCGCGCGCCGATGGCGGTGATCGGCCAGCCCAACGTCGAGGCGCGCAAGCTCGACAACCCCATCGTGCTGCCGGCGGTGCTGTCGTGGATCGCCTACGGCAACTTCTCCGCGGACGTCCGCGGCCTCGACGCCTTCCCCGAGGGCGACTGGCCCGGCAACATCGAGCTGCTCTTCTACGCCTTCCACATCATGGTGGGCCTGGGGACGCTCTTCGTCGCCGTGATGGCCCTGGCCGCGCTGCTGGCCTGGCGGCGGCGGCTCGTTCGCGCGCGGTGGATGCTGTGGATCCTGACCCTGGCCTTCCCCTTTCCCTTCATCGCCAACACGGCCGGCTGGATGACGGCGGAGCTGGGGCGGCAGCCCTGGCTCATCTACGGGCTGATGCGGACGGCCGAGGGCGGCTCGCCGCCCGTCCACCCCGGGGACACGCTCTTCACCACGCTGGGCTTCGCCGGCCTCTACCTGGTGCTCGGGGTGCTCTTCCTGGGCCTGGTGGCCCGGGAGGTCGGACAGGGTCCCCGGCCAGCGCACGCCGGAAACCACTGAGGACGCGATGGAAGCGCTCTGGTATGGCATCGCCGCGATGACCCTGGCCATCTACGTGGTCATGGACGGCTTCGACTTCGGCGCCGGCGCGCTGCACCTCTGGATCGCGCGGCGCGACGCGGAACGCCGCCAGGTGCTCGCGGCCATCGGCCCCTTCTGGGACGGCAACGAGGTCTGGCTGCTCGCCGCCGGCGGCGTGCTCTTCCTCGCCTTTCCGCGCGTGCTGGCGGCCGGGCTGAGCGGCTTCTACCTGGCCATCATGCTGGTGCTCTGGCTGCTGATCCTGCGCGGGATCGCCATCGAGTTCCGCTCCCATCTGGCGGACGGCATGTGGCGCAGCCTCTGGGACGCGATCTTCGCGCTGGCCTCCACGCTGCTGCCGGTGCTCTTCGGCGCGGCGCTGGGCAACCTGCTCCGCGGCGTCCCCCTCGCGGCGGACGGCTGGTTCGCCCTCACGCTCTTCGCCTCCTTCTCGCCCCGGGGCGAGCTGGGAATCCTGGACTGGTACACCGTGCTGGCGGGCGTCCTGGCCCTGGTCGCGCTCGCCCACCATGGCGCGCTCTTCCTCGCGTGGAAGACGGACGGGGACGTCCAGCGCCGCAGCCGCCGCGCCGCCGCGGGCCTCTTTCCGGCGCTGCTGCCGCTCTGGTTGCTCGGCACGGTGGCGACCTTCTCCCTCAACCCCGCGCTGCGCGCGGCGGTGACGTCCCGCCCCCTGGCCTGGCTGGCCGGAGCCCTGCTGCTCGTGGGACTCGCGCTGAGCGGCCTTGCGCGCCGCGCGGGCCGCGACCTCACCGCCTTCCTGGGCTCGGCCGCCTTCCTGCTCGGCGTGCTGGGGGCGACGGCGGCGTCGCTCTACCCGGTGCTGATCCGCGCCGCCGGCGACGCCACGCTCTCCCTGGACGCCGCGGCCAGCGCCGCGAGTCGCGACTCGCTGACCGCCGCGCTCGGCTGGTGGCCCGCGGGGCTCGCGCTGGCGCTGGTCTACATCGCGATGGTCTTCCGGCTGCACCGCGGCAAGGTGAGCGCGGCGCCGGTGGCGGAGGAGGAGCGCTGATGCGCAGCAGCGACCGCTGGACGGCCCTGGGCGCGGGCGCCATCGCCGGCGCGACGATCCTGGGCCTCTTCGGCCGCATCGCCATGGCGGCGGTGGCCTGGGCCGTGGGCGCGCCCCTGAACCTGAGCGCGGCGGGCCTGCTGGAAGTGCTGGTGCTCGGCGCGCTGCTCGGCGCCGCGGGGGGATCGCTGCTCCGTCTGCCGCTGCTCGCGCGGCGCTCGACCGGCGCGGCGGGCGTCCTCATGGGCCTCCTGCTCTTCGCGCTGGCGCTCCTGCTCTCCGCCCTGGGGGGACGTCTCCGCCTGGAGGCCACGCCGCTGCAGGCGCTCACCGTCGCCGTGGTGCTGGCGGACTTCCTGCTCTACGGCGTGGCGGCCTCGGGCCTCCTGGCGCTGATGCGCCGGCCCGGCTGAGGCCGACGTGGGGGAGACATCGCCGCTGCGCGGGGCGACGCCCGCGGACATCCCCGGCATCGCGCGGGTTCATGTGCAGGCCTGGCGCGAGACCTACGCCGGCATCGTGCCGGCGGCACACCTGGCGCAGCTGTCCACCGAGCGCTCCGAGCAGGTCTGGGTGCGGTCGCTCGCGGCCCCCGCGGGCCGGACCTTCGTGCTGGCGCCGGGTGGCCAGGTGCAGGGCTTCGTCTCCGCGGGACCCACCCGCGGCGACCTGAAGGACTTTGACGGCGAGATCTACGCCCTGTATCTTCTCCGCCACCTGCAGGGCCGCGGCCACGGACGTCGCCTCTTCGCGGCGGCCGTCGAGGCCCTGCGGGACGACACGCACCGATCGATGGCCCTCTGGGTGCTGCGGGACAACCCGACCCGGGGCTTCTACGCGCACATGGGTGGCGTGGTGGTGGGCGAACAGCCCTTGACGATCGGGGGAGAGGAGCTCGTGGAGGTCGCCTACGGCTGGCCCCGGCTTTCCGACGTGACCATCGGCTGACCGCTTTCGGGACTCGCGTTCCGCCCCGGGGCGGGCGCCGAAGGCCCGTGGAGGAGTCGATGTCCTACCCTCGCGCCCTGCTGCTCACCGCCATCACCATGGTCGCCTTCGCGAGCAACTCCCTGCTCTGCCGCGCCGCACTGCGCGGAGCCTCGATCGACGCCGCCGCCTTCACGGCCCTCAGGCTGGCCTCCGGCGCCGTGATGCTGGCCCTGCTCTCCCGCCTGCGCCGCGGCCGTGACCGCGCGCCCGGCAGCTGGCGGTCGGCCCTGGCGCTCTTCGCGTACGCCGCCTGCTTCTCCTTCGCCTACCTGAGCCTCCCCGCCGCGACGGGAGCGCTCCTGCTCTTCGGCGCCGTTCAGGCGACGATGATCGGTCACGGCATCTCCGCCGGCGAGCGGATGGGCCGCTGGCAGTGGTTCGGCGTGCTGCTCGCGCTGGGCGGGCTGATCGGGCTGCTCCTGCCCGGTCTCAGCGCGCCGCCCCTCGTGGGAGCGGTCCTCATGCTGGGCGCCGGCGTGGCCTGGGGCGTCTACTCCCTGCGGGGTCGCCGCGCGACCAATCCCGTCGGCACCACGGCCGGCAACTTCCTGCGCGCGACGCCGTTCGCCCTGGCGCTGGTCCTGCCCTTCTGGCGGCAGCTCGCGGTGACGCCCCGCGGCGCCCTGCTGGCCGTGGCGTCGGGCGCCCTCGCCTCGGGTCTCGGCTACACGATCTGGTACCTGGCGCTGCCCGCGCTGAAGGCCACCCAGGCGGCCACCGTCCAGCTCAGCGTGCCCGTGATCGCGGGCCTGGGCGGCGTGCTCCTGCTGGGAGAGCCGCTCGGCCTGCGGCTCGCGCTGGCGTCCCTGGCCATCCTGGGCGGAATCGCCCTCGTGATTCTCGAGCGCCGCGCCGCCCCGGGCGCGGTCGCCGTCGCTCCCGAGCCCGCCACCCTGACCGCCAACGACGGAGGATGATGCCCATGCAGATGCCGACACCCGCTCCCGGCCACCGACTGCTCGAGCGCCTCGCCGGCGTGTGGGAGGGGGAGGAGACCATGTTCCCGTCCCAGTGGGATCCCGCCGGCGGCACCGCGCAGGGTCGCACGGAGAGCCGACTCGCTCTCGGTGGTTTCGCGCTGATCGGCGACTACACCCAGGAGCGAGAGGGACGGGTCACCTTTCGCGGCCACAGCGTGATGACCTACGACCCCAAGGCCGACCTCTACACCCTGCACTGGTTCGATTCCCTCGGCTCGCCGCCGGAGGTCTTCACGGGGCGCTTCGACGGCGACGTGCTCGTCCACAGCCACGGCGGGCCCCACATGCACGTGCGCCTGACCTACGACCGGTCGGAGGAGGGCACGCTCGGTTCGTCCATGGAGATGTCGCCGGACGGCAAGGACTGGAAGCGGCTCTTCGAGGCCCGCTACCGCTTCCGGCGCTAGGCTGGCCGCGGGGCCGTCAAACGGGGTACAATGGGACCGACCCCAGCCGCCGGGAGACGACCCATGCGCCGCAGCCTGCTCAGCCTCGCCGCGATCGCCCTCTGCCTGCTCGTCCTGCTGCCCCTCGTGCGCGGTGCGCGCCCCGTGGGAACACCCGTGGGAACAGCGGAGCACGAACCCAGCCGCGAGCCCAACGACTGGTTCTGGATGCAGCGCGCCTACCCCGGCGTCACGCTGAGCCAGGACGCGCTGGCGCGTGGCATGGCCCAGGCGGCGGCCAAGGAGGCCGGCGGCGCGCTGATGAACCGCTCGACCTGGACGCAGGCCGGGCCCACCAACGTGGGCGGGCGCGTGACGGACATCGCCGTCCATCCCACGAACCCCGATCTCGCCTACGCGGCCATGGCCAGCGGCGGCATCTTCGTCACGCCGGACGGGGGCACGAGCTGGTCGCCGATCTTCGACCAGGAGGCCGCGCTGCCCGTGGGCGCGGTGGCCCTGGATCCGAGCGACCCCGACGTGATCTACGCGGGCACGGGCGAGGCGAACGCGGCGAGCCTGAGCTTCTTCGGCCTCGGCGTCTTCAAGTCGGTGGACGCGGGCGGGAGCTGGCAGTCGCTGGGCCTGGAGGCGACGCGCTACATCGCGCGCATCGTGGTGGATCCCGCCGACGGCAATCGCGTCTACGTGGCCGCCACCGGCGCGCTCTTCGAGCCCAACCCCGAGCGGGGCGTGTACCGCAGCCTGAACGGCGGCGCAGACTGGGAGCGCGTCTTCGCCCTCACGGACTCCACCGCCTGCACCGATCTCGCGATCAATCCGCAGAACCCGCAGGTGCTCTACGCCGCCATGTGGGAGCGCATGCGCGGCCTCACCTACCGCCGCTCGGGCGGACCCAGCAGCGGCCTCTGGCGGAGCGAGGACGGCGGCGACAGCTGGCAGGAGCTCACGGTGGGCCTGCCCAGCGGCAGCGACGTGGGCCGCATCGGCGTCACCGTCTGCGCCAGCCAGCCGAACGTGCTCTACGCGATCTACGCGGACGCCAGCGCCTACTTCCAGGGCGTCTACAAGAGCACCGACGGCGGCGACACCTGGACCGCCACCAACGACGGCGCGCTGAGCGGCATGTACAGCAGCTACGGCTGGTGGTTCGGGAACATCCGCGTGGATCCGTCCAACCCGAACAACGTGATCGCGCTGGGCCTCTACGCCTACCGCAGCAGCACGGGCGGCTCGAGCTGGAGCCAGACGGGCAGCAACATGCACGTGGACCACCACGCGCTGGCCTTCGCGCCGTCGTCGCCCGGCCGCGCCTACGAGGGCAACGACGGCGGCCTCTACCGCTCGAACAACGGCGGCAGCACCTGGAGCAAGCTCTACGACCAGCCCACGAGCCAGTTCTACGCCATCGCGGTCGACTACCAGAACCCCGAGCGGCTGATGGGCGGCACCCAGGACGACGGCACCCTGCGCACCGCCACCGGCGCCCTCGACGACTGGTCCGACATCTACGGCGGCGACGGCTTCTACTGCCTCGTGGACCCCACCAACTCCAACGTGCTCTACGCGGAGTCGCAGTACGGCTACTTCGGCAAGTCCACCAACGGCGGCGGCAGCTTCAGCGGCGCCACCAGCGGCATCAACAGCGGCGATCGCACGAACTGGTCGACGCCCGTGGTCATGGATCCCTCCGACCACCAGCGGCTCTACTACGGCACCTATCGCGTGTATCGTAGCACCAACGCCGCCGGCTCCTGGACCGCCATCAGCGGGGACCTCACCGACGGCAATCACGGCGGCGGCTTCGGCACGATCACCACGCTGGCCGTGGCGCCCGGCGATCCCGACCTGATCTTGGCGGGCACCGACGACGGCCGCGTCTGGCTCACCGCCAACGGCGGCGGTGCCTGGCAGCCCGTGGACGCCACGCTGCCGCGCCGCTGGGTCACGCGCGTGGCCGTGGATCCGAGCGACACGCAGGTGCTCTACGTCACCTACTCGGGTCTGCGCTGGGAGGAGACGGGGCACGTCTTCCGCAGCGGCGACCAGGGCGGCTCCTGGCAGGACGTCACCGGCGACCTGCCGCAGATGCCCGTCAACGTGATCGTGGTGGATCCCGATCAGCCGAGCCGGGTCTTCGTGGGGACGGACGTCGGCGCCTACACCAGCCTGCAGCCCGGCGGCGCCTGGCAGGTGCTGGCCACGGGCCTGCCCCGCGCGCCGGTGCTCGACCTCGTGCTGCACCAGCCCACGCGCACGCTGGTGGCGGGCACGCACGGGCGCTCCATGTTCCGCCTCGCGCTGGACGACCTCACCGCCGTCGCCGAGGCCGCGCCCACCGCGCGCCTCCTGGAGGCGCAGCCCAACCCCTTCAACCCGCAGACCACGCTGCGCCTGGCGGTGGAGACGCCGACGCCGGTGCGCGTGAGCATCGTGGACGTCCAGGGCCGCACCCTGCGCGTGCTGCTCGACGAACGCCTCCCGGCCGGCGAGCGGACACTGCGCTGGGACGGCCGCGACGACGCCGGCCACGCCCTGCCCAGCGGCGTCTATCTCGCGCGGCTCAGCCAGCCCGCCGGCGACAGCGCCCGCAAGCTGGTGCTCCTCCGCTAGCCTTCTCGCGCTTGTGACGGGACGCCCGGGCCGCTAGACTCGGGCGCCCCCGTCGAAAGCGAGCGCCCATGATCCGCCGGCTCCTGCCGCTCCTGCTCCTCCTCGCCCTGGTCCTGCCCGTCCGTGCCCAGCCGCCGGCGCTCCAGCTCGAGACCCTCGCCGGGCCGCTGGACCTCGATCCCTCGCTGCCGCGCCTGGACGCGCTGCTGGGCTTCCCCTGGGGCGAGCGCCCCGCCGACGGCGACGCGATCCTCGCGGCTTGCCAGCGGCTCGCCAGCGCCTCGCCGCGCGTCTCGCTGCTCCACTACGGCCAGACCTGGGAGGGACGTCCCCTGGTCTGCGCGGCGGTGAGCAGTCCGGAGAACATCGCGCGCCTGGAGACGCTTCGCGCGGCCCACGTGGCGCGCATGCGTGGGGCCGACACGGGCGACGACCTGCCGCTGGTGCTGTGGATCGGCGCCAGCGTGCACGGCGACGAGACGTCGGGCGCCGACGCCGCGCTCGGCCTGCTCGCGCTGCTCGCCGCCGACCGTGGCCGGGCGACGGCCGGCCTGCTCGAGCGGGCGATCGTCCTCATCGATCCGCTGCAGAACCCCGACGGCCGCGCGCGCTTCATGGCCCGCTGGCGCGCCTGGGGTGGGCCGTCGCCGGTGCTCGACGACCAGGACCTCGGCCACCGCGGCGAGTGGCCCCCCGCCCGCGGCAACCACTACCTGCAGGATCTCAACCGCGACTGGTTCACCCTCTCCCAGCCCGAGACGCGCGGACGCGTGGCGCTCTTCCTCGACTGGTATCCGGCGATGAGCGTCGACCTGCACGAGATGGCCAGCAGCGCCACCACGCTCTTCTCGCCCCCGCGCGAACCCGACAACCCGCACCTGCCCGCGGCCACCCGCGGCTGGTGGCAGACCCTCGGCGACGCCGTGGCCCAGGCCTTCGGCCGCCGCGGCTGGCCCTGCGTGACCGGCGACTGGAACGAGGAGTTCAGCCCCAATCGCGGCGGCTCGTGGCCGCTGCACCTGGGGACCGTGGCGATCCTCGCCGAGCAGGCGAGCAGCGACGGCGGGGCCATCCTGCGTCCCGACGGCCAGATCATGGACTACCCCGACACCGTGGCGCGGCAGTTCACCGTGGCCTGGACGCTGCTCAGGACCGCCGCCGACAGCGCCGAGGCCCTGGCGGCCGACCAGCGCGCGTCGCGCCGCGCCTGGAAGGGCGTCGCCACCGACGGCACGCGCCTCTACCTCGTCGACGCCTCGCGGCGGCCCGAGGCGGCGCGCGATCTCGCCGAGCGCCTCACCGCTCAGGGCATCCGCGTGGACCGGACCCGCGCGCCCCTGCGGCTCGACGACGCGGTGGACGCGTGGGGCGAGCGGCGCGGCGGCCGCGCCTTCCCGGCGGGCAGCTATGTGGTGGACCTGGACCAGCCCGAGGGACGGCTCGCCGCGGCGGTGCTCGAGCTGGATCCGTCGCTGCCCGACAGCTTCCTCACGCGGGAGCGCCGCAGCCTCGAGCGGGGCGGTGGCACGCTGCTCTACGAGGCGGCCGCCTGGTCGCCGGCACTGGCGGGCGGCGTGGACGTCTACCGCTCCTCGCGCCGTGCCGAGCTGCCGTCGGAGCCCCTCGCCGAGGCCGCCCCCGGGGGCGTCTCGGGCGACGACGCCCCGCTGGGCTTTCTGCTGCGGCCGGACAGCCCGGGCGCGATCGACGCGCTCGCCGCCCTGCTGGGCGAGAGGGTCCACGCCCTGGCCAGCCAGGAGGCCTTCGCGCGCGACGGGCAGGAGTGGCCGGCGGGGACCGTCTACCTGCCCAGGCGGGGCAACGGCGCGGCGCTCGGCGAGCGGCTCGCGGCGATCGCCCGCGCCACCGGCGCGGAGTTCGTGGGGGTGGACCAGGCGCTCTCGACCTCGGGCCCCGATCTCGGCAGCTCGACGTGGCGCCGGCTCGGATCGCCCCGGGTGGCGCTGCTGGCCGGCTCGCCCTTCTACGCGACGTCCTTCGGCGCGCTCTGGCAGCACCTCGAGCGCGACCTGGGCCTCGCCGTCACGCGGCTGGACTTCGATCAGCTCGACACGGCCGATCTCGATCGCTACACGGTGATCCTCGTCCCGGACGCCGGGAACGGCCGCGGCGCGTCGCTGCGCGGCCGCCTGGGCGGCGCGGGCTGGACGCGCCTCGAGGCCTGGGTGCGGCGCGGCGGGACGCTCATCGCCACCGGCGAAGGCACGGGCCTGCTCTTTCCGCCCCCCGACGAGGCCCCCTGGGGCGACGCGCTGGGCGCGCTGCGCCCGCGTCGCCAGGTGCTGGACCAGGTGGACAGCCTGCTCGACGCCGGCCGGCGTCTCGCCACGCTCGACGCGCTGCGCGTGGACGGCGCCGCGCTCCGCGCAGGGGACAGCACGGCGGTGCGCCGCGCGCCCCTACCGGCGGCGAGCATCGCCACCACAACCCCCGAGTACGACGCCTGGCTGCGCCGCTTCGCCCCCGGGGGCGCGATCCTGCGCGTCGACCTGAACGCACGCCACTGGCTGAGCGCCGGCGTGGGGGACCGCGTGCCCGCCATGGTGAACACGGACCTCGCCCTGCTCAGCCTGGCGCCGGAATCGGTGGTGGGCCGCTTCGCCCCGCCGCCCAGCCTGCGCCTGGCCGGGGTGCTCTGGCCGGAGGCGCGCTGGCGCTGGGCGGAGACCGTCTATCTGAGTCAGGAGCGCGTGGGGGACGGCCAGGTGATCGCCTTCCTCGGCAACCCGGCCTACCGCGGCGCCTTCCGCGGCACGCTGCGGCTGCTGGACAATGCGCTGTTGCTGGGTCCCGGGCTGGGGACGCGGCCCAGGCCGCCCGTCCTGCAGGACTAGTCGCGCCGCCCGAGCCCCGGGGCGGGCGACTCGCCACCGCCGCCGACGGGACGTCGCCAGGGCAGGGGCCCCGTGCCGCGGCCCCAGGCGAGGGCGCGGCGCAGCGCGCGCACGTTGTTCTCCGCCAGGACGTAGAAGGTGGGCAGCACCACCAGCGTGAGCAGGGTGCTCGCCGCCAGGCCGCCCATGACCGCGCGCGCGAGCGGGAAGTAGTACGCGTCCGCCACCGACGCGCGGCCCAGCGCCAGGGGCAGCAGGCCGAGGACGGTGGTGGAGGCCGTCATGAGGATCGGCCGGAAGCGGTCGCGGCAGCCCTCGACGATGGCCTCCTCACGGCTGAGGCCCCGCCGCCTCAGCGCGCCGATGTGATCCAGCAGCACGATCCCGTTGTTCACCACGATCCCCACGAGGATCACCATGCCGATCATCGCGAACAGGTTGAGCGGCGTGCGGGTCAGCATGAGCGTCCAGAACACGCCGAGCACCGCGAAGGGGATGCAGAGCATGATCACGAGCGGGTGCAGGAAGGACTCGAAGAGCGCGGCCATGACGAAGTAGACGCAGGCCAGCGCCAGCAGCGTGTTCACGCCCATGTCGTTGCGCTGCTCGCGCTGCTCGCGAAGGCGGCGACCCTCGGACCAGCTGTAGCCGCTGGGCAGGTCGAGGGAGTTCATCACGGCGCGGACCTGCTTCATGGCGCCGTCGTAGTCGTCGCCCTCGTAGGAGGCGCTCACGGTGAGCGCGGTCTTCTGGCGCTCGCGCATGATCTGCGCCGGCCCGCGGCCGATCTCGAAGCGGGCCACCTGGCCGAGGAGGACGGCCCGGCCGTCCTGCATCGTCACCGGCAGCCGCATCAGGTTCTCGACGTTGCGGCGATCGCTGGGCTCGAGGACGATGCCCATGTCCACCTCGCGGTCCTCGCCCTGGAACTTGCGCAGGCCCACGCCCCGGAAGGTCAGGCCCAGCACCTCGCTGAGCTGCCGCGGGCTGACGCCGTAGCGCGCCGCCAGCGCGCGGTCCAGGATGACGCGCACCTCGTCGCGGCCGGACTCGCGGTTGGTGTCCACGTCGTGCAGGCCGTCGATGAGCTCCAGGCGGCGGATGACCTCCGTGGAGAGCGAGGCCAGCAGGTCGGAGTCCTCGCCGAAGAGCGTCGCCGAGATGAGCTGCGCGCCCTGGCCGACGTCCTCGTCGCCACGGAAGCGGTACTTCGCGCCGGCGAGCACCGGCAGGTTCTCGCGCAGCTGGGCCCGCAGGTCGCCGATGCGGTCCGGAGTCACCTGCACGCCGTCCGCGAAGTAGAGGCGGAAGACCGTGTAGTTGTCGTCGAAGAAGGTGTAGACGGCCTTCAGGTCCATGCTGTCGCGGCGCGCCACCAGGTAGTCCTCCAGCGCGGCGACGTACTCCTCCACGCGGTAGAGATTGGTGTTGTCGCTGTACTCCACCTCGAACTGCACGTGGTCGCGCTTGACGCCGCCGCCTTCGTCCATGTCCGCCGGCCCGAAGCCCGTGACCTTGGCGACGAGCAGCGTGAGCGCCACGACGCCGACCAGCAGCGTCACGGTGGCGCGGCGGTGCCGCAGGGCCGTCCAGCGCAGCACGCTCAGGTAGCGCTCGCGAAGCCAGCGCAGGAAGGCGAACTCCCCGCGGCTGCCGCCCGCGCGCACCCGCGAGATGAGCAGGGGCACCACCGTGAGGCAGATGAGCAGGGAAAAGATGAGCGTGACGGAGATCGTCATGCCCACCTCGGACAGCCACAGCGTGATCTCCGAGTTCTTGGTCAGCACGATGGGGGCGAAGACGATCACCGAGGTCAGCGTGCTCGCCACCACCGCAAGGGCCACCTCGCGGCTGCCTTCGCGGGCGGCGGTCAGGGCGTCCTCGCCCTTCTCGCGCCGGCGGTAGATCGCCTCCAGCACCACGATGGCGTTGTCCACCAGCATGCCCACCGCGAGCATCAGGCCCATCATGGTGAGGATGTTCAGGCTGCGGTGGCTCAGGTAGAGGAAGGCGCAGGTGGCGATCACCGAGACGGGAATCGCCACGGCGGCGACCAGCGTGGTGCGCAGCCGGCGCAGGAAGACCAGCAGGATGCCCACGGCCATCAGCGAACCGATGAGCCCCGACATCAGCAGGCCCTTCAGGCTGGCGAGGATGTTCTCGCCCTGGTCGAACCACACCACCACGTCGATGCCCTCGAGCGTGGGGTCGTCCTGGATCTGCCGCAGCACCTGGCGGACGCGGCGCGTCACCTCCACGATGTTCGCGCCGCTGGCCTTCTGGATCTCGAAGGCGATGGCCGGCTCGCCGTTCAGATGCCGGTAGTAGTTGGGCGCCGGCTCGGCGTAGACGATCTCGGCGATGTCGTCGAGCCGCACGCCCGCCTCGCCCACGGGCAGGGCGCGGATCTCGTCGAGGTTGCGGAACTGCCCCAGGCTGCGCACGGTGACGCGCTGCCGCCCGTCCATCACCCGGCCGAGGGAGAGGTCCACGTTGCTGGCGTTGAGCGTGCGGAAGAGCGCGCCGATGTCCACGCTGTGCGCCACGATCTTGTCCAGCAGCAGGTAGATGGTGACGTCCTTGGGGCTGATGCCGTCCACCTGCACCCGCCCCACGCCCTCGATGCGCTGCAGCGGCGCGATGATCCGCCGCTCCAGCAGCTCGTAGGAGCCGGCGAGATCGCGGCCCGGCGCGCTGATGCGGCCCTCCATCACCGGGATGTCCGTGGTGTTGAAGGTGAAGATGAAGTAGTCCTCCACGTCGTCCGGCAGCAGCGGGCGCACCTGCTCCATGCGCTCCTTGACCTCGAGGCGCAGGACGTCCACGTCGCGCCCGAAGTCGAACTGCACGCCGACGAAGGCGCCGTCGCGGCCGGAGAACGAGCGCAGCTCCTTCACGTCGCCCAGGGTGGCCATGACCTCTTCGACCGGGCGCGCGATCTCGCGCTCCACCTGCGCCGGCACGGCGTTGGGGTAGGGGATCTGCACGCCCACGAAGGGCCAGTCCACCTTGGGCAGGAAGTCCAGCTTGAGGCGCGTGAGGCTCACGGCGCCCAGCACCACCACGGCGGCCAGGGTGACGAGCACGGTCACGGGACGGCGCAGGCTGAAGTCCGACAGGCTCATCTCAGGCCTTCCGGTCCAGCAGGTCGTAGGTCACCGGGATGACCACGAGCGTCAGCAGGGTCGCCAGGCTCAGTCCGCCGATCACGGCCACGGCCATGGGGGCGCGGATCTCCGCGCCTTCGCCGAGCCCCAGGGCCATGGGCGCCAGGCCCAGCACCGTGGTCAGCGTGGTCATGAGGATGGGCCGCAGCCGCGCGGCGCCCGCCTCCACCAGCGCCCTGCGCTTTGGCACACCCTCGCGGCGCCGCTGATTGACGAAGTCCACGAGCACGATGGCGTTGTTCACCACGATGCCCGTGAGCATGACCGCGCCGATCAGCACGACGATGCTCACCGCCGTGTGCGTGGCCAGCAGCGCGAAGACCACGCCGACCAGGCCCAGCGGCACCGTCATCAGGATCACGAAGGGGTGGAGGAAGCTCTCGAACTGGCTGGCCATGACCAGGTAGACCATGAAGATGGCCAGCGTCACCGCGAGCATCAGGCTGCGGAAGGACGTGGACAGCTCGCGATTCTGTCCGCCCAGGGTGGCCGCCATGCTGGGCGGCGGGGGCATGTCGCCCAGCAGCTTTTCGATGGCCCGCGTGGCGCTGCCGAGGTCGCGCCCCGCGAGGTTCGCGCCGATCACCGCGGCGCGCTGCTGCCCCACGTGGACGATCTGCGCCGGTCCCGTGCCCACGTTCACGTCGGCCACCGTGGCGAGCGGGATCGGGCGCCCCTCCACCTGTCCCACCACCAGGCCGCCGATCTCGGCGACGTTCATCTCCTGGGCCGCGGCGCGGCGCACGCGGACGTCCACCTGGCGGTCCTCCTCCTTGAGCCGCGTGGCCACGTCGCCGCGGATCTTGCCGCGCAGCGTGCGGCTCACCGTGTCCATGTCGAGGCCGAGGCTGGCCAGGCGGTCGCGCTCGAAGTGCACCTGCACCTCGGGGTTGCCCTGCTCCAGGCTGCTCTTCACGTCGCGCAGGCCGGGGATCTGCGCCATGGCCACGGCGAGGCGGTCGGAGTAGGCGGCGAGGCCGTCCAGATCGTAGCTGTAGACCTGCACCTCGATGGGCGTCTGGAAGCTGAAGTAGCTGGGCCGGCGGAAGCTGTAGCGGATCTCGGGGTAGCCCGAGAGGATCTGGCGACAGCGGTCGATGAGCGCCGCCTCGCCCGCGCGATCGCCGGCGTCGGTCACGGTGATGCCGAGCTGCGCGACGTTCTCGCGGCGTTCGCTGCGCGCTCCGCCCAGGCTGGGGTTGTCGCCGGCGCTGGCGTAGAGGACGTCGATGCGCGGATCGTCCTTCAGCGCGTCCTCGATCTCGCCGAGCTTGTCCTCGGCGCGCGCCAGCGGCGTGCCGGCGGGGAACTCCAGATCGAAGGCGAACTGTCCCTGCGCGAAGGGGGGCACCAGCTCGAGGCCGAGGAAGGGCAGGCAGAGCAGCGCCGCCGCCGCGAGCAGCACGGCGACGGCGAGCGTCGCGGCGCGATGGGCAAGCGCGGTCTCGAGCAGGCGCGGGTAGGCGCGGTCGAGGCGCTCCCAGCCCGCGTCGAAGATGCGCTGCAGCGGCCAGAAGATCCAGCCCAGCAGGCGGCTCAGGCCAGCGCCCACCCAGCGGCCCACGCGGAGCAGCAGCCCGGGCAGCAGGGCGAAGAGCGCGCGTCCGACCCAGCGCAGCAGCCAGCCCACGGGCCGCGCCGGCCAGGTCAGGACGCGGCGGACCCGCCCCCGGGGGCGGACGGGCCGGGGCGTCGGCACCGCCTCCGGCTCTTCGGGCAGGGCGATGCCCGCCGGTCGGCCGCCCAGGCTCGAGAGCACGGGGATCAGCGTCAGCGCCGCCACCAGCGAGACGAGCAGCGAGGCCGCCACCGTCAGCGCCTGGTCGCGGAAGATCTGTCCCGCGATCCCCTCCACGAAGATGATGGGCAGGAACACGGCCACCGTCGTCAGCGTGGAGGCCGTGACCGCGCGCGAGACCTCCGTGGCGCCTTCGCGCGTCGCGTCCCAGAGGCTCGCGCCCTCGCCGCGCCGCCGGCTGATGGCCTCCAGCACCACGATCGCGTTGTCCACCAGCATGCCCACGCCGAGGGCCAGCCCGCCCAGGCTCATGATGTTGAGCGAGATGCCGAGCTGCTGCATCACGAAGAAGGTGCCGAGCACGGACACCGGGATCACCGTGGCGATGACGAAGGTGCTGCGCCGGTTCTTGAGGAACAGGTAGAGGACGAGCACGGCCAGCAGGCCGCCGATCACGGCGTTGCTGCGCACCTCGCGCAGCGACTGCTCGATGAAGGTGCTCTGGTCGGCCAGCACCACCAGGTCCGTGCCCTCCGGCAACTCACCGCGCAGCCGCTCGAGGCGCCGCTTGACGGTCTGCGCCACCTGCACGGTGTTGGCGCTGCCCTCCTTGAAGAGGCTCAGCTCCACGGCCTCCTGTCCCCGCACGTGGGAGACGACCTCGCGCTCCTTGTAGCCGCGCGTGACCGTGGCCACGTCGTCCAGCGTGACGCGGCGGTCGCCGTCCTCGTAGACGATGGTGCGGGCCACGTCGCCCTCGTCCTCGAACTCGTTGAGGGTGCGCACGAGGAACTCGGCGTCGCGGTCGCGCAGACGGCCGCCGGCGGTGTTCAGGTTCTGGTCGCCGAGGAAGGTGGAGACGGCGCTGATGGGCAGGCCCAGCGCGGCGAGGCGGTCTTCGTCCACCTCGACCTGGATCTCCTCCTCGAGACCGCCCTGCACGCGCACCGACGCCACGCCCTCCAGCGACTCGAGGTCCTTCTTCAGGAGGCGGTCGGCGAGGTGGCGCAGCGTGACCAGATCGTGCTCGCCGTAGAGGCCCAGGCGCAGGATGGGATCGAGGTTGGGGTCGTAGCGCAGGAGGACGGGGCTGCTGGCGTCCTCGGGCAGCCGCACCATGTCGACCTTCTCGCGGACGTCGAGCGAGGCGAAGTCCATGGCCGTCTTCCAGCCGAACTCCAGCGTGATCTCCGACACGCCGGGCCGCGAGACGGAACGCAGGCTGCGCAGACCCTGGATCACCGACACCGCCTCCTCGAGGGGCTCGGTGATGAGCTTCTCCACCTCGGCCGGCGCCGCATCGGCGTACTCGGTCTGGAGGGTGAGCGTGGGGTAGGAGATGTCGGGCAGCAGGTTGAGCGGCAGCCGCGTCAGCGAGACGAAGCCGAAGAGCAGGGCCGCGACGGTGATCATGAACACCGTCACCGGCCGCCGCATGGAGCCGGTGACGATCTTCATGACGCGTCGTCCTCGGCGGGGGTCGAGTCGGCCAGCGCGCTGCCCTCGGCGCCCAGGTCCTTGATCTTGGTCCCGGGCCGCAGGCTCCCCGTACCGACGCTCACCACGCGCTCACCCAGGTCGAGCCCTTCGAGCACCTCCACGTTGCGTCCGTTCGCGAAGCCCGTGCGGACGCTGACCTTGATCACGCTGTCGGCCACGGCCTTGAAGACATAGGTCTCGCCCCCCTCGGGCACGAGCGCCCGCTTGGGGATGACGAGGACGTCGCGATGCATGTCCGTCTGCACCTTGACCCGCACGAAGGATCCCGGGCGCAGCACGCCCTCCTGGCCCGCGATGCGGCAGGTGATCTTCACCGTGCCCGTGCGGGTGTCGACGATCGGCGCCACCCGCAGCACCTCGCCCGGCAGCTCGAGCTCGGGCTGGGTGTCGGGCGCGACGACCACGGCCTGACCGGGCGCGATGCGCATGGCCTGCTTCTCGGGCAGGTAGATCTGCGCCAGGAGCGGGTCGCTGTCCACGAGCCGGTAGAGGGTCGTGCCCGCGGTCAGATGCTGCCCCGGATCCACCCGCCGCTCGACGATCCGCCCTCCGAAGGGCGCCAGAATCCGCGTGTTCGCCACGCCGATCTCCGCCGCCTTGCGCTGCGCCTCCGCCTCTTCCCACTGGAAGCGAAGGTCCTGCAGTTCCTTGTTGCTGATGCCCTGCTCGTCGTGCAGCGCCTCACCGCGCTTGAACTCCCGCTCCCGGGCCTCGGCGCGGAGGGTGGCCTCCTTCAGCGCCACCGCCTCCGCCTCGCCGTCGAGCTGGGCGAGCAGCTGTCCGGCGATGACCCAGTCGCCCTCCTCGGCCCGGAGGCTCTGGATCTGGCCCGCGGCCTTCGACTGGACGTCCACCTGCTTCTCGGGCTCGAGCGAGGCCGTCGCGCCGAGATAGCTGGGCACGTCGTCGCGCGTCACCTCCGCGAGCTCGACGGGAATCCGCGGCTCCTCGTCCTCCTTCTTGTCCTTGTCGTCCCCGTGACGGAAGCGCGCCAGCAGTCCGCCGGACTTGCCCTGGCTCTTGCTGCTGTCGGCCTGGCTGCTGTCGGCGACGGCCGTGCTGTCGGCGGCCTGCCCTGCGTCGGCCGACGTGTCGCCGTTGCTCTTCGCGCAGCCCGAGAAGCCGTGGCTCGCGGCGAGCAGGAAGATCGCGAGAATGACGAACAGACTCAGGGGGCGAGAGTCGGCGGTGGATCCGGAGATCCGCTGCATGGTGGCCTCCTCGGCTCGAACGGGGAGTGGCGGCGAGCTGGACAGGTCGCTGGCGTACGGTCCTTGTCGTGAACGGTTACGCCTCGACTCCTTGGAGCCGCGCAGGCCGGTCTTGGTTACATCGCCCCGCGGCTTCGACGATCTGCGGACCCGTGGCTCGGCGTGCGCCCGCCCCCGGGGGCGGGTTGTTCAGCGGCGGCGCGTGTCTGGCGCTATCGGACCTCCTGGTCTCGCTCGCCCCCGGGGGCGGGTGGGGCTGCCGCGGGAAGATTCTCTCGACTATCTCTCGTGCCGCCCTTGACGGCCTTCATATGATACTATACATTGGTATCCCACGCAAGCCTCCCGCTGCACTTTCCTGGGACTTTCAACATGGAGACTCGAGCCGACCGCGCCCGGCGACTGCACCGGGCTCTGACGACTGAACTTCAGCGATTGCAGCGCCTCGAGAAGGGCGCGCTGCTCTCCTTCGCTTCTATCATGGAAGATCAGCTCTACCGCGAGCTGGGCTATTCCTCGATCCATGCCTACGGGCGAGAGGCGCTGGGCTTCTCCGAGCGCAAGCTCTCGGCCTTCGTGCGCATGGCAGGCGCCCTGGAGCGGCTACCGGAGACGCGGCGTGCCGTCGAGGCCGGCGAGTTGCCCTGGACCAAGGCGCGGGAGCTCGTCTCGGTGGCGACTCCCGCGAACGAGACCCTCTGGTTGAGCGATGCCAAGCGCCTCGGCCGCCGCGCGCTCGAGCGGAAGGTGAAGGCGAGTCGGCCGCGGCCGCCGAGGAAGCGCCAGGATCCCCCGGCGCTGTTCGCCGCGGGCGACCCCGAAGCGCGCCGCGAGGAGGCCGAGGCCGCCGCGCCGCTGCGCATCACGCTGAACTTCACGCCGGAGCAGCACGCGCGCTGGGAAGCGCTGATCGAGCAGCTGCGCAAGGACGGGCAGCTCGACCCGAGGGAAGAACTGGTGCTCGCAGCGCTCGCCACCCGCCCCCGGGGGCGGGTGAAGCAGGCCGCCACCGTGATCATTCGCCGCTGTCCGGACTGCGGGGCGCAGGCCTACGTCACCAGCCGCGGCGAACTGCCCGCCCCCGGGGGCGACCTGCCGCGCACGCTCACGCCGGCACTGCGGCGGACGATCCTCGCCCGCGACGGCCACCGCTGCCAGGGGCCGGGCTGCACGAGCACGCGCTTCCTCGAAGTACACCACCGGAAGCCCCGCGCAAACGGCGGCACGAACGACCCGAGTAACCTGATCACGCTCTGCAGCGCGTGCCATCAGCTCCATCACGAGCGGGGCCTCGCGCGGGCGGTCGTCGCCGGGGCGAGCGCGCGCGGCTCGCCCTGACTGACGCCGCCGCACGAAAAAGCCCGGCGACACGGGGTCGCCGGGCGGGGCGGAGCTGTGCGCGTGCGCAGCCCCACACGGCAAGTTTTCATTCAACCGGGTCCGGTACTCCTGCTATACTGAGGCGGATGCACCTGCCCCGTCGTGGGCATCTCGGGTAACCCTCGAAAGGACACTGTGATGATGAAGACCGTGAAGGGACTGGCCGCAGGCCTGCTAGTTCTCCTCCTGGCCCTGCCGGTGCTGGCCGACGCCACGCGCCTGCCGCTCGGCGAGGACGCCACCCGACTGGAACTGCTCTCCCGGGTGGGCGATGCCTACCACTATAGGCTCAGCCTCGACGGGCTCGCCGCCGAACGCGTGATGACGCCCCAGGGCGCCTTCACCCGGCTCGAGATTCCCGGCTACTACCACAGCCAGGACGTGGGCGCCCCCGCGCTGCCGCTCGTCAACCGGCTGATCGAGATCCCCTTCGGCGCCCGGGCGCAGGTCAGCGGGATCGACGTCCGCGAGCGCACGGTGGACCTGGCCGCCAGCGGCTTCGGCGATCCGCTGCTGCCGGCGCAGGCCAGCGTCTCCAAGAGCATGGATCCGGCCATGGCGCCCTTCGCTTACGATGCCGACGCCTACCGCGTCGATCCCGTGGCGCGCGATCTGGTGCGTGTGGTGGATTGCGGTCAGCTCCGCGGCGTGCACGTGGGACGTCTCGAGATCTCCCCGGTGAGCTACTCGCCGGAGGGGGGGAGCCTGCGCGTGGCCGAGAGCGTGGAGTTCACGGTGGACTTCGCGGGGGGGGATCCCGTGGCCGAGGCCCGTCTCAAGGCCCTCACCCGTAGCCCCTTTTTCACCCCGGTCTACGAGCGCATCGAAGGCGTGCGCGGTCTGCACGACAGCTATCCCGATCACGTCCGCGATCTGGTGACCCTCGTCGTCGTCACGCCGCCCGAGTTCGAGAATCAGCTGGCGGACTTCGTCGCGTGGAAGGAGCGCCGCGGCTTCAAGACGATCCTCGCGGTAACCGGCACTCCCGAGGTGGGCAGCACCAAGGAGCAGATCCGCGACTACATCCACGGGCTCTACAACAACGCGACGCCGGAGCTGCCGGCGCCCAGTTTCGTGATCTTCGTGGGCGACATCGCGCAGATGCCGACCTTCACCGAGGGCGGCGACGTGACCGACCGGCCCTACTGCGCGGTGGACGGGGACCTCTACCCCGACATCTACTACGGTCGCTTCAGCGCGACGAACCCGACGCAGCTGCAGAACATCCTCGACAAGACCCTGATGTACGACCAGTACGCCATGCCGGATCCCAGCTACCTCGACGAGGTGGTCATGATCGCGGGCATGGACGGCAGCTTCGGGTCGACCTGGGCCAATGGCCAGATCAACTACGGGACGACCTACTACTTCAACGCGGCGCACAACATTCTCAGCCACACCTACCTGTACCCGAACTCCGGCAGCCATGCCGCCGACATCGTGCAGGACGTGAGCAACGGCGTGAGCTACGTGAACTACACGGCGCACGGCAGCACGACGAGCTGGTCGGACCCGTCCTTCACGCAGTCGAACATCAACAGCCTGCAGAACTCCGGGAAGTACTGCCTCGCCGTCGGCAACTGCTGCCTCACGAGCAGCTACGAGGTGGCGGAGTGCTTCGCGGAGACCTGGCTGCGCGTCGCGGACAAGGGCGCGATCGGCTACATCGGCGGCAGCAACTCGACCTACTGGGACGAGGACTACTGGTGGGGCGTGGGCTACGGCTCGATCGTGGCCAACCCCACCTACGAGACTCACGAGATCGGCGCCTACGACGGCCTCTTCCATGACCATGGCGAGGCCATGACCCAGTGGTACGTCACCAACGACGCGCTGATCTACACCGGCAACCTGGCCGTGACCGAGGCCGGCAGCAACCTGATCAGCTACTACTGGACGATCTACAACCTCATGGGCGACCCGAGCCTCAGCACCTGGATCGGCACGCCGGGCACGAACCCCGTCAGCCACGACGCCACGCTGTTCACGACCAGCGCCTCGATGTCCATCAGCGCGCTCCCGAACAGCTACTGCGCGCTCAGCCAGAACGGCGTGCTCAAGGGCGCGGGCACCGTGGACGCGACCGGCACGCTGGACATGGAGATCTGGGAGCTGCTGACGCCGGGCACGGCCGAGTGCATCGTGATGGCCCAGAACAAAGTGCCGCACGTGGAGACCGTGAACATCGCCGTACCGGCGACGATCGTCTTCGATCCGGCGACGATCGACGCGGGCGTGCCCACCGACGTGACGGTGGGCGTCTACGAGGCCGACGGCGTGACGCCCAAGCCCGGCATCGAGGTCTGGGCCGACGGCATCGGCTACGCCACCGCGCATTCCACCACCGGCGTGGACGGCACCTGCGTCCTCAGCCTGGACTACCCCTACGGCCCGAGCCTGGACATCTGCGGGCAGGACCCCGCCGAGACCTACCTGCTCTTCCGGCAGGCGCTGCCCGTCAACGCGCTGGCCCAGAGCGGCATCGCGCTGCGCGTGAACACGGACATCGGTCTGAACGGCGCCTTCCCGCTCAACCTGCCGGGCACGCTCGAGGCCTACAAGCCCTTCGGCGGCGCGCTGCCGGCGCACGAGCTGTGGGCCTACGTCAACGACGAGCCCGGGCTCATGAGCACGGCGGACGCCCTGACCCTCACGCCGAACGCGCTGGGCAGCGTGCGCGGCGTCTTCGCGCAGGTGGGCTACGACTGCGTCGAGGCGACCTTCCCCATCATCGAGGCCTTCGGCACCCTGACCGGCCACGTGGACGCCGACGGCAGCCCCGCGGCGGGCGCGCTGGTCCAGGGCTGGGACGGCGGCGCGCAGCCGGCCTTCGAGGCCGTCTGCAACGCCTCGGGCGACTACGACATGGGCGAGGACATCCTCGTCGCCGACTACACGCTCACGGTGACGCTCTTCGGCTTCGAGCCCTTCAGCGAGGCCCTCTTCGTCGGCTACGGGCCGAACGTGCACGACGTCGACCTGCTGCCGGCGCCGAGCGGCCTGCTCACGGGCACGATCACCGAGGCGGGCAGCGGCGCGCCCCTCGGCGCGACCGTGCGGATCTTCCGCAGCGACACCGGCGAGCTCTACGAGGAGCTGAGCAGCAGCCCGACCACCGGCGCCTACGCCAGCGGCGCGCTGCCCTACTTCGACTGGGACGTGACGGTGCGCGCGAGCGGGCACATCCCGGAGAGCGCGACCATCACCGTGGACGCGCCCGCGGTGACCCGTGACTTCGTGCTCGAGGAGACGGTCGGCAACATCCTGATCATCGACGACGGCGCCAAGTCCACCTGGCACGAGGCCAAGCTCGACCTGGCCGGCAACGTGATCGAGGCGGGCTACGAGGACGCGCCCAAGGACATCGCCACCCTGCAGGGCGACCTGGAGGGCCTTGGCTACACGGTGATCGTCGAGACCATGTCCAGCAACCCGTCCACCTGGTTCGACTACGATTTCATCATGACCTGCAGCGGCAACAACACCACGACGCTGGACAACGCCACCTTCCGCGCGGCGCTTCTGAGCTTCGTGCAGGCCGGCGGCAAGCTGCTGGTGGAAGGCGGCGAGGTGGGCTACGACTGGGACTACCAGGACAGCGCCTGGGCCCAGGCCGTGCTGCACGTGGCAAACTGGAACCACGACAGCAGCGGCAGCGTGACCGTCTACGACGCCAACCATCCGGTGATGAGCTTCCCCAACGCCATCACGGGGCCGATCACCGTCAGCTACTCCGGATACGGCGATCAGGACGCCCTCGTGGTGACGGCCGACGCGGAGCGCATCGGCGCCTGGACCAGCTATCCCACCGATGCGAGCATCATCGTCTGCGACCGCGACGCCACGCCCGAGGATGGCGACTTCGTCATGTTCGGCTGGTGCTATGCGTCGATGGACGCGGCGAAGCGCGTTCAGCTTCTCGAGAACGCCGTGGTCTGGCTCATCGGCGGCGGACTGACGCCCGTCGAGGAGGCGCCCGTGACGCTGCCCACCCAGGTCGCACTGCGCGGCAACTTCCCGAACCCCTTCAACCCGAAGACCTCGATCCGCTTCGAGCTGCCGGCCACGGCCCAGGTCGAACTCGCGGTCTACGACGTGAAGGGCCGCCGGGTGGCGACGCTCGTCGACGGCACCCTGATCGCGGGACCGCACGTGGTGGAATGGCAGGGCCGTGAGGCGAGCGGCGCGCAGGCCACGAGCGGCGTCTACTTCGCCCGCCTGAAGGTGGGGGACGAGGTGCTGACGCGGAAGATGCTGCTTCTGAAGTGACGCGATCGCGTGTCCTCTCTCGCGCCGCTTCGAAGGCGCGCGACCCGGACACGCGACCGCTAGCAGGCAGACTCGAGGGGGGAGCCGCTTGGCTCCCCCCTTTGCGTCCCCGACGGTGCTATACTCCAGGGCGCGCGACGCGTCGCCGCGCTCCCGGGAGGTCCACCATGCGCCGAATCGCCCTGCTGCTCGCCCTCGTCCTCGTCGCCCTGCCCCTGGCCGCGCACGCGCAGTGGTCGGACGATCCCCTGGTCAACCTGGCCATCGCCGACCGCCCGTCGGAGCAGGTGGTGCCCAAGATCGCGGCCACCGCGGACGGCGGCTGTTACGTGGCCTGGTTCGATCTGGCCAGCGGCAACTACGACGTCTACCTGCAGCACCTGGACGCGGCCGGCAACGCGCTCTGGGCCCACAACGGCATCCTCGTGAGCGGCCACTCGCAGAACTCGTCCCTGGTGGACTGGGATCTCATCGCCGACAGCGAGGGCAACGCCGTCGTGGTCTTCACGGACGCGCGCGCGGGCAGCGACCTCGACGTCTACGCCTACCGCGTCTCGCCCGCCGGCGCCATGCTCTGGGGCGCCGATGGCCTGACCCTGAGCGACAACACGGACTACGAGCCCTCGCCGCGGGTGACCCAGGCGGCCGACGGCGACTTCGTCTTCATCTGGGCGCGCCTGCCGGATGTGGGCGACGGCAAGCTCATGATGCAGCGCGTCGCCCCGGACGGCACCCTGCGCTTCGCCGCCGGCGGGATCGCCGTGGCGGGCGAGGCCGGCGAGAGCCCCGGCTTCTGCGACCTGGTGCCGTCGGGCGCGGACGGCGTGATCGTCTGCTGGATCCGCGACATCAGCAGCTTCCTCAGCCCGCGCCATCTCTGGGCCGAGCGCTTCGACGTCACCGGCGCCTCCGCCTGGGGCGCGCCGGTGGTGGTCTACGACCTGGTGAGCCTGCCCATCGCCTACTACCCGCAGCTCCTCCCCGACGCCGCGGGCGGCGCGGTGCTGCTCTGGCACCGCAGCCTGAGCAACCTGTACAGCAGCCTGGTGCAGCGCCTGGACATCACGGGCACGGAGCTCTGGGCGCACCAGGGCGTGGCCGTGTCCACGTCGTCGACGCACTACCACATCTCGCCGACCTTCACCTTCGACGCGGCGACGGGCGCGACCACGGTGTTCTGGGACGAGCGCAACACCGCCCAGAGCCAGTGGGGGATCGCGGGCCAGCGCTTCGACGCGGCCGGCGCCCGCCTCTGGGGCGACGGCGGCCGCATCTTCCTGCCCACCGACACGCTCTACAAGTACGCCCTGCGCGCCCTGCCCGCCGCCGGCGGCGCCCTGCTCTTCTGGATCGACGAGCCCGGCGGCTTCGGCTCCGACCGCATCCGCGGCGTGCGCGTGGACGAAGACGGCAACTACCTCTGGGGGCCCGATCCCATCGGCGTGGCCACCCTGCCCAGCGGCAAGAGCCGTCTGCCCGTGGCCGGCGCGCCCGACGGCACGGCGCTCCTCATCTGGGAGGACGATCGCGGCGGCACGGTGGACGTCTACGGCCAGAACGTGCGCCCCGACGGCACCCTCGGCGGCGATCTGACGGCCGTCCCCGGGGGCGCCCCGGCGGCGGCGGCGCTGCTCGGCGCCTACCCGAACCCCTTCAACCCGGCGACCACCCTGCGCGTGGAGCTGCCGGCGGCGGGCCGGGTGCGCGTGAGCATCCTCGATCTGCAGGGGCGGCGTGTCCGCACCCTGCACGCCGGCCTGCTGCCTGCGGGGCCGAGCGCGATGGTCTGGGACGGCCGCGACGACGCCGGCCGCGCCCTGCCCAGCGCGCTCTACCTGGCGCGGGTGGAGACCCCGGCAGGCACGGCGACGGGCAAGCTGCTCCTGCTGAAGTGAGTTGCCTTGAATTCCGGGCGTGATTGGCCGAAACTTCGGCCATGCTCCAGCCCCTCGCCGTGAGTCCGTGAGGCGGACGCCGCGCGTCCTCGCCGTCGCCCTGCCGCTGGCCCTGCTCCTCGTGGGAGCGGGGACGTCGCCGCCCTGCGCCGCGGCGGGGAGCCCGGACGCCGCCCGGCGCCAGGCCGTCGCGAGCGTCGACAGCCTCTGGCTGGCGGGCGACGGCCCGGCCGCCCACGCGCTCATCGACAGCCTGCTCCCCGGCTTCAGAGCCGCGCGCGACAGCCTCGCGGTGGCCCGTCTGCAGCTGCGCCGCGGCTCCATGCGCGCTGCCCTGGGCGACGGCAACGCCGCCCTGCCCGCCCTCGACGAGTCGCTGGATCTCGCCCGCGCCCTGGGCGACAGCAGCATCGTCTGCGACGGCCTGCGCTGGCGAGCCGTCGCCCTCGGCCAGCTGGGCCGCGGCCTGGAGGCGCGGGCCGCCTTCACCGAGCAGCTCGCCCTGGCCACGGCCATCGGCGACAGCGCGGGCCAGGGCTGGGCGCTGAGCGGACTCGCCTACCACGACGGTCTCGCCGGTGAGACCCTGCAGGCGCGCCAGCGCTACACGCGCGCGGCGGCGATCTTTCGCGCGTTGGGACACGTGCGCGGCGAGCTCTGGGTACTCAACGGGCTGGGCATGACGGCCTCGGACCTGGGGGAGTTCGGCGTCGCCCGCGACAGCTACACGCGCACGGGCGCCATCGCCCGGCAGGAGGGCTTCGGCTTCCTCGAGGCGATGGCGGAGAACAACCTCGGCACGCTGGACTTCTCGCTGGGGGATCCCGGCCGCGCCCTCGCGCACTTCGAGCGCTCCTTCGCGCTCTTCGCGGCCCAGGGGGCGATGCGGGAACGCCTCGCCATCGCCCGCAACATCGCCGTCTGCCGCACGGAGCTGGGCGATCTCGATCACGCCATGGCCATGCTGGACTCGCTGCTGGCCGACAGCCGGGCCGGCGGCTACCAGGCGCTGGAGTACGACATCCTGCGCCAGCGGGCCTACGTGCTCTATTCCCAGAACCGCATGGACGAGGCCGCCCTCGGCTTTGCCCCGCTCATGGACTGGCCCGCGGACACGCCCGTGGACGCGCGGATCGAGACGCTCGTCGGCTACTGCGCCGCCCTCGAAGGCCAGGGCAAGTTCGCGGAGGCGCTCGCGCTCCTCGAGGCCAATGCGGACCTCGACCGCGCCGGCGTGGACCTGTCGCCGCGCCTGGACTACGCCACGCGACGGGGAATCCTGCTGCGGCGCCTGGGTCGACCCGCCGAGGCGCTGCGCCTCCTCGCCGACACCGCCCAGCGCGCCGACTCGCTGGGCCTGCAGTCGGTGCGTTCGGGCTGCCTCGTCGACGCCGCGCGCTGCGCGGAGACCCTGGACCGCGTGGACGAGGCCCGCGGACTCTACCTCCGGGCCTGCGAGGTCTGGGAGGAGGAGCGCAGCGTGCCCCTCGATCCCGAGTGGCGCGAGCGGCGCGGCGAGACCGGCCAGGCGGCCTTCACGGGCCTGGCCTCCCTGCTGCTCGAGCACGAGGGCGCCGACTCTCCCGCCTTCCGCGACGCCTACGCCCGCCTGCAGCGCTACAAGGCGCGCACGCTGCTCGAGCACATGCGCGGCCCCGGCCCGGCCCTGCCCGCCCCGCCGCCCGCCGTGAGTCTCGAGCGGCTGCAGGGCGGGCTCCTCGCGCCCACGGAGATCCTGCTCGACGCCTATCTCGGCGAGGCGCACTCCTTCCTGCTGGCCGTGACCCGGGACTCGCTGCGCGTGCTGCGCCTGCCGCCCAGGGCCGCGCTGGAGGCGCGGCTCGATCTCTTCGACCGGCTCGTGGCCCGTCCTCCCGGGGACGACGACTCGCGCCGGGCGCTGCTCGCGTCCGGCGGCCGCGCGCTGGCGGAGGAGCTGCTGCTGCCGCTCGCGCCGCTGCTGCGGGAACATCCCCGCGTGCTCTTCGCCCCTGACGGGGCGCTGCACGGCCTGCCGCTGGCCCATCTGGCGGGCTTCGTCCCCGGCGTGGGCGAGATCGACGGTTTCCAGGTGGTGCGCGTGCCGTCGGCGGCCGTGCTCGCGCAGCTGCGCGAGGGGGGCGAGCCCGGACCGCGTCCGGTGCAGCGGCTGCTGGCCCTCAGCGCGGACGGCGATCTCGAGGGACGTCCCCTGGCCGGCGCGCGGCGGGAGGCCAGCTACCTCGCCGGGCGCTACCGCGGCGTGGAGACGACGCTGGACCCGTCGCGGGGCGCGCTGGCCACGCTCGCCGACGCGGACCTGCTGCATCTGGCGCTGCACGCGGAGGCGCCGCCCGACTATGCCTGGCGCGCGTCGCTGTGGCTCGGCGGGGCGGAAGGTCCGGCACGGCTGTCGGCGCAGACGCTGCTCGCGCAGTCGTTCAACGCCCGGCTGGCGGTCCTGGCTGGCTGCAGCACCGCGGGCGGGCGCATGCCGGTGGGCGCGAGCGCGCAGAACATCGCCAGCGCGCTGCTCGGGGCGGGCGTGCCGGCCGTGGTGGCGAGCCTCTGGGCGCTTGACGACGCCGCCGCCCTCGCCTTCGCTCGCGCCTTCTACCCGCGTCTCGAGCGCGGCGAAAGCGTGGCGGCCGCCCTGGCCGGGGCCCGCGCGGAGCTTGCCGCCGTGGCGCCGGATCCGTACTACTGGGCGGGTCTGGTGCTGGTGGGCGACGGCGACGCCCGGCTCGCCCTGCGCCGCCGCCGGCTGCCCCCACGGGCCGCCGGGCCGCTCGCCGCGGGCGCCGGGCTGCTGATCCTCGCCTTCACGGTGGCTGTGATTTCGCGTACGGAAGGAGCGTCGAAGGGATGAGACGGCGCTACGCGACCCTGGACGACGACGCCCTGCTGACCCTCGCCCGCAACGCCGGCGACGAGGGCGAGCGCCGTCAGGCCGCCGCCGCGCTGCTCGCGCGCTACCACGGGCGGGTCTACCAGTGGTGCGCGGGCCAGCTGGGCGACCCACAGCGCGCCGAGGACGCGGCGCAGGAGGTGCTCTTGTCCGCCTATCGTGCCCTGCCCGGCTTCGACGGCCGGGCCCGCTTCGGCTCCTGGCTCTTCGCCATCGCGCGGAACCGGTGCCTGAGCGAACGGCGGCGGCGAGCCTTCCCGCGGGCGGAGGTCGAGCCCGACAGCCGTCCGGCCACGACGCCCGACCCCGAGCGCGAACTCATCGAGCGCGACGCCCGCGACGCCCTGCTGCGACGTCTCACGCGCTGGCTGGATCCGCTGGAGCAGGAGGCGGTCTGCCTGCGCTATCTCGAGCGCATGCCGGTCGACGCCATCACGCGGGTCCTCGACATCACGCAGTCCAGCGGCGCCCGCGGCGTGCTGCAGAGCGCACGGCGCAAGCTGCGCCGCGCCTACCCCGACCGGGAGGCCTTCCAGGATGACTGAGCCCCGCCACACGCACTGCATCCCCGTCGAGGGCCTGGGCGAGCTGGAGGCGCTGTCGCCGGAGCATCCCTGGCGGCGGCATCTGGCGGACTGCCCGCACTGCCGCGCGCTGCTGGCCGCCTACCGCGGCTTCGTGGACGGCGACGCCGCCCGGGCCGACGCCACGCGCGAGGCGCGGCTGGCGGCCTTCATCGAGCGGGAGATCGCGGGACAGGACCGGCCCGAGCCACACGGCCTCGCGCCGCGGCGGCGTCGCGGCCTGCCCCGCTGGCTGGCGCCGGCGCTGGGCGTCGCGGCGGTGGGGTTCATCGCCATCGGCCTCTGGCCGCACGCCGAGGGGCCGGAGCCCCGCCTGGGCGAGGCGCAGCGCGGTCCGAACCGGAGCGTGGACTCGCTGGTCGTCGCGACCCGTGCGGAGGGGGTGCTGCTGCGCTGGCAGGCGCCCGTGGACGGCGAGCGCGCCGAGGTGCTGGTCTTCGACGCCACCGTCAACCCGCGCGCCGCGTTTCGCGTGGGGGACGCCGACTCGCTGCTGCTGACGCGCGGCCGCCTCGATTCGCTGCGAGCAGGGGGGGGCGCCCTCTACTGGCGCGTGCGCGTGGAAACGCCCGGCGGACCCGCCGAGTCCGCCCCGCAACCGCTGCCGGAGCCGCGCGACCAGCGTCCCTAGCCCCGTCCGGCTAGCACTCCGGATCGCCCGTGGGGCCCAGGTCGTCCAGCAGCTCTTCCAGGTCGCGGGTCTCTTCACCGCTGTTCGCCAGCCGCCGCGCCTGCGCGTAGTCGGCGTCGAGGTCGGCCTTGAAGCGCTCGGCCGTCTGGCGCGCCTGGCTTCCAGAGGCCATCCGGCGCTGCCGCATGCGCCGCAGGAACGAGCGGTAGGGGTCTTCGCAGGTGTAGTCCTTGAGGGTGTAGCGCGCCACGAAGCGGCCGCAGGCGGCGCACTCCACGAAGACGTCCACGTCCTGCCCGGGGCGCATCAGCACCAGGTTGTGCATGGCGGTGCCGTCGCAGTGGGGGCAGTGCTCCCGCTTGGTCCTCACGTCCAGCTCCACGCTCCACCTCCGTCGGGACGGGGTCTAGGGTACCGCCGGGAAGAGCCCCGGCAACCAGCGAAAGACGGCGCTCTCGTAGAGCACCGTGAGCAGAATCCCCAGCACGGTGATCAGCGCGCCCACGCGGGCCATGTCGCGAACGCTGAGTCGCTCCGATCCATAGGCGATGGCGTTGGGAGGGGTGCTGATGGGCAGCGCCATGCCCAGGCTCGCGCAGAGCGCGGCCGCCACGCCCATGCGGGCCGGCCAGGCCGCGGCCACCGTGAGCGCCAGGGGCAGGATGACGTTCGCGCTCGCCGTGTGGCTGATCACCGTTGCCAGCAGCGCCATGGCCGCGCCCACGATGGCCAGGGCGGCCAGCGGCGGCAGGCCGTCGAGGGCGAGCACGCGCACGACGCTCTCGCCGAGCCCCGTGGCCTGAATCCCCACGCCCAGGGCGAGCCCGCCGCCGATGAGCAGCAGGATGTCCCAGGCCAGGTCGCGCAGGTGCTCCTTGTCGAAGAGCCCCGCCACGCTGAAGACGCAGACCGGCAGCAGCGCCACCAGGGCCGAGGGGATGTGGTGGACGGCGTCGCTCAGCCAGAGCAGCACGGTCACGGCGAAGGTGCCGTAGACCAGCCCGCGCCGCGACGCCGGCCCGCCCGCGGGCAGGTCCAGCGTGAAGGCGCTTCCACCCAGCGGGAAGAAGGCGAGCAGCAGCGCGTAGGCGATGGCGAGCATGAGCAGCATCAGCGGAAAGGCGCCGGCCATCCAGGCGAGGAAGGACAGGTGCACGCCGCGGTCGGCCAGCAGCCCGATGGCGATGGCGTTGGGCGGCGTGCCGATGGGCGTGCCCATCCCGCCGATGTTGGCCGCGAAGGGGATGCCGAGCAGGAAGGCGCGCGCCAGCGGGCTCTCCCGGGGCAGGCCCCGCACCAGGGGCAGCAGGCTCGCCACCATGATCGCCGTGGTGGCCGTGTTGGACATCCACATGGACATGCCTGCGGTGAGCAGCATGACGCCCAGCAGCACCCGGCGCGGGCGCAGCCCGAAGCGCGCGAGGCAGAAGCGCGAGAACTCGAGGTCGAGGTTCTGGCGGCTGAAGACGCGGGCCATCACGAAGCCGCCGAACATGAGGACGACCACGGGACTGGCGAAGGGGGTGAGGAAGAGGCGGTAGTCCAGCGCCGGCGCCCCGAAGCTGGGTCCCAGCGGCCCCAGGAGCAGGGCGCTGGCGAAGGCCGTGACCACGCCCGTCACGTAGAGGGGCACGGGCTCGGTGATCCACCAGTGCACCGCGAAGACGAAGACGCCGGCCATGATCCGCTGCGCGGACGGCAGTCCGCCGAGGAGGCTGGCCACGAACAGGCCGAGCAGAGGGCCGGCGGCCAGTGCGACCTGCCGGCGTCGCTGGGGAGACATGCTTCACCCCCGGGACCGAACCGCGGCCAATATAGACGCTCGCGCGCGGCGGGCAAGCCCGGCATGCACTTGAACATTTCCGTCATCCTGGGTAGTTTTGCGACGTGTTCGGCCGGCGCGCGGCGAGAGCGTCGAGGGCCGCCGGCCGAGACGGGACGACTCCCGAACGACAGTGACGAGGGGACGCATGAGCACGCCGCAGGACAGCTTCAACGCCCGCCAGACGCTTCGCACGGCCGCCGGCGAGGCCCTGATCTACCGTCTCGAGGCCCTGGCCGCGGCGGGCATCGCGGATCTGGACCGACTGCCCCGCACCATCAAGGTGCTGCTCGAGGCGGGGCTGCGGCTCTGCGACGGCTTCCGCGTCACCGAAGAGGATGTCCGACGGATCGGGAACTGGTCGCGTGACACTGTCGGAACAGTGGAGATTCCCTTCCGTCCGGCGCGCGTCATCCTGCAGGACTTCACCGGCGTCCCGAGCGTCGTGGATCTGGCCGCGCTGCGCAGCGCCATGCAGCGCCTGGGCGGCGATCCGGCGCGCGTCGAGCCGGGCGTGCCGGTGGATCTCGTCATCGATCACAGCGTGCAGGTGGACTACTTCGGCAGCAGCGACGCGCTGCGCAAGAACGCCGAGCTGGAGTTCGAGCGCAATCGCGAGCGCTACGAGCTGATCAAGTGGGCCACGGGCGCCTTCGACGGCTTCCGGGCCGTGCCGCCGGCGACCGGGATCGTCCACCAGGTGAACCTGGAGTACCTGGCCAGCGTGGTGGCCGCCGCGGCCGACGCCCAGGGCGGCAAGCTGCCGGTGCTCTTCCCCGACAGCCTGGTGGGCACGGACAGCCACACCACCATGATCAACGGGCTGGGCGTGCTGGGCTGGGGCGTGGGCGGCATCGAGGCCGAGGCGGTGATGCTCGGCGAGCCCATCAGCATGCTGCTGCCGCCGGTGGTGGGCGTGCGCCTCGACGGCGAACTGCGCGAGGGCTGCACGGCCACGGATCTCGTCCTCACCGTGACCGAGCGCCTGCGCGCGCACGGCGTGGTGGGCAAGCTCGTCGAGTTCCACGGGCCGGGCTACGCGTCGCTGGGTCTGGCCGACCGCGCGACGCTCGCCAACATGGCGCCCGAGTACGGCGCCACCGCCGGCTTCTTCCCGGTGGACGAGAAGACCCTCGTCTACCTGCGCCAGACCGGCCGCTCGCCCGAGCTGGTGGACCGCGTGGAGCGCTACTGCAAGGAGCAGTCGCTGTTCGTCACGGCCGACTCGCCGACGCCGGAGTTCAGCGAAACGCTCAGCATCGACATGAGCGCCGTCGAGCCCAGCCTCGCCGGTCCCACGCGCCCCCAGGACCGCGTGGCGCTGAGCGCGATGAAGCCAGAATTTCAGCGAGCTCTGGTTGAGCGTTTTGGCAAGCAGCCCTCCGCGGACAGCCCGAACGGCAAGCTGCGGCACGGGTCGGTGGTCATCGCCGCCATCACCAGCTGCACCAACACCAGCAACCCCGGCGTGATGCTCGCCGCCGGCCTGCTCGCCCGCCACGCGGTGGAGCGCGGCCTCGGCGTGAAGCCCACGGTGAAGACCAGCCTCGCGCCGGGCTCGAAGGTGGTCACGCGCTACCTGGACGACGCCGGCCTCACGCCCTTCCTCGACCGCCTTGGCTTCAACACCGTGGGCTACGGCTGCACCACCTGCATCGGCAACAGCGGTCCGCTGCCCGAAGTCGTCGCCAGCGACATCGAGAAGAACGATCTGGTGGCGGCGGCCGTGCTCAGTGGCAACCGCAACTTCGAGGGCCGCGTCAGCCCGCTCACGCGCGCGAACTACCTGGCCAGCCCGCCCCTCGTCGTTGCCTATGCCCTGGCGGGTAGGGTCGACATCGACTTCGCCACCGAGCCCGTCGGCAAGGGCAAGGACGGGCAGCCGGTCATGCTGGCCGACATCTGGCCCTCCAACGCGGAGATCAGCGCGGCCGTCGCGCAGTCCGTGAAGCCGGCGCTCTTCGAGGAGGAGTACGGCCGGGTCTTCGACGCCAACGAGGACTGGAACGCGATTCCCGTCCCCGAAGGGCTGCTCTTCGACTGGGATCCGGCGAGCACCTACGTGCGCGAGCCGAGCTTCTTCATGGCGCTCGCCCCCGAACCGCCGGCCCTCGCGCCGATCACGGGCGCGCGCGCGCTGCTCGTGCTGGGCGACAGCGTGACGACCGACCACATCTCGCCGGCGGGGTCCATCGCCAAGAGTTCGCCGGCGGCCCAGTACCTGACGTCGCACGGCGTCGCGCGCGACGACTTCAACAGCTACGGCTCGCGGCGCGGCAACCACGAGGTGATGGAGCGCGGGACCTTCGCGAACATCCGTCTGCGGAACCAGCTGCTCGACGGCGTGGAGGGGGGCTTCACGCGCTTCCTGCCCACGGGCGAGCAGATGACGGTCTTCGAGGCGGCCGCGCGCTACAAGGAGGCGGGGACGCCGCTCGTGGTGCTGGCGGGACAGCAGTACGGCACCGGCTCGAGCCGCGACTGGGCGGCCAAGGGCACGCGCCTGCTGGGCGTGAGCGCGGTGATCGCCGAGAGCTACGAGCGCATTCACCGCAGCAACCTGGTGGGCTTCGGCGTGCTGCCCCTGCAGTTCAAGCCGGGGGAGACCCGGAGCAGCCTGGGGCTGAGCGGCGAGGAGGTCTTCGACCTGCCCGGCCTGAGCGACGACGTCAAGCCCGGACAGGAACTGGAGGTCGTGGCGCGGAAGGAGGGCGGCGGCGAGATCCGCTTCCGTGCGATCCTCCGCCTCGACACGCCCGTGGAGGTGCACTACTACCGCAACGGGGGCATCCTCCACGCCGTGCTGCGCGGCATGCTGAAGTAGCGCCGCGTCCAGACGGATTTGGACTCCGCATATCCGAATTCCATCGCCCCGGCAGAAATCGACGCTGCCGGGGCGATTATCTAGGAATCGGACTGTTATCCTGGAACCAAAGCTGCTTTACTTGCATCGAAGGGCCGAGTGTCCCGAGGTGGACGCCGATTCCTTCACGACGCGAACCGTGGACCTTCAAGCCCTGGGAGAACCCATGCGCAAGAACCTTCTCCTGCCCAGCCTCGCCGCCATCGCACTGCTGACCCTTGGCTCGGGGCTCGCCCTGGCCTGCGGAGGCGCCAAGACCACCAGCACCGCCAGCGCGGCCGGTTCGGCCTGCGCGAGCAAGGCCGACGTGAGCACCGCGAGCTACCCCTCCGGCTGCTCGGCCGCCTGCGCCGAGGCCTGTGCCGGCGCCAAGACCGCGAGCGCCGCGGGCCACTGCGGCGGCGCGGCCATGTCGAGCGCCGGCGCCGATCACTGCAACGGTGCGGCCATGAAGACTGCCGGCGCCGCCTGCGCGGCCAAGGGCGACTTCTTCGTCAGCAACTACGTCGCCCTGACGGCGGCCATGAACAAGCACTGCAGCATGAGCACCAGCGCGGCGGCCCAGGCCTGGCACGCCGGTGTGGAGAAGCTGCTCGTCAACGCGGGCGACGCCACCAAGCGCGAGAACCTGAACACGCTGGCCGGCTACCTGGCCGACTGGCCGAGCGACGCCAGCGCGGCGGATGCCCGCTATCGCGCGATCTCCGAGTGGACCGCCGGTTACTGCCAGCTCAATCCCGAGCAGACCAGCGGCGCGAAGGTCGTGACCTGTCCCGTGTCCGGCCGCCGCTGGGTGGAGATGGAGACCGCCGCGACCGGCGACAGCCAGTCCTAGCGACAACGACTCAACGGAGCGCCCCCTCATCGCATCCGTTCCGGCGCCCCCCTGCACGCGAGGGGGGCGCCGTCTTGTTGCGCCCATCCGCTCGGACCGCTACGCTGCTCCCATGTCCGCACCTCGATCGCAGTCCTCGCCCTGGAAGCCGCGCGAAGGCAAGGCCCGACGCGCCGCGCGCGCCGCGCGCGTCTTCGGCGCGCTGGATGCCCTCTACCCCGACGCCCACTGCAGCCTGGACTTCCGCAGCCCCTATCAGCTCTGGGTGGCCACGGTGCTCAGCGCGCAGTGCACCGACGAGCGCGTCAACCGGGTGACGCCGGCGCTCTTCGCCGCCGCGCCGGACGTGGACGCCCTCGACGCCCTGCCCGCCGGGCGCGTGGAGGACCTCATCCGCAGCACGGGCTTCTTCCGCAACAAGGCGCGCAACCTCAAGGCCGCGGCGGCGCGGATCCGCGCGGAGCACGGCGGCCGTCTGCCCGACACCCTCGACGAACTCACGGCGCTGCCCGGCGTGGGGCGCAAGACGGCGAACGTCATCCTGGGCAACGCCTGGGGGGTGCCGGGCTTTCCCGTGGACACGCACGTGGGACGCCTCGCCCGGCGGCTCGGCCTGACGCCCCACGAGGATCCCGTGAAGGTGGAGATGGATCTCTGCGCGCTGGCGCCGCCGGAGCGCTGGACGCGGCTCAGCCACCAGCTGATCCAGCACGGGCGGCTCGTCTGCCAGGCGCGCAAGGCGCGCTGCGAGGACTGCGCGCTGGCGCCCGACTGTCCGTCGGCGGCGCCGGCCTAGTCGCCGGCGAGGAAGACGAGCTTGCGCGTCTCGCTGTAGTCGCCCAGCCGCACCCTGAGGAAGTAGACGCCGCCCGCCTGGAGGGCGCCGTCGTCGTCGCGCCCGCGCCAGTCGACGTTCAGGGCGCCGGCCTCGTGATGGCCGTCGAAGAGGCTCTCGACGCGGCGGCCGAGCACGTCCACGACCTCCACCGTCAACGGTCCGCTTCGCCGCAGCGCGAGGCTGATGCTCGTGCCGAAGCTGCCGCTGAAGGGATTGGGATAGGGGTCGAGGAGGGCGAGCGGGGCGTCGAGCGCGGGGCCGGGGATCGCGTTGTGCAGCAGGCGGTGGTCGGGGTCGAGCGTGAGGTCCGTCGGTTCGGTCGCGAAGGTCCACGTGTAGCGATTGATCGCCTCGCTCGGCGCCACGCGCTGCATGATGGGATCGCCGCTCGCGAACCCCACCTGCAGATCCAGGGAGTCGGAGAAGAGCTCGCCACCCTGGACCTGCTGCAGCTCCACGCTGAGCTCCCACTCGCCGCCGACGTTCGCGGCGTCCCAGGCCCAGGCGTAGACGGGGCGGCCCGTCCCGTAGAGCCAGCGCTGGAAGAACTGGTCGAGCGCGGAGCCCTCGGCGGGCGCGCTGTGGGCCTTCGCCGCGTCGATGAAGTCCTGCGTGCCCGCGATGCCGCCGGGAGGATCGGACGCGGCCCAGTCCTGGAGCAGGGTGAAGAAGGCCGCGTCGCCCATCCGCTGGCGAAGCATGTGCAGCACCCAGGCGCCCTTCCAGTAGACGGTGGTGTTGAACGTGTACTCGGGGTCCACGATCGTCCCCGAGAAGAGGATGTCGCTGGGCAGACGGCGGTAGCGGAACAGGTACTCACCCGCCGCGTAGCGCCCGAGGTGCTCGTAGTAGAGCGCCTCGGCGTAGGTGGCGAAGCCCTCGTTGAGCCAGATGTCCTCCCAGGTGGCGGGGCTGATCCGGTCGCCGAACCACTGGTGCGCCAGCTCGTGGGGCTGGACGTAGTTCGCGCTGTCGCCGGAGGCGATGCTCGCGCTGCCGATACTGCTGATCGTCTGGTGCTCCATGCCGCCGCCGAAGCTGAACTCCGCCACGCCGTACTTCTCGTCCTCGAAGGGGTACTCGCCGAAGTGGCCGCGGAAGGCGTCGAGCATGTCGCTGATGAGCGGCAGGTTGCGCTGCGCCTCGTCCTCGTGGTGCGGCCGGATGAACCACTGCAGCGGCATCGTCGCGCCGCCGCCGAGGTCGTAGCTCTCGGTCCAGGGCGTGCCGTCGCCCGCCGCGACGAAGGGCGCGATGGTGATCGAGACGAGGTAGGTGGCGATGGGGTGCCGCTCGCGCCAGCGGTAGGTGCGCATGCCCGCGCTCGCGTCGATCCCCTCCAGCACGCCGTTGGAGGCGACGACCATCGAATCCGGCACCGTGATCGCCAGCGCCAGCGAGTCGGGCTTGTGCGTCAGGCGGTCGATGCAGGGCCACCAGGCGCCGGCGTTCTGCGTTTCGGTCATGGTCTGGCAGCTGCGGAAGCGGTTGCCGTCGTCGTCCTGGTACTCGGGGAACCAGAAGGCGCCGAAGTCGGTCTGGTTGGGCAGGGCGACGTAGTCCACTTCCACCACGGACTCCACGCCCACCGTGGCGCCCGGCGTCGCGATGGAGAGCGTGGCGTCGTCGAGGCGGCGCCAGAGCGCCGGGCTGCCGTCCACGCGCACCGCGCTGGGGGTGAGCGTGTCCAGGGCGTCGAGGACCAGGCTGTCCACCGCAGCGACGGGGGTCACGTAGGCGGTGACGGTGCCGTCGAGCTGGAGCGCGGCGAAGTCCACGGTCGCGTCGATGGTGTAGTAGCGGACGTCCCACTCGGTCTGCCCGGCCTGCCCCTCCCCGCTGCGCTCGCCCAGCTGGGCGCGGAAACCGCAGCGCGGGACGGCGTTCGGCCCGCCCAGCAGGACCTTGTCGGTGCTCGGCGCTTCCTGGGCCAGCGCCGCGCCGGCGAGGACGGCGAGCAGCACGATGGCGACGCGGACGCGGGTCATGGCGGGGCCTCCTTCGCGGCGATGTCGGTGGGGCAGGTCAAGCCTAGCACGGCCCCGTGGCCCGCGCCAACGGCCAAGCGCGATGGATCAGAGCGTCACGAGCAGGCCGACGGAGAGGCGCACACCCACGAGGTCCAGCGGATAGGAGCCGCCGAGGATGTCGTTGGTGCCCCAGTCCTCGATGGCCGCCGGGTCGATGACCCCTTCCCGCGCGAGGTACTGGAGCGAGCCCTCGTAGTCGAAGGTCTGACGGATGTCGCCCATGATGCCCTGGATCTCGGCGTTGATGGACATGCGCGAGGCGAAGCGGTAGATCAGGCCGGCCAGCCCCATGTAGGCGAGCGTGGTGTCGGTGGCCTTCACCTCGAAGTGCCGATCGGGCAGGGGGACGTCCTCCGCGTCGGTCACGCCGCCGACGTTCAGCAGGTCGATGCCGAGACGGCTGTCGGCGGCCATGATGCCGACGCCGAAGCCCACGTAGGGCTGCAGCAGCTCGCTGCGCACGAACTCCAGTCCGTAGTGCAGCGTCAGGTCCAGCTCGTGGAGGCGGGTCTTGAGTTCGCGCGGCGAGGACCAGCCGCGCGGATCGAAGGTCGCCGCGCTCGAGTAGCTCGAGGTGCTGTAGGTGGCCGCGAAGCTGATGGCGCGCCGGTAGCGCCAGAACGCGCGCAGGCCCACCGGGAGTCCGGAGTCGAAGTCGCCGATGCGCGTGCCCGGGTCGCTGCCCATCACGGCCATGATGTCGTTGGTCCTGAACAGCAGGTTCGAGTGGCTGGGTCCGGCGTAGGTGGCCACCATCGCGCCGACGCTCCAGCGTGGACCGGTGGGCATCAGGGACTCGCTGCCGGCCCCGGGCGGCGAAGTCGCGGAGGCCGAGCTGGCCGAGACGACGAGGGCACAGAGAGCGAGCAGGCGAAGCAAGGGCAGCCGTCGGCGCATCGTTCCTCCTTGGGGACCCCGGAAAGGTAATGGCCGCAGGACCTTGGAATCAAGCGGGTTCCGGCGGCAGGGCGCCCCGCGCCGCGTCGAGGAAGTCCATGCTGCGCTCGACCGCACCGGCGCCCGCCCGCACGAAGTCCAGGGCGGCGCGACCGGCCGCGCCGCGCGCCTGCGGATCCAGCAGCGCCCGCCAGCGGGCGAGCAGCGACGGGCCGTCCTCCACCACGTAGCCGCCGCCTGCCTCCACGAGCCGCCGCGCCTCGTCGGCCCGGCCGATCCTCGGCCCCAGCAGCACGGGCAGGCCGCGCGCCGCGGGCTCGAGCACGCTGTGCACGCCGCGGCCGAAGCCGCCGCCCACCAGTGCGATCTCGCCCGCCGCGTAGAGCTCGGGCAGGATCCCCACGCGATCGGCGACGCAGACGCCGCCGTCGGCCAGGGCCGGCCGCTCGCTCAGCGTCCAGAGCGGAAGCTGGCGCGCGGCGGCGCTCCGCCGCAGGCGCGCGACGGCCTCCGCCGCGGGCTCGTGCGGCACGAGCAGCAGCCGCAGGTCGGAGCGCTCGTCGAGAAGCGCGCGGAAGGCGTCCAGCAGCATGTCCTCCTCGGGCGGCCAGGAGCTGCCGGCGACGAGACAGGCGCCGCCCGCCGCGCCACCAGTGCCACCCAGGGGCGAGGGCCTGCCCTCGGCCACGCGCGCCAGCACGCGGTCGAAGCGGGTGTCGCCGGTGACGGCGACGCGCCCCGCCGGCACGCCGAGCGCGGCGAAGGCGAGCGCGTCGCGTTCGCTGGCGGCGCCGACGCCGGCGAGGCGAGCGTGCAGCGGCACGGCGAGCAGACGTCCCGGCCAGCGCGCGCGCCCCGAGTCCGGGCTCAGCACGCCGCCCAGGAGCAGGGCCGGGCAGCCCTCGCGCTCGGCCTCGAGCACGAGGTTGGGCCAGAGGTCCCACTTCACGGCGGCGACGGCGTCGGGCCGCAGCGCGTCCAGCAGGCGGCGCATGGCCCGCGGCGTGTCGGCGGGCAGGGGGCCGACGACGTCCGCCGCGGCCACGCTCTCCACGGCCCGGCGCGCGGACGGCGACGCCACCGTGAGCATCAGTGCGGCGTCGGGGTAGCGCGCGCGCAGGCCGTCCAGGATGGGCCGCGCCTGCTCCAGCTCGCCCGCGCTGGCCGCGTGCAGCCAGAGGCGGGGCGAACGGGCGCGCAGCGCGGCGAGCGCCTGCCGGTCGAGGGGCGCCTCGCGGCGCCAGGCCAGCTGCGCGCGCAGCTTGGGCGCGAAGGGCGCCGCCAGGGGCAGCAGCGCGGCGGCCACTGGCGAGAGCGCGCGATAGAGCCCGAGCACGCTCACGACAGCACTCCCATGCGCTCGAGTTCGGCGAGCACCCTGGGGGCGTCGATGGCGCGGAGGCAGTCGGCGTGACCGTAGCGGCAGGGCTTCTCGCCGTGCAGCGCGCAGGGCCGGCAGGCCAGCGGCCGTTCGAGCACCCGGCTGTCCGCGAGTCGCGGGCCAAAGCCGAAGGCGGGCACGGTGGGACCGAAGAGCGTCAGCACGGGCACGCCCACGGCTTCGGCGAGGTGGGCGAGGCCGCTGTCGCCGCCGACCAGCACGCGGCCGCGGGACAACGCCGCAGCGACGCGCGGCAGCGGCCGGTCGCCGGTGTAGTCCACGACGCCCTCGCCGGCGAGACTGGCGGCGAGACGCCGGTCGTCGGGCCCGCCCACCAGCAGCACGGGCAGCCAGCCGCGCAGTCCGTTCACGAGCGCGTCGACGTGGGGCCAGGTCTTGGCGGGCCAGGCCGCGCCGGGCGCGACGAGCACGGGGTCGTCCGCCGTGGCGAGTCCCAGGCTGGCCAGCTCGGCGTCCACGCTTCGGCGCAGCTCCGCGTCCAGCGGATAGACGGGACCCGCACAGCCCGCCGATTGCCGGTAGGCCGTGCCGAAGGCGCGGCGGACCGTCTCGCGATGCCGCTGCCACACGGGCGTGAGCGGCGCGCGCGGTCGCCAGGCCGACGGCCAGCCGGGGCGCGAGAGCATCGCGCGCCGGCGGAGATCGTGGCGCGGCGTGCTCCACCAGCCCGCCGGCGGCGTGGCCAGGCGGCGGCGGAGCAGCCGGCTGCGCAGGTTCACGTGGAAGTCCAGCACGCGGTCGAAGCCCTCGTCGTCCAGCGCGCGCGCGAGCCCCGTCAGCGCGCGGCGGTCGCCGCCACGGGGAAAGCTCCACACGCGTCGCAGGGTGTCGATGGGGGCGAGCAGCGAACTCCACGGCTCGAGCGTGAGGAAGTGCCGCTCGTGCTCGGGTCCCGGCTCGCTGGCCTCCAGATCGCGCAGCGCCGGGAGCGTGAGCACGAGGTCGCCCAGGGAGCCGAAGCGGATGAGGAGTGTCTTCATGGCGGGGCGTCCCGGCTGCGGCGCCCGCCCTGCGCGGGACCGTCGCCATGGTGGACTGCGCGGCGCGCAGCGTCAAGCCGCCCGCTTCTCTGTTGACACTCGGCGCGTCGCGCGGGAAGCTGCGAACGAAGACCATGGAGCAACCCCCCGACGCCACGGGCCTGCACGCCCACGACCTCCGCCACTACCTCAGCCTGCTGGCCTGCGATCTCCGCCTCACCCGCGAGCGACTGGCCGAGACGGCCGAGGACGCCCCCGCGCGCGCCACGGCGCTGGCCGGGCTCCTGGCCCGACTCGACGCGGGCCTCGCCGAACTCGACGCGTCCCTGCGCGGGCATCGCGGCCCGGCGCCGGTCACCGCCCCGGACGGCGACCTCGCGCCGCTGGTCGAACGCCTCTGGCGTTCCTTCCTGCGCGCCGGCCGCCTGCGCCCCGGGAAGGCCGCGCTCCACCTGGCGCGTCCCCTGCTCTGGCCCGGCGATCCGAAGCAGTGGCAGAGCCTGGTGATGAACCTCCTCGAAAACGCCTGCAAGGCCGCTCCGGACGGCCCGGTGCGTCTGGAGGCCGACGGCGAGCGGCTCAGCGTGAGCAACGGCGGCGCGCCGCCCGCGGAGGCGCTGCTGCGGGCGCTCGCCGACGGCGTGGCGCCGCCCGCACGGGCCGACGGGCACGGCCAGGGCCTCGGCCTCATCCTCGCCGCGGCCAGCGCTCTGCATCTGCGCGTGGAGCCGGCGCTGGAGCCCGGCCGCTTCACGCTGAACCTGTTCCGCGCGGTCGCCGGCGCGCCGTCCCTGCTCCTCGTCGAGGACGACGAGGACCTGCGCGCCATGCTCGCGGAGTACCTCCGCGCCGAGGGCTTTCGGGTCGAGGCGAGCGCGGACGCCGCCGAGCTCGCGCCCGCGGCGGGCCGCTACCGGGCCGTGGTCGCCGACCTCAACCTGCCCGGCACGGGGGGCGGCGCGCTGCTCGCCGCCTGGCGAGCGGCCGATCCGGGGCTCGTCACGGTCCTGCTCACGGGCGACAGCGAGGCGCAGGAGCGGGACTGGCCAGGTGTGGACGCGGTGCTCATCAAGCCGGGACTCGGCCGGCTGCTGGAGTTGCTGGCGCCGCTGAAGGGGGACGGACGGTGACCGTCAACCTGGTGCTCGCCGGAATCTGCATCGCGCTGCTGGGCGCCTCGGCCTTCTTCTCCGGATCGGAGACCGCGCTCTTCGCGCTCGATCCCCGGCAGCGCCACGAGCTCGCGCGGAGCACCGATCCCGCGGCGCGCCGCGTGACGACGCTGCTGCGCGAGCTGGGCACCGTGCTCGTCACGCTGCTGGTGGGCAACACGATGGTGAACATCTTCCTGGCGGTGCTGTCGACGCGGCTCATCCTGCGCACGCTGGGACCCGAGCACGGCCCGCTGGTGAGCCTGGTGGGCGTGACCGGCGTGCTCGTCATCTTCGGAGAGATCCTGCCCAAGAGCGTGGCCGTGAACTCGCCGCGGCGCTACGCGATGCGGGTGAGCGGGCCGCTGGCCCGCACGCGCCGCCTGCTGAGCGGTCCCACGCGGCTCTTCCGTCGCATCAGCCGTCTCGTGCTCGACGTGCTCGACCGCGTCGTGCCCGGCGACCGCCTCGAGATGCAGGGCGACGAGATGCTCGGCCTGCTGAGCCTCGGCGAGGAGAGCGGCAGCTTCGGGGCGCGGGAGCGCCAGCTGGCGGAGGGGGTCTTCCAGCTCGGCGACCTGTCCGTGGAGGACGTGATGACGCCGCGCGTGGACCTCTTCCTGCTCGACGCCGCCACGCCCGCCGGGGAGGCGGCGGCGGCGATGCGCCGCACCGGGCACAGCCTCGCGCCCGTGACGGGCGAGACCAGCGATCACGTCCTCGGCCTGGTGCAGGCCCTGGCGCTGCTCGCCGAAGACGACCCCGCGCGCCCCGTGGGCGAGCTGGTGACACCGGCGGAGTACTGTCCCGAGACGCAGAAGGCGGGCTCCCTGCTCATGGAGCTGCTGGAGAAGGGCGCGCCGCTGGCCGTCGTGCTCGACGAGTACGGCGCCCTCGCGGGGCTGGCCACGCTCGAGGACCTCTTCGAGGTCGTGGTGGGAGACATCCGCGACAGCCACGACAGCGAAAGCCTCCGCTACCACATGCCCACGCCGAACACGCTGATCGCCTCGAGCCGCCTGCCCGCCGAGCGCGTGAAGGAACTGCTGGGTGTCGCGCTCAGCCCGGGCAGCGCCGAGACCCTGGGTGGGCGCCTCATGGAGGCCCTGGGCGAGGTGCCGGAGATCGGCAGGCCCTACGCGCTCGACGGCCTCGTGTGGACGGTCCTGTCGGCCCGCGGGCCGGCCCTCGGCACGCTGCGCCTGGAGCGTCGTCCATGAGCATGTCGCTCTGGCTGCTCCTGCTGCTGCTCGCCCTGACGGGCACGGCCTACTTCTCCGGCAGCGAGACCGCCGTGGTCACGGCCGGCCGGCTGCGCCACCGCGCCGAGCGCGACCGCGGCCGGCGCATGGCGGCGCTGGCGGAGCGCCTCTACCGTCGCCCCGAGCACACGCTGTCGGTGCTGCTGCTGGGCACGAACCTCGTGAACGTGCTCGCCTCGATCGCGGCGCTGATTCTCACCGAGGCCGCGCTCGAGCGCTGGGGTCTGCACGTCTCCGCCTTCTGGAGCGATCTGCTCTCCGCGCTCTGGGTCTCGCCGCTGGTCCTGCTGCTCGGCGAGATCCTGCCCAAGAGCGTCGGCCACCACTACGCCTTCCGCCTGTCGCGGCTGAGCGCGCCGCTGCTGCTCGCGTTCTACACCGTGCTCCTGCCCCTGGTCTGGCTGATCGACGGCATCCTCTGGGTCCTCCATCGCCTGCCCGGGCTGCGGGGCGGCGACTCCATGGACCAGGTGTCCTGGGACACGGTGCGCCTCCACCTGGAGGCCGCGCGCGCGGCCGGGGTGGTGGCCGTCGAGCAGGAGCGGGCGATCCAGCGGATCGGGCTGCTGGGCGGTCTCGACGCCGAGCGGCTCATGCGCCCGCTCGACTCGCTCTGCCTCTTCCCGGCCAGCGGCAGCGTCGACGATCTGCGCCGGCTGCTGGTGGAGACCGGCAGCCGCGAGGCCTTCCTCTACGAGGGGCGGCGGACGCGCATCGCCGGCGTGCTCCCCGCCCGGCGCCTGCTGGGGCGTGGGGGCGAGCCGGACCTGCGCGCGCTGCAGAGCCCGCTGGTCTCCCTCCACCGCCAGATCCCCGCGCTGGAGATCCTGGACACCCTGCAGCCCACGGGCCGCAAGCTCGCCGTCGTCGCCGACACGGCGGGCGAGGCGCGCGGCGTGGTCTTCCTGGAGGACCTCCTGCGGGAGCTGCTCCTGAAGGCGCCCCGCGAGTGGGACAGCGAGGTCCTCAACTCCGCTGGGTGAGTCCCGTTTACCGGACAGACCGCTCGCCGCATGAGGAATAGCGAAGGATTGTTGACCGCAGGGCCACCTTTTCTTATTTTTTCCTCACCTCACTGCACCGTCGCTTTGGAAGGAGTGTAGCCATGCAAGCCCTGGGCAAGGCCGAGATCGGCGAGCGCCTGAAGCGCTACCGTCTCGAGAAGAAGCTCACGCTCAAGGAGATCGAAGCGCTGAGCGGCGTGTCCGCGACGCACATCTCGGAGATCGAACGCGGAAAGTCCAGTCCGACGGTCGGCGCCCTCACCCGGATCGCCAAGGCCATGGGGACCGAGGCCGCCTACTTCGTCGAGGCGGAGGAACTGCCGCAGGTGAACCTGCTGGGCGCCGGCAGCCGCAGACGCTACCGCTTCATGGAGCCGCCGGTCTCCATCGAGTCCCTCTCGGGCAGCGTTCCGCACTCGCGCATGTCCGTGATGCTCATGACCTGGGACAAGGGAGCGGTGTCCACGGGCGAGGTGAATCGCCACGAGGGCGAGGAGTTCATCCTCGTGCGCAAGGGCATCCTCGAAGTGTACGTGGAGGAGGAGCGCTACATCCTCAAGGAGGGTGACAGCCTGCACTACCACGCGTCGAGTCCGCACCGCATCGAGAACATCGGCGACGCAGCCTGCGAGGCACTGGTGGTCACCGTGCCCAGCTTCAAGATCTAGGAGGGCGCAATGGAGATCCAGGAACTGGGCGCGCGCATCAAGCGCATCCGCAAGGGCAAGAGCATGACGCTCAAGGACATCGAGGCGCGCAGCCACGTGTCGGCCACGCACATCTCGGAGATCGAGCGCGGCAAGACCAGCCCGACGATCGGCGCCCTCTCGCGCATCGCGGCGGCGCTCGGCAAGGACACGGCCTTCTTCCTCGAGACGCAGAACCTCGACGACGTGAGCCACATCAAGTACGAGGAGCGCGCGAAGGAGGGCTTCAAGTCGGCCAAGGGCTTCTTCCAGCGCTTGACCCGCGGCATTCCCGGCGGCAGGTTGCAGGTCTACCGCCTGCATCTCGACCCCGGGGCGGAACTCAAGTACAGCCACCCGTCCCAGGAGGGGGAGGCCACCATGGTGCTCGAGCAGGGACGGCTCGAGTTCACCGTCGAGGACGAGAGCTTCACCATGGGGCCCGGCGACAGCATGCACTTCACGGAGATCTTCGCGCCCGCGGTGCGCAACCTCTCGACGACGGACCCGGCGGATCTGGTCCTGATCAGCATCCGCCGTCACAGCATCGACACGCTGTAGACGACGACCAGGAGGCGAGCGTGAGCCAGCCCGATTCCCGCGATCTGCTCTTCCTCAGTCTCATCTTCAACCTGCAGGCCGCCGCCATGCAGCAGCTCGGGAAGATGGTCAGCCCGCTCAGCGGCAAGATCGAGCGCGACCTCGCCGCCGCGAAGCAGAGCATCGATCTGCTGGAGAGCCTCGAGCGCAAGACCCGGGGCAACCTCAGCGCCGACGAAGCGCGGGCCATGCAGGACATCCTGACCACCCTGCGCCTGAACTACGTCGACGAGCTGAAGCGCGGCGAGACGCCGGACGAGACCCCGGCACCGCCGGCGCAGAACGACGAGGCCGCCGGTGGCGCGACGTCCTGACGCGGGTCGCCGCACGCGGCGCGCCGCCGCGGCGCTGCTGATCGCCGCCGTCTGGGCGGCGCCGGCGCTCGCCGGCTTCGGCCTGCCCGAAACCCAGGGCCTCCTGCACGTGCGCAGCGACGAGACCACCGGCCTCGGCGCGCTGGGCTTCGTGCTGGGCGAGTCCTACTACTACCAGGACGTCGGGCAGAGCAGCCGCTACCACTGGTACACGATGCGGCTGGGCCTGGCGTTCGGCCTCGGCGAGGCCGGGCACGTCACCTACGACCAGCGGCTCGTCGGCCTCATGCGCTTCGCGGCGCCCCAGGACGGCGACCTGTCGGCGGCCATCGGCGACTCGGACTGGACCGCGGGCCTCGGCGACGCCGACCTCGGCCTCAAGCTCACGCTCCCGCTGCCCGGTTCGCGGCTGCATCTCGCCGCCGAGGGCGCCCTGCGCCTGCCGGTGGGGGATACGCAGCGCCGCTTCAGCAGCGAGTCGCGCGACTACGAGGCCGTGGGCATCCTCAGCGTCGATCTCCTGCGCGGGGGCAGCTTCGTGCCGACGCGACTGCATCTCAACGCCGGCATCCGCGCGAATCGCGGCCGGCTGGGCAGCGGCCTGGGGCCGACGCCCACGGCCGCGGGCTGGCAGGGCGTCTATCCGCCCTACGTGCCGGCGCTGGAGGACGGACTGTCGGAGGACCGCATCCGCCAGGGCCTCTTCGGCGTCGGCCTCGAGTTCCTCGGCACGCGGATGCGCCTCTACGGCGAGCTGAGCGTCGACCTGCTCTACCAGCTCGAGAGCGACGCGGTGATGACCCGCCGTGAGGAGCCCTGGCGCCTCGGGCTCGGCTTCCGCTCGCGGGGGCCCTGGAACCTCGAGTTCAGCGGCGGCTTCGACCTGGACCTGTCCCGCGACGACTTCGACACCGCCTTCGTGCCGGAGTACCCCGGGCTGGTCACGAGCATCGCGGTGCGCAAGGACTGGCAGGCGCTGGCCGGCGACCCCGACGGCGACGGCATCCGCGGCGACGACGACCTCTGCCCCGACCGCCCCGAGGATCTCGACGGCTTCGAGGACGCCGACGGCTGTCCCGACCCCGACAACGACCGCGACGGCGTCCCCGACCTCATCGACCTCGCGCCCAACCTGCCCGAGGACATCGACGGCTTCGAGGACGGCGACGGCCGCCCCGATCTGGACAACGACAACGACGGGATTCCCGACGACGAGGATCTCTGCCCGGATCGGCCCGAGGACTACGACGGGGTGGAGGACGACGACGGCTGTCCCGACCGCGCCAGCGCGCCGCCGCTCACGTCGCCCGGGGTCCCCGCCGCGCCTGCTCCCGCGGACTCCAGCGCCGCGCCGACGGACTCCCTGCCGCCCGCGCCCGCTCCCGGCGCGCCCGGCGCGCCCTAGTCCCCGCGCTCGCGTCCCTTGACGCGCTGCCACTCGGCCTCCATGCGCGCCAGATCGGCGTCCTCCAGCGACGTGCCCGCGGCGGCCAGCCCGGCCTCCATGGCCGCGAACCGGCGCAGGAACTTGGCGTTGGCCTGCTCGGCCACCGCTTCGGCGTCGAGGCCGAGCCAGCGGGCGAGGTTGGCGAGCACGAAGAGCACGTCGCCCAGCTCGTCGCTCGCGCGCACGAGCCCGGCGGGGTCGAGCTGCCCGCGATAGCGCGCGGAGGGGCTGGCCGTGCCGCCGGGGACGTCCGCGGGGAGAGCGGCCAGCTCACGGCGCAGCTCGGCGAGCTCCTCGTCGAGCTTCTCGAGCACGCCGGCGGGGCCGTCCCAGTCGAAGCCCACGCCCGCGGCCTTCTCCTGGTAGCGATGGCTCCGCGCCAGCGCGCCCAGGCTGCGCGGCAGCGGCTTGAGCAGCCCGGGCGGCGCGCCCTCGGCGTCGCGCTCGGCGCGCTTCACCTGCTCCCAGACGCGAAGCTGGGCGGCGCTGTCCGCCACGGGCGCGGCGAGCGCGCCGTCGGCGCCCGGAAACAGCTGCGGGTGACGGCGGCGGAGCTTGGCGTCGATGCCGTCGAGCGCCGCCTCGGCGGCGGCCTGCCCGCGGTCGCGGGCGAGGCGCTGCAGCCCGAAGAGCAGCAGGTAGGCGAGGTCGCCGAGCTCGGCGACCGTGCCGGCGGGGTCATCCTGCTCGCAGGCCTCGAGCCATTCGTGGCCCTCGTCGATCAGGTGGCGCGCCAGGTCGGGGAGGCGCTGCTCCCGGTCCCACGGGCAGCCGTCCGGCGCGAGGAGGCGGTCCAGCGTGCCCCAGAGCCGGGCGAGCGCCGCGTCGGGGAGGCGGGGGGCATCGTGCGCGTCGGGTCGAGTGGACATGGCGCACACCCTAGCACGGCGCGCCCGCGGGCTCAATCGCGCCCGCGCGCGCGTTGACGCTCCCGTCCCGGCGCGCTAAGCTCACGGATCACGCTGGAGGCCGCTGGAAAGCATGGACACCATCCGCATCCGGGGCGCTCGGGAGAACAACCTGCGCAACCTGGACCTCGACCTGCCGCGGCAGCGCCTGGTGGTCATCTCCGGACCCAGCGGCTCCGGCAAGAGCAGCCTGCTCTTCGACACGCTCTACGCCGAGGGCCAGCGGCGCTACGTGGAAAGCCTGTCCACCTACACGCGGCAGTTCCTCGAGCGGCTGCGTCGGCCCGAGCTCGACGCCCTGGAGGGCATCGGGCCGGCCGTGGCCATCCGCCAGCAGAACAGCGTGCAGCACGGCCGCTCCACCGTGGCCACCTACACCGAGATCGCCGACTTCCTGCGCGTGCTCTTCGCGCGCGCGGGCACGCTGCACTGCCCGCGCTGCGGGGCGGTGGTGGAGCGCGAGGAGCCGTCGGTGCTGGCCGAGCGTCTGCTGACCCGCCACCCCGACCGCCTGGTCCAGCTCGCCTTTCCCCACCGCGTCGGCGCGAGCCAGAGCGGTGAGCAGGTGCGGGAGATCCTGCTCGCCCGCGGCTACAGCCGCGCGCGGGTGGCCGGGAGCGTGACACGTCTCGAGGACGCCCCCGCCGAGGGCCTGGCCGAGGGGCCGCTGCCCGTCGTCGTGGATCGCCTGCGCCTGGACCCCGAGTCGAGAAGCCGGCTGGCCGAGGCCCTGGAGACGGCCTTCCGCGAAGGCGACGGCCGCCTGCTCGTGCTGGACGAGCGCGGCGACGAACTCTCGCGCCACGCCGAGGGGGCCATCTGCGGGAACTGCGATCTCGAGCTGCCGGAGCCGCGGCCGTCCTTCTTCTCGTTTCAACTCGCGGAGGGCGCGTGCCCGGACTGCCGCGGCTACGGCAACCAGCTCGAGTTCGATCGCCACAAGCTGGTGCCGCAGCCCTCGCTGAGCCTGGCCGAGGGCGCGCTCGCGCCCTGGGCGTCGCCGCGTTTCGCGCGCTTCCAGCAGCGGGCGCTGGAGTTCAGCCGCGTGGTGGGCATCCCCACCAAGCGGCCCTGGGCCGAGCTGAGCGCGGCGCAGCAGCAGCTGCTGATCGAGGGCGGCCGCGGCTTCAAGGGCGTGCTCCCCTGGCTGGAGTCGCTGCGGGGCAAGTCCTACAAGAAGTACGCGCGCTTCTACTCGCGACGCTTCATGGCCGAACGGATCTGCGAGACCTGCGGCGGCAGCCGCCTGCGGCCCGAGGTGCGTCAGGTGCGCCTGGGCGAGTGGACGCTGCCCGACCTCTATCGCCTCAGCCTGGGCGAGGTCGCCGAGGCGCTGGGGGCGCTCGCGCTGGACGCCCCCGCGCACGGCGTGGAGCGCGTGCTGGAGGAACTCGAGGCGCGCCTCCACTTCCTGCTGCACATGGGGCTGCACTACCTGGGACTCGATCGCGCCACGCGCACGCTCTCCGGGGGCGAGTTCCAGCGCATCCACCTGGCGAACGCGCTGGGCAGCCATCTCACCGACACGCTCTACGCCCTGGACGAACCCACCGTGGGCCTGCACCCGCGGGACACGGACCGCCTGCTCACCACGCTGCTCGCCCTGCGGGACGCGGGCAACAGCGTGATGGTGGTGGAGCACGATCTCGAGGTGATCCGCCGGGCCGACCAGCTCGTCGACCTGGGCCCGGGCAGCGGCGCGCGCGGGGGCGAGGTGGTCTATCAGGGCCCGGTGTCCGAGCTGGCGACGGTGTCGCCCGATCACCCCTCGGCCACGCTGCGCTGCCTCGCGGGCGTCGAGCCGCTGGGCTTCATCGACCGGCGCCGGCGGCCGTCGCGGGGCAGCATCGTGCTCGAGGGCGTGACCAAGCACAACCTCGTGGACGTGAGCGCGGAGTTCCCGCTGGGCCGCCTGGTGGTGGTGACCGGCGTCAGCGGCTCGGGCAAGAGCACGCTGGTGTCGGACGTGCTCGTGCAGGCGCTGTCGAGTCCCGACGGTCCGCGGCCCGGCGATCCGTGGAAGCGCCTGCGCGGCGCGGACCGCCTCCACGGCTTTCGCGTGGTGGACCAGAGCCCGGTCGGCAAGAGCCCGCGCAGCAATCCGGCCACCTATCTCGGCGCCTTCCAGTTCATCCGCGAGCTCTACGCCCAGGCGGCGCGCGAGCAGCGGCTGCGTCTGGGCGCGGAGCACTTCTCCTTCAACAGCAAGGAAGGGCGCTGCCCCGAGTGCAAGGGCCTGGGCTCCGTGAAGCTGGAGATGGTCTTCATGGCCGATCTCTACGTGCCCTGCGAGGCCTGCGGCGGCACGCGCTTCCGTCCCGAGTCCCTGGCCGTGCGCTACAAGGGGCGGAGCATCGCCGAGGCGCTGGACATGACGGTGGACGAGGCCATCCAGTTCTTCGCCGGCCATCACGCGCTCGGCGAGCGGCTCTGGATGCTCCACCGCGTGGGGCTCGGCTACCTGCGTCTGGGCCAGGGCGCGAGCACGCTGTCCGGCGGCGAGAGCCAGCGGCTCAAGATCGCGCGCGAGCTGGCCTCGGCCGGCAGCGAGCGGAACCTCTACATCCTCGACGAGCCCACCACCGGCCTGCACCCGCTCGACGTGCGCCAGCTGCTGGCCGTCTTCCAGCGGCTGCTGAAGGCGGGGCACTCGCTGATCGTCGTCGAGCACAACCTGCAGGTGATCATGGCGGCCGACGTGGTGCTGGACCTGGGGCCGGAGGGGGGCAGCGGCGGCGGGCGCATCGTGGCCCAGGGGGACCCGGCCGCCATCGCGGGGACGCCGGCGTCCATCACCGGGCGCTATCTCGCGCCCATGCTGGCCGCCCAGGCTGCGGAGACGGACCTCGAGGACGAGGAGGAGGACGCATGAAGATCCTGGTGATCGGCGGCGCGGGCTACATCGGCGGCGCGTTCGTGCGGGCGGCGCTGTCGGCGGGGCACACCCCTCTGGTGCTGGACAACCTGAGCACGGGGCATCGGGACGCGGTGCCCGAGGGCGTGGCGTTCACGGCCGGCGACCTCAGGGAGCGCCGCGCGCTGGATCCGCTGCTCGCCGAGGCGGAGGCGGTGGTGCACTTCGCGGCGAAGAGCATCGTCAGCGAGTCGATGGCGGACCCGGTGGGCTACTACCGCGAGAATCTGGGCGGCTTCCTCGCGCTGCTGGAGGGCCTCGAGCGCTCGGGTCCGCGGCCGCTGGTCTTCTCCTCGTCGGCCGCCGTCTACGGCCAGGGGGAGGGGCGGCCGCTCGTGGAGGACGCTCCCTGCCGCCCGGTGAACCCCTACGGCGGCACGAAGCTCGCCATGGAGCAGACGCTGGTCCACGCCGCGGGCCGCCTGGGCCTGCGCTACTTCTCGCTGCGCTACTTCAACGCCGCGGGCGGCGTGCCGGGTCACGGCGAGCGCCACGACCCCGAGACTCACCTGATCCCGCTGGCCCTCGAGGCGGCGCAGGGCCGCCGGACGCTCACCCTCTACGGCGACGACTACCCCACGCCCGACGGCAGCTGCATCCGCGACTACATCCACATCGCGGACCTGGCCGAGGCCCACCTGGCGGCCCTGGAGCGCCTGGCCGCCACCGAGGGCGACGATCCCAGCGGTCCCGTGAACCTGGGCACCGGCCACGGGCAGTCGGTCAAGGAGGTGCTCGCCTGCGTGGAGCGGGTGACGGGCCGGCCGTTGCCGGTCAGCGTGGGGCCCCGGCGCGAGGGCGACCCCGCCCTCCTGGTGGCGGCGGTGGACCGGGCCGCGGAGCGCCTCGGCTGGCGCGCCCGGCGTCCGGATCTGGACGACATCGTGGGCTCGGCGTGGGAATGGCAGCAGGGACGCGGAATTGCGGACACCTGAATCGCTTGCCGGTTGACACCGCCTGCCGCCTGTGTTTGTTTAGCTCGCGCCGCGAAGGTAGCTCAGTCGGTAGAGCAGCGGACTGAAAATCCGCGTGTCGGCGGTTCAACTCCGTCCCTTCGCACCTCGACGCCGGTCCTCCCGCGGGCCGGCGTTTCCCATTGTGACCCGCCGTCCCTGTTGAGGCTCGATTCTCATCTGGCCCATTGACAAGCTTGCGGAATTGGTTTAGGTTAAGGGTTAGCGGACTTCTAACTCCTAATACCCTCTCCCCAAGGGGCGGCAATGATTCTCTCGAGAGCGAGCGAGTATGCGATCCGGGCCATGGTGTACATGGCGGGACGTGAAGCGGATGGACCGGTCCAGCTCAAGGAGATCGCGGAGTCCGAGAACATCCCGTTCCACTTCCTCGCCAAGACGATGCAGGTGCTGACGCGGATTCGTCTGGTGAAGTCCTTTCGCGGCCCGCACGGGGGATTCATGCTCATGCGGCCCGCGAACGAGATCTACCTGTACGAGATCGTCAACGCCTTCGATGCGATCAGCCAGTGGGACACGACCTGCGTCCTGGGCATCAATCCCTGCTCGGACGACGTGATCTGTCCCATCCACGACGACTGGAAGCCGATCAAGGAAGGAATCTTCGAGCTCTTCAGGACGCGGAACCTGGAGAGTCTGGTCGGCAAGCTCGAGGAAAAGCGGCAAAAGCTCCGCGAGCTGGGTCTGACGGGCTGACGGGTGGTGGCTCGTGGTCTAGAGGCGGCCTCGCGCGTGGAGGCCGCCTCGCTTTTTGGGGGCAGGCCCGCTAGAACAGATCTTCCCGGCCCACCGCGCGCAGGTGCAGCCGCGTGAGCAGCGCGTCGCCGTCCACCGCGCCCGTGCCCGACAGGTGGTCCAGCCGGAAGAGCAGACCCACGTAGACCGTATCGTGCTGCTGGAACAGGTCGAGGAAGCCGTCCGCGCTGAAGACCTGCTCCAGCGTGTTGACCTCGCCGCCGTTCAGCGTCCCCTCCAGCGAGACCAGGCGATTCGCCGTGTCCCAGAAGCTGGCGGGATCGTCGTCCGCGGCCACGTAGACGTCCATGCGCGCGCGCATGTTCACCGCCCCGATGACGTTCGTGTTGTCCAGCATCAGCTGCATGTCGACGCTGAGGGACTCGAGGGCCAGGGCGTCGCGCAGGCCCGAGGGCGTCTCGACTTCCTCGATGGGACTCGGCGTCTCGCTGAACTCGCCGGGCAGCACGAGGTAGGTGAAGCTGCGGTCGGCCTCGTCGATGAAGCTGTCCAGATCCAGGTTGATGGTGGTGCGGTTGCCGCCGCAGGCCAGCCCCAGGGGCAGGAGCAGCGTGGCGAGCGCGGCGGATCGGCGCATGCGGTGCCAGTTCATGGTCGCCCTCCTACAGGCTGAGGCTGAAGCCCAGGGCGAGCCCGCGCTCGTCCTGGATGTAGCGGCTGTGCGTTTCCAGCGCGAGATCGAGGCTGACCCCGCCGAGCTGGCGACCCACGCCAGTGGAGAACTGCCACTGGCTGCGGGCGTCGCGGCTCGTGCCCGCGCGCAGGGCCCAGTCGCCCACGCGATACTCGCCGCCCAGGTGGAGGCTGTTCGCCCAGGGGCGCACGCGCCATTCGCCCAGGAGCAGCATCGGGCCCTCGGCGTAGGCGGCGCTGAAGGTCCACAGCGCGTCCAGGTGATAGGTGTAGCTCTCCCCCTCGGCCAGCGTGGTCGTGACGGTCTCGCTGTCGCCGGTGACGTCGTCGGTCACCAGCTCCTGCTGCTCCAGCGTCGTGTCGCCGAAGCGCATGCTGCCGGCGATGTCGCGCACGCCGACGCCCAGGTCCCAGGGGCCCTGGCGCAGGAGCACGCCCAGGTCGAGCGCCACGCCGGGCGCGAACCCGGCGCCGCTGCGCAGATGGCTGAGCTGCTCGACGTCGAGCGTCTCGGAGGCGAAGAGCGAGTCGCCGGTGAGCACGGCCACGTCGATGTCGCCGACCGCCATGCCGAAGCCGGTGAGGAGCTTGGGGGCGACGCCGATGTAGACGTCCCGCGGCGCGGCCTCACGGTTCACCCGCCGCGCCCAGAGCAGCTTCCAGGCGAGGCCGCCGGCGGCGGCCATGTCGCCGTCCATGGCGTAGCGCGAGGACGGCTTCAGCGAGTCGCCCCCGGCCAGCAGGCCGTAGAAGGCGTCGTCGAGGGCGGTCTCGAGGCGCAGGTCGAGGTAGGGATTCACCTGCAGGCGCCAGCGGCCGGTCTCGCCGACCGGGCCGCCCAGCCCGACGCTGTACTGGTCGAGCCGCGTGCCCGTGTCGACGGGGTCCTGGGGCAGGATCAGGTGGGCGTCCTCCCAGTAGACGCGCAGGTGCTCCTGGCCCACGTCGATGGTCACGTCGCCATCGAGCGGGTCGGGCTTGCGCAGCTCCAGGTGCAGCGGGGGATTGCTGATCAGGTTGGCCAGCCGGACGGGGTCGAAGGCGTCGTCGTCGGGGTTCAGCTCCTGGGTGTCGTGAAAGAGCGTGAACAGCCCCAGCGGCAGGGGAATGCTGCCGCCCCAGTCCGAGGGGCGGGCCGGCACCGCCGCGTAGGCGGGGTTGTCGGCCACCAGGTGGCCGGGCCCGGGGGCGTGGACGCCGCCCATGGCCATCCGGCGAGCGTCCATGAGCAGCGCCTGGGCGGAGCCCGCGGACAGGGCCAGCAGGCCCGACGCGGCGAGCAGCGCCATGGCGAAGACCGTGCGAACTGAGATCCGTCGCGGCATCATGCGATCCCTCCTCCTTGCACGTCCCATCCCGTCGCGGAGCACGAGGCCTCAGGCGTTCCCGTGTCCGGCGGAGTATGGGCGCGAAAGTCCCGGAGGGCAAGATCGCCGCCGAACTCTTGACTTCGGCCCCGCGCCTCCCCACTATAACCCCGCTTTGGGCGTTTGGCTGGCGTAGCTCAGCTGGTAGAGCAACGCACTCGTAATGCGTAGGTCCGCGGTTCGAATCCGCGCGCCAGCTCCTGGTCCTTCGGGGCACACTCGTGGCCGTCCGGCGGGGCGGCCCTTTGCATTTCGGCCCTGACCGGGCCTTTTCCCGCAGCAAGGAGTCGCCGTGTCCTCGAGTCCCCTGATGGTGAGCGTTTCCGGGATCCGCGGCATCGTGGGCGGAAGCCTGCACCCCGAGGCCATCGTCCGCTACACGGCCGCCTACGCCACCTGGCTCCGGCGCCGCGGCGCGGCCGCGGGCACCCCGGTCGTGGTGGGACGCGACGGACGTCCCAGCGGGCGCATGGTGCTCGACCTGGTCAAGGGCGTGCTCTCTGCCGCGGGGCTGGAGGCGGTGGACCTCGGCGTCTCCACGACGCCCGGAACGGCCATGGCCGTGGGCGCGCAGCGGGCGGCGGGGGGGATCGTCATCACGGCCAGCCACAACCCGGCGCCGTGGAACGCGCTCAAGTTCCTCGACGACGCCGGCGACTTCCTCGCGCCGGCCCTCGGCCAGGAGGTGCTGGCCGTGGAGGCGTCCGGGGACTTCCACTGGGAAGGCCACGCGGGCCTGGGCGGCTTCCGCCGCTGGACCGACGCCAACCGCCACCATGTCGACGCCATTCTCGCCCTGCCCGCCGTGGAACCGGCCGCCATCGCGGCGCGCGGCTTCCGCGCCGTGGTGGACGCGGTCAACGCCTCCGGCAGCGAGGCCATGCCGCTGCTCCTGGACGCGCTGGGCGTGGGCTGCAGCAAGCTCTACTGCGACGGCAGCGGCGACTTCCCGCACAACCCCGAGCCCACGCCGGCCCACCTGGCCGACCTCGCCGCCGCCGTGCGCGCGGAGAAAGCGGACCTGGGCCTGGCCGTGGATCCCGACAGCGACCGCCTCGTCCTCGTGGACGAGAACGGCCGCGTCCTCTCCGAGGAGCTCACGCTGGCCCTCGCCGTGGACTACTACCTGGGCACGCGGCCGGGCCCCGTGGCCGCCAACCTGAGCACGAGCCGCCGCATCGACGACGTCGCCGCCCGCCACCGCCAGGTCTGCCACCGCTCGCCGGTGGGCGAGGCCCACGTGGTGGCGGCCATGCGCGCGGCCGGCGCGGTGATCGGCGGCGAGGGCAACGGCGGCGTGATCCTGCCCGAGCTGCACGCCGGGCGCGACGGCCTGGTGGGCACGGCCCTCGTGCTGGCGGCGATGGCGTCCACCGGGCGACCGCTTTCCGCCCTGGCCGACGCGCTGCCCGACTACCGGATGGAGAAGCGCCGCCTCGACCTGGCGGCGCGCGTGGATTCCGCGCGGCTCGTGGAGCTCGCGACGCGCCACTTCGACGGCGCCGCGCTGGACACGCGCGACGGCGTGAAGGCCAGCTACGGCGAGGGCTGGATCCACGTGCGCGCGTCCAACACCGAGGCGATCCTGCGGCTCATCGGCGAGTCCGAGGACGGCGCGTGGCTGAAGCGGCGCTTAGACGACGCGGAGGTCTTCTTCTCCGGCGCGCTCGCGGGCGGGGACTGAGCGTCCGGGATTTCTGTTGAGGCTCCGGGGCAGGGGACCGATACTCTAGCGAACCCTGCGGCTGCGAACCCCAAACGACGAGGCAGACAATGTGCGGAATCATCGGATACGTTGGGGCGCGACCGGCGCTGCCCATCCTCATCGCGGGGCTCAAGCGCCTGGAGTACCGGGGCTACGATTCGGCGGGCGTGGCGCTGCACGAGTCGGACGGCCTGACCGTCGTCAAGGCCGAGGGCAAGATCGCCAACCTCGAGTCCATCCTGCGTGACGGCAGCTACGACGCGACCCTGGGCATCGCCCACACCCGCTGGGCCACGCACGGCCCTCCGACGCGGGACAACGCGCACCCGCACACCGACGAGGCCGGCGGCCTGGCTCTGGTGCACAACGGCATCGTGGAGAACTTCCAGTTCCTGCGCCGCTACCTCAAGGAGCAGGGCATCGAGCCCCGCAGCGACACGGACACCGAGGTGCTCGCGCTGCTCATCTCGCACTACTACGACGGCAGCCTCGAGCAGGCCGTGCGACGCGCGCTCTCGATCGTGGAGGGCACCTACGGCATCGCCGTGATGCACCGCGACCACCCGCGCAAGCTCGTCGGCGCGCGCAACGGCAGCCCGATGGTGGTGGGCATCGGCGACGGCGAGTTCTTTCTCGCCAGCGACGTCGCCGCGATCCTCGCGCACACGCGCCAGGTGATCTACCTCGACGACCACGAGATGGTCGTGATCGACGACGACAGCTTCGCCACCAAGACCATCCGCAACGAGACGGTGGAGAAGAGCGTCCACGAGGTGACCTGGGACCTGGAGAGCATCGAGAAGGGCGGCTACTCGCACTTCATGCTCAAGGAGATCTACGAGCAGCCCGCCACCATCCGCAACTCCTTCCGCGGGCGCCTGCTGCTCGAGGAGGGCAAGGCCAAGCTGGGCGGGCTCATCCACAACCTGGACGAGCTGCGCGCGGCGGACCGCATCATCTTCCTGGCCTGCGGCACGAGCTGGCACGCGGCGCTGATCGGCGAGTACATGATCGAGCGCCTGGCGCGCATCCCGGTGGAGGTGGAGTACGCCTCCGAGTTCCGCTACCGGAACCCGATCATCAGCGACCGCAACATCGCCTGGTCGATCAGCCAGTCCGGCGAGACCGTGGACACCCTGGCCGCCATGCGCGAGGCGCGGACGAAGGGCGCGAAGGCCCTCGGGCTGGTCAACGTGGTGGGCAGCACGATCGCGCGCGAGAGCGACGGCGGCGTCTACATCCACGCGGGGCCGGAGATCGGCGTGGCCAGCACCAAGGCCTTCACGAGCCAGGTGACGGTGCTCGCCATCATCACCCTGCTCCTGGGCCGCATGCGCAACATGTCGAAGGATCAGGGCCAGGAGCTGGTGCGCGAGCTGGAGGCGATTCCGGCCAAGGTGGAGGCGATCCTGGGCATGGATCGCCAGATCCGCGAGATCGCCGAGATCTACGCCAACGCGAACAACTTCCTCTACCTGGGCCGAGGGATCAACTTCCCGGTGGCGCTGGAGGGGGCGCTGAAGCTGAAGGAGATCTCCTACGTGCACGCGGAGGGCTACCCCGCCGCGGAGATGAAGCACGGACCGATCGCGCTGATCGACGAGAACATGCCCGTGGTCTTCGTCAGCCCGCGCGGCGGCAGCAACGAGAAGATCCTGGGCAACATGGAAGAGGTGCGCGCGCGCAAGGGGCGGATCATCGCCGTGGTCAACCAGGGCGACACCGCGGCGGCGGCGCTGGCCGACCACGTGATCTCGATCCCCGAGACGGTGGAGTACCTCTCGCCGCTGCTCACGGTCGTCCCGCTGCAGCTGCTCGCCTACCACATCGCGATCCTGCGAGGCTGCAACGTGGATCAGCCGCGCAACCTGGCCAAGAGCGTCACGGTCGAGTAGCGGGGCGCAAGGGAGAAGCACATGAAGCGGGAGATCCTCAGCACGGGCGACGCGCCCGCGGCCATCGGTCCGTACAGCCAGGCCGTCCGCGCGGGCGGCTTCGTCTTCACCGCCGGCCAGGTGCCGCTGGACCCGGCCACGGGCAAGCTCGTGACCGGCGGCATCGAGGAGCAGACCCGCCGCGTGATGAAGAATCTCGGCGCCGTCCTCGCCGCGGCCGGGCTCGGCTTTGACGCGGTGCTCAAGACCACCGTATATCTCCTGGACCTGGGGGAGTTCGCCGTCTTCAACGGCGTCTACGGCGAGTACTTCGCGGGGATCGCGCCACCGGCCCGCTCCACGGTGCAGGTGGCCGCACTTCCCCTGGGAGCACGGGTCGAGATCGAGCTCGTGGCCGCGTTCCCCGCCGACTGATGCCCGAGGAGGCACGGAGATGGGACCGTCCTGGCGTTCGCTTGCGGCGGCGGTGCTGCTCCTGGGGACAGCGGTCATGGGCTGCAAGGATGCCGAGGCACCCCAGCCAGACCCCGACGTGGTGGCCATACGGCGGATGATCGGGGACTGGGAGCGGTCGATGGAGTTGGACGACGAGCCGGCGCTGCAGCCGCTCTTCGAGGGGGGCTACTGGCCGCACGCGCGCTCTCGCTACGTGATGTCCATCGTGGGCGGACATTCGCTGCGGGTGACGGACGTCGAAATCGAGGTCGGAGTGCAGCATGAGCAGGCCGTCGTGAGCTTCCAGTTCAGCGATCTCACGGACCACCACGGCTGGGCGGCGACCTGGATGCTCACCCTGCACCAGGCCTGGCTCGTGAGCGAGGAGTACGTGAGCTGTCTCGACTGCTGGTGACTTCGCTGCCAGCGAAGATCTGGGTCAATGTTGTCTCGTGGGAGTGGATGGGTCCTGGTGGGCCCCGAGGACTTCAAATCCTTCTGCCGGGTGCTAATCCCATCCGGGGTGGGTTCGATTCCCACGCATTCCCGCCATTTTCACTCCCCCGCTGGCGAGGTGCCATGCGCGCGCTGCTGATCGTCCTCCTGCTCCTGGCCCTCGCGCCGGCGGACGTGCGCGCGCAGAGCGCGGACTCGTCACCACAGGCTGCGGGCCAGGACCGGGCGCCAGGGCCGGATGCGCCGCCGCCCCGCGTGCCCCTGCCGCCGCCGCCGGGACCGCGCAACGCGCGCCTGGCCATGGGCGCGAGCACGCTCTTTCCGGGCCTCGGCCAGCTCTACAACGAGGAAGGGCTGCGCACGCTGGTGGTGTTCAGCTGGGAGGCCTACTACCTCTCCGTCATCCTGCGCGAGGGCCAGCGCGCCGACCTCTACAAGCGCCACGCCGCCGCGCTCGGGCCGGGGGAGACCTGGCTGGGCCTGGACCACGACGCCCTGCGCGCCCGCTTCGCGTCCCATGAACAGCGGCAGACGGACTACGTCTGGTACACCGGCGCGCTGCTGCTGGCGAGCATCCTCGACGCCTACGTCTTCGCCAACCTCCACGACTTCGAGACCGACGACATCCGCGGTCGGCGCGCCGCGCTGCTGCCCACCTTCGACACCGACCAGCACAGCGTGGGCCTGGCGCTCCGCTGGCGCTTCTAGGGCGCCATGTCCGCACTCGAGAGCATCCGCAACTTCTGCATCATCGCGCACATCGACCACGGCAAGAGCACGCTGGCCGACCGCCTGCTCGAGCTCACCGGCACCCTGGCGGGGCGGCAGATGCAGGACCAGGTCCTGGACAGCATGGACCTGGAGCGCGAGCGCGGCATCACGATCAAGAGCCATCCCATCGCCATGAACTACCGCGGGCAGGACGGCCAGGAGTACCGGCTCAACCTCATCGACACGCCCGGCCACGTGGACTTCAGCTACGAGGTCAGCCGCAGCCTCGCCGCCTGCGAAGGCGCGATCCTCGTGGTGGACGCGGCCCAGGGCGTCGAGGCGCAGACGCTGGCGAACCTCTACCTCGCGATGGAGAACGACCTCGCGATCCTGCCGGTCATCAACAAGATCGACCTGCCCACGGCCCGCACGGACGAGGTGCGCGAGGAGATCGAGCGCATCCTGGGCGTGGACGGCGAGGACATCCTCGCCGTGAGCGCCAAGACCGGCCTCGGCGTGCCCGCGCTCCTCGAGGCCATCGTCGAGCGCCTGCCCTCGCCGCCGGACCACCGGGACGCGCCCGCGCGCGCGCTCATCTTCGACTCGAGCTACGACAGCTACCTCGGGGCGGTGGCCACCGTGCGCGTGATGGAAGGCGGCCTCGCCAAGGGCGACCGCGTGCGCTTCCTCAACACCAAGCGCGAGTACGAGCTGCTGGAGCTGGGGCGCTTCGTGATGGGCCGGCGGCCGACGCCGCGCCTCGACTGCGGCGAGGTGGGCTATGCCATCACCGGCGCGAAGGAAGTGAAGTACGTCCAGGTGGGCGACACGCTGGCCGCGGCGACCAACCCGCCGCAGCTGCCGCTGCCGGGCTATCGGCGCGCGAAGCCGATGGTCTTCAGCGGTCTCTACCCGGTGCAGAGCGAGGACTACGAGGACCTGCGCGAGGCGCTGCTGAAGCTGCAGCTGAACGACTCGGCCATCAGCTTCGAGCCCGAGAGCAGCTCGGCGCTCGGCTTCGGTTTCCGCTGCGGCTTTCTCGGGCTGCTGCACATGGAGATCGTCCAGGAGCGCCTCGAGCGCGAGTTCCAGCTCACCCTGATCGCGACCTTGCCCAACGTGGAGTATCATGCCACGCTGCGCGACGGCTCCGAGACCGTGGTGTCCAACCCGGCCCAGATGCCCGACCCGGCCACGCTGGCGACGATCAGCGAGCCGATGGTGCGCGGGACCATCTACACGCCGGCGGAGACGGTGGGTGCGGTGATGAAGCTGTGCATCGAGCGCCGGGGCGTCCAGGAGGGCATGAGTTACCTGGACGGGACCCGCGTGGAGCTCCATTTCCGCCTGCCCCTCGCCGAGGTGGTGGTGGACTTCTACGATCGGCTCAAGAACTGCACCCGGGGGCACGCCAGCTTCGACTACGAGTACGCGGCGCACGCGGTCAGCGATCTGGTCAAGCTGAGCGTGCTGGTGAACGGCGAGGCCGTGGACGCGCTGTCGAGCATCGTGCACCGGGACAAGGCGCAGGCCTGGGGCCGGCTGCTCATCGAGAAGCTGAGGGAGGAGATCCCCCGGCAGCTCTTCGAGGTGGCGCTGCAGGCGGCGGTGGGAGGCAAGATCGTGGCGCGGACGAACATCAGCGCGCTGCGCAAGAACGTCACGGCCAAGTGCTACGGCGGCGACATCACCCGCAAGCGCAAGCTCCTGGAGAAGCAGCGCGAGGGCAAGCGCCGCATGAAGCAGGTGGGCAACGTGGAGATTCCCCAGGACGCGTTCCTGGCGGTGCTCAAGATGGAAAGGTAGGCGACGATGGCCAAGCAGAAGGAAAGCCCGGCGAAGAAGAAGTCCGCGCTGCGGGAGACCGTGGACGTGGTCGTCTGGGCGGTCGTGATGGCCTTCCTGGCCCGGAGCTTCCTGATCCAGGCCTTCCGCATCCCCAGCGCGAGCATGGAGGACACGCTGCTCGTCGGCGACTTCCTCTTCGTGAACAAGTTCCTCTACGGGCCGCAGATCCCCTTCACCGACATCCGCCTGCCCGGGCTGCGTGCGCCGCGCCCCGGCGACGTGATCGTCTTCCGCTTCCCGGAGGAGAAGGACGACTTCATCAAGCGCTGCGTGGCCGTGGGCGGGCAGACGATCGAGATCCGCGACGGCGTGCTCTATAGGGACGACCAGCGCGTCGAGGAGGACTACACCAAGTTCATCTTCGGCGACCGGCACAGCCCCGCCGCCCGCAACTTCGGCCCCTACGCGGTGCCGCCGGGCACGATCTTCATGATGGGCGACAACCGCGACAACAGCAGCGACAGCCGCGTGCACGGCCCCGTGGACTGGCGGAAGGCGGTGCGCGGCAAGGCGATCTTCATCTACTGGTCCTGGGACAAGGAGCATCACCTGCCCCGCTTCAGCCGCATCGGCGACCTGATCCGCTGAGCGCCATGTCCCGCGGGCTCTACATCCACGTGCCCTTCTGCGCCACCCGCTGCAGCTACTGCAGCTTCTACACCGTGACCGGCGGTGACCAGGACGCCTACCTGGACGCCCTGCTCACGCAGCTCGCCCAGGAGGCGCCCGCGCTGGGGCCGGGCCCGGTGGACAGCGTCTTCATGGGCGGGGGCACGCCCAGCTGGCTGGCGCCCGCGGCGATGGAGCGCCTGCTGGAGGCGCTCGCTCCCCGGGTGGGGCCGGACACCGAGTTCACCGTGGAGTGCAATCCCGAGGACGTCGACGCCGCCCTGCTGGCGCGACTCGCCGCCGGCGGCGTGACCCGGGTGAGCCTGGGTCTCCAGTCCACGGCCGACGCCGAGCTGCGGGCCGTGGGACGTCGCCACGACGCGGCCCGCGGGCTGGCGGCGCTGGACCTGCTCGTCGGCTCCGGGCTCCGCGCGTCGGCCGACCTCATCCTCGGTCTCCCGGGCCAGACGCCGGCCAGCCTCGCGGCCACACTCGACGCCGTGACAGTCCGTCGCCCCGAGCACCTCTCCCTCTACTGCCTCGAGCTCGACCCCGACGCCCCCCTGCGCCGCCGCCTGGCCGCCCAGCCCGCGCTCGACCCGGGCGAGGACTTCCGGGCTGACGCCTATCTTCTCGCACATCAGGTGCTTGGCGAGATCGGCTACAGTGCTTACGAGGTCTCGAACTGGTGCCTGCCCGGGGGCGAGTGCCGTCACAACCTGGAGATCTGGCGCGGTGGGGAGTTCCTGGGCCTCGGTCCGGGCGCGCACTCGCGCCTCGGCGGCAGGCGCTGGTCCTGGGCGCCCGACCTCGCCGCCTGGCGGGAGGCGCTGGCGGCGGGGGGCCGCGCGCCGGCCGTCGACGACGTCCCCAGCGCGAGCGAGGCCGCCCTCGAACGGCTCCTGCTGGGCCTGCGCGTGCGCGAGGGCCTGCCCCTCGACGAGCCGCTCCTCGCCGGCCGCGAGCCCTTCCTCGCCCGCTGCGAGGCCCAGGGCTGGGCAGCCCGGGAGGCCGGCCGCTGGCGCCTCGCCCCCAGCGGCTGGCTGCGCCTGGACGGGATCCTCGCCGCCCTGGCCACTTGACAGTGGCCGGGACCTGGCCTAATTTCTCGCAGACGCGCGCCAAACGGTAGTAATTACATGGACTTCAGGTACTACGAATCGCCCCGGGAGCGCGAGCTGCGCGTCCTGGACTCCGTCATCCGGCTTCACACGGAGCGGGCCGAGCCTGTCAGCTCGGCAGCCGTGTCGCGGGACCTCGGCCACTGCTGGTCCTCGGCGACGATCCGCAACGTGTTCACGGAGCTGGAGGAGTTGGGCTGGCTGGTGCAGCCGCACCGCGCCGCCGGGCGCATCCCCACGGATCTCGGCTATCGCATCTACGTCGAGCGGGTGATCCGGCCGGGCGGGCCGGTGGACCCCTGGCGGACGCAGCTGGAGGCCGAGCTCGGCCGCCAGGACGAGACCCTGCCCGCACTGCTCGACCGCGCGGCGCGGCTCATCAGCCGGCTCAGCCACGCGCTCGGGATCTCGCTGCTGGTGGTGGCCACGCCCTCCGGTCGGGAAGAGGGCGGCGGACGGCGCGCGCTCCAGATCACCGGCGTCGAGGAGCTGCTCGGCCAGCCCGAGTTCGAGGACCCGGGGCGCCTGCGCGTCCTGGTCCACCTGCTCGACGACAGCACGCCGGTGGGGGACTACCTGCGCGCGCTCTCCGACGCCCCGGGCCGCGTGCGCGTGCGCATCGGCAGCGAGAACACCCTGAACGGCCTCGATCAGTTCAGCCTGATCGGCGCGCGCATCTCGCGCGCCGAGGAGAGCGCCATCATGGGCCTGCTGGGCCCGGTGCGCATGGAGTACCCGCTCGTGCTCGCCAGCATGGAGAGCCTGGTGCGGCTGCTGCACGAGGGCGACGACGAGGACCCCGGCACCTCCCCCGCATGGAGTTGACATGATCGCCAAGGAACCCAGGCCCGGCGAGCAGGAGCTCGACGCGGCCCGCGCCGACGACGCGCCGACCGCCGCGGCGGACGCCGAACCCGCGGCCGAGTCCCTCGCGCTCGAGAACCTGGAGACGCGCTGCGCGCTGCTTCAGGACGAGCGCGACCGCCTCCTCCGCCTCCTCGCCGAGGCGGACAACCAGGTGCGGCGCATGCAGCGCGAGCAGGAACGCGAAGCCGCGCGCCTGCGCGGCGAGCTGGTGGAGCGCCTGCTGCCCGTGGTGGACGACTTCGACCGCGCCCTCGAGCAGCTGCCCGCGGACGACGAGGCGCCCCACGCCGCCGGCGTGCGGCTCATCGCGCAGCGCCTCGAGGAACTGCTGGCGGCCTTCGGCGTGGAGCCCATCGCGGCGCTCGGCGAGCGCTTCGATCCGCGCGTCCACGAGGCACTGATCCAGCTGCCCAACACCGACGCCGAGAAGGGCGTGGTGGTCCAGGAGCTTCAGCGCGGCTACCGGCTGGGCGAGCACGTCATCCGCCCCAGCAAGGTGGCGGTCGCAGGCTAGGAGGCCCATGGCTCAGCGCGACTACTACGAGGTGCTCGGGGTTCCGAAGGACGCCGACGAGACGGCGATCCGCAAGGCCTACCGCAAGCTGGCCATGCAGTACCATCCCGATCGCAATCCCGACGACAAGAGCGCCGAGGACAAGTTCAAGGAGGCCACCGAGGCCTACGAGGTGCTCAAGGACGCGCGCAAGCGTCAGGCCTACGATCAGTTCGGCCACGCGGGCGTCTCGGGGCAGGGGATGGGCGGCGGCGGTCCCTTCGGCGGTCAGGGCATCGACATGGAGGAGGCCCTGCGCTCGTTCATGCGCGACTTCGGCTTCGAGTCCTTCTTCGGCGGGGGCGGCGGCCCGGGCCGCGCGCGCGGGGCGGGCGCCGATCGCGGCGGGCGCGACCTGCGCGTGCGCGTGCGCCTGACGCTGGAGGAGGCCGCGCAGGGCGTCGAGAAGCAGATCAAGATCAAGAAGAAGGTGACCTGCTCCACCTGCTCCGGCTCCGGGCAGCGCCCGGGCTCGCGCATGCAGCGCTGCGCCGAGTGCCAGGGCAGCGGCGAGATCCGGCGCGTGCAGCGCTCGATCCTGGGGCAGTTCGTGAACGTCTCCGTCTGCCCGCGCTGCCACGGCGAGGGATCGGTGATCGGCGATCCCTGCGCCGACTGCCACGGCGAAGGGCGCGTGGACGGCGGTGACACCGTGCAGGTCTCGATCCCGCCGGGCGTCTCCACGGGCGACTACATCCCGCTGCGCGGCAAGGGTGAGGCCGGGTTGCGCGGCGGGCCGGCCGGGGACGTCATCGTGATGCTCGAGGTGGCCGAGCACGCGCTCTTCCAGCGGGTGCGGCAGGATCTCTTCCTGGAGCTGCCCGTCACCTACAGCACGCTGGTGCTCGGCGGCAAGGTGGAGGTGCCCACGCTCGACGGCGCGGCCAAGCTCACCGTGCCCCCGGGCACGCAGAGCCATCAGCTCATGCGCCTGCGCGACAAGGGGCTGCCGCACCTGAACTCCCGCCGGCGGGGCGATCTCATCGTGCGCCTGGTCTGCTGGACACCCGGGCGCACGGGCCGCGACGAGCAGAAGCTGCTCCAGGAGCTGGAGACGCTCGAGGCCGGCAAGCTGCCCGGCCCGCGCCGGCCCTCGTGAGCGAGGCGCCGGTCCTGCTCTGGCCCGAGCTGGCGGGGCCGGGAACGCTCGTCCTCGACGGCCCCGCCCAGCACTACCTCTGCAACGTCCTGCGCCTGCGCGCCGGCGACGCCGTGGAGCTTCGCGACGGCCGCGGCGCGGCGGCGCGGGGACGTCTCACGGCGGTGGAACGGCGACGGGCCACGCTGGAGCTCGAGGCGCCGCAGGCGCTGCCCGTCCCGCCGGGGCCGCGTCTCCACCTGGCGATGCCGCTGCTCAAGGGGCGCCGGCTGGACTGGGCCCTCGAGAAGTGCACGGAGCTGGGCGTGAGCGATTTCCACCTCTACGTCGGCCGGCACGGCGTGGTGCGGCGGGACCGCGCGCCCGAGCGCTACGGGGAGATCCTGCGCGCGGCCTTCGCCCAGTGCCGGCGGCCGCTCCTGCCCGCCCTGGACGGCCCGGCGCCCTTCGCCGATCTGCTGTCCCGCGCCACGACGGAGGGCTGGCGCCAGGCCTGGGCCGACGAGCGCGGCGCGGGCCGCGGGCAGGCGCCCTTCGCGCTGGCCGACGGCGAGGACCTGCTCGCCTGGGTGGGGCCCGAGGGTGGCTTTTCGGCCGAGGAGCGGGCGGCGCTGGAGGCGGCGGCGTCCCTGCGCCTCGACCTCGGGGCCCAGCGCCTCCGCGCGGAAACCGCGGCGGTGGCCGCGACCTGCGCGCTTCTGCTGCCCCGCGGCGAGACAAAGCCGCCGGCGGCGCGTTGACAGGGCGCCGAAGCGCGTCTATAATGCCTAAGTTTTTTATCTGCATCGTTTTCCAGTGGAAGCTTGAGCCGGTCAGGGAGGGGCATGAGCCTTCAGCAGCAACTCGATGACGATCTGAAGACGGCCATGAAGGCCGGCGAGAAGGCGCGCGTCGGCGTCCTGCGCATGCTTCGCGCGGAGATGACGAACGCGCGCATCGAGCGCGGCCACGCGCTCGACGAGGCGGAGATCCTCGACGTCCTCACGCGCTACGCCCGCAAGCGCCGCGACGCCGCCGCCGAGTACGAGAAGGGCGGCAGGCAGGACCTCGTGGACAAGGAACTCGCGGAGGCGGACATCGTGCAGGGCTACCTGCCGCAGGCCCTGGGCGAGGGCGAGCTCCTCGAGCTCGTGGAGGCCGTGGTCCGCGACCTCGGCGCCGGCGGCATGCAGGACATGGGCCGCGTCATGAAGGAAACCCTCCAGCGCGCCGCAGGCCGGGCCGACGGCGCCGCGGTCAGCGCCCTGGTCAAGCGCCGGCTGGCCGGGTAGCCGGCATGGGAGTTCATCTGCTGGTCATCGCCCTGGCGGCCACCCTGGGCCTGGGCCTCTATCACGGCTTTCGTGGCGGGCTGATCCGCAGCGCGTTCAAGCTGCTGGGTCTCGTGGCGGGCCTGCTCCTCGCGCGGCCGGTGGCGATCTGGGTGGCGCCGCAGCTGCCCGGCGCGCTGGAGTTCACCGGGAGCTGGATCCTGCTGGTCCTCGTCTGCTTCGTGGCGATCACGGCCGTCTTCGCCCTCGTGGGCTGGCTGCTGGCGAAGGCCATCGGCTGGACGCCGCTCGCCTGGGTCGACCGCCTCGGCGGCGCGGCGCTGGGGCTGGGCATGGGCCTCGTCGTGGCCGGGGCGATCCTCTCGCTGCTGAACTCGCTGGGCATCGCGCAGGAGCTGGCGAACCAGGCGACGGGCTGGGAGGCGCAGTTCCTGGACACGATGATCGACGTCACCCCCGGCCTCTTCGAGCGCCTGCGCCAGGTGGTCGTGCCCGGCGGCGCGCCGCGAGGCGCGGTCTGATGCCCTGGCTTCGCGACGCGCCGGCCCTGCGCTGCGGCGACGCGCCCCAGCGCCTCGAGTTCCCCGAGCTGCTCGAGGAACTCGCCGCGCGCGTGCGCTTTCCGCGCAGCGCGGAGGCGCTGCGGTCGCTCGCGCCCCTGACCGACAGCGCCGCCATCGAGGCGCGCCGCGAGCGGGTGGCGGCGTGGATCCGCCTGCTCGACGAGGGCCGCGAGCCCGAGCTGGCCGGCCTCGTCGACCTGGGGGCGGGCCTCGAGCGCGCCCGGCGTCCCGGGGCGCAGCTGCCCGGCGACGACCTCTGGACCCTGGCCCGGTGCCTGAACGCGCTCGTGCGCCTCGGGGACTTCCTCGCGGCCCAGCGCGAGCGTGCGCCGGTGCTGCACGGCGACTGGGGCAACCCGCCCGACCTGCGCGGCCTGGCCTCGGAGATCGAGCGCTGCGTCGACGAGGAGGGCGCCGTCCGCGACGGCGCCAGCCCCGCGCTCGCGCGCGTGCGCGCGCGCATCCGCGAGGGACGCGATCGCCTCCGCGGCACGCTGGACGCGCTGATCCGCGAGCGGCTGGCCGAGGGCGAGCGCGATCTGCGCCCGCGCCTGCGTTCGGGCCGTCTCGTCCTGCCCGTGCGCCGCGAGCAGCGGAGCCAGCTGCCGGGGATCGTCCACGACGCGTCGTCGAGCGGCAAGACGCTCTTCGTCGAGCCGCTCGAGACCGTCGAGCTGAACAACGCGCTCGCGGATCTGCTGGCCGAGGAGTCCGCGGAGTGCGCGCGCATCCTGCGCGCCCTGACCGCGCGCGTGGGCGCGTGGGTGGATCCCATCCGCGAGCGCCTGGACGCCGCGCACCGCCTCGAGCTGCCGCTGGCCGCGGCGCGGCTCGCGCGCGAGCGGCGCTGGACCTGGGCCGAGTGGTCGCCAGCGGGCGAGGACCGTCTCGTGCTGAAGGCCGCGGTGCATCCGCTGCTGGCGCGCTACCTGCCCGCGGGACGCCGTCCGGTGCCCCTGGACCTCGACCTGGACGCCGCGAGCCGTCTGCTGCTCGTGACCGGCCCCAACACCGGCGGCAAGACGGTCATGCTCAAGACCCTCGGCCTCCTGGTGCTGATGAACCAGTGCGGCCTCCCCGTGCCCGCCGCCGAGGGCAGCCGGCTGCCGCTCTTCGGCAGCCTCTTCGCCGACATCGGCGACGAGCAGTCCCTGCGCGACTCGCACTCCACCTTCAGCGCGCACCTCGCGCGGCTGGGCGACATGGCCGATGGCGCCGCTCCCGACGCACTCATCCTCGTGGACGAGATCGGCGATGGCACCGACCCGGAAGAGGGCGCGGCGCTGGCCCAGGCCCTGATGGCGCACTGGATCGGCCGCGGCGCGCGCGCGGTGGTGACCACGCACTTCGGCGTCCTCAAGGGCTTCGCCCAGGAGACGGACGGCGCGGCCAACGCCGCCATGGACTTCGATCCTCAGGCGCGGCAGCCGCTCTACACGCTGAGCCTCGGCATCCCCGGCAGCAGCCGCGCCATCGCCACGGCGCGCCGCCTGGGGATGAACCCCGAGGTGCTGGCCGAGGCGGAGCGCCTGCTGGGCGCCGAGGCGCTGAGCCTCGAGGCGCTGCTCGAGCGGCTCGAGCGGGAGACCCAGGCCGCCGCCGAGGCGCGCGCCGACGCCCAGGCCCTGCGCACGCGCTACGAGGGGATGGCGAGCGAGGTGGAGGAGCGGTTGCGTCACATCCGCGGCGAGGAGCGCGAGATCCTCGCCGAGACGCGCCGCGAGGCCGAGGATTTCCTCGCCGCCGCGCGCCGCGACTTCGAGCACGCCGTGAAGGCGCTGCGGGAGCGAGAGGCGGATCGCGAGAGCATCCGCGACGGCCACGAGACCCTCGAGCGGCTGGGCGCCGGGCTGCAGCGGCTGGAGCCCTCGCCGGCGCGGGCGCGCGCCGAGGCGCTGCCGCCGCTGGAGCACTGGCGGGCGGGCGACCGGGTGCGCCTGCGCGCCACCGGACAGACGGCCGAGATCCTCGAGGCCGCGGGCGCGGGACGTCTGCGCGTGTCCCTGCGCGGCCTGCCCCTGGTGTTGCCGCTCGCCGAACTGAGCCCACTGCCTCCCGGGGACGGCGGCCCGGCGGCCGGGCCCGCGGAGCGCGACGCGCTGGCGGGCGTGAGCTACCTCGCCGAGGCGCCCGACTCCTATCGTCTCGACCTGCGCGGCTACCGCGCGGAGGAGGCCGCGGAGGCGCTGGACGTCTTCCTCGACGGCGCCCAGCTCGCCGGTTTCCACGTGGTGGAGATCCTGCACGGCAAGGGCGAGGGCGTGCTGCGCGAGGAGGTGCGCCGGCGGCTGGCGGGCGACCGCCGCGTCGCCCACTTCGGCCTGGCGGATCAGAACCGCGGCGGGACGGGCGTGACCGTCGCCACGCTGGCGGGCGGAGAGCGCCGCGGAGGTGGGCATGCCTGAACCCGTCCGCGGCGGTGACGACTTCAAGGAGCGCGTGCGCGAGGCCACGGACATCGTGGAGCTGGTGGGGCAGTACCTCAAGCTTCGCCGCGTGGGCTCGAACTGGCAGGGGCTCTGCCCCTTCCACCACGAGAACAGCCCGAGCTTCAACGTCAACCAGGAGCGGCAGAACTTCTACTGCTTCGGCTGCAACAAGGGCGGGGACGTCTTCAGCTTCGTCATGGAGCAGGAGGGGCTGCCCTTTCGCGAGGCGCTGGAATTCCTGGCCCAGCGGGCGGGCATCCCGATCGAGCGGCGCGGGGGCGGAGACGGCGAGCGGAGCCGCGCGGACCTCTACCACCGCATCAACGAGTCCAGCGCCGCGTTCTACGCGCAGCAGCTGGCGAAGAGCGGCGCGGCGGCGCGCGCGCGCGACTACCTGGCGCGGCGCGACGTGAGCGCCGAGAGCGTGGAGGCCTTCGGGCTCGGCTTTGCGGGGCAGTCCTGGCGGGATCTGCATCAGCAGCTCAGCCGCCAGGGCTTCGCGCCCGAGGCCTGCGAGGCGCTGGGCCTCATCCGCCGCAAGGCGTCGAGTCCAGGCTACTACGACGCCTTCCGCAATCGCATCATGTTCCCCGTGCGCTCCGTGGCCGGGCGCGTGGTGGGCTTCGGCGCGCGCGTCCTCGACGACTCCCTGCCCAAGTACGTGAACTCCGCGGACAGTCCCGTCTACACGAAGAAGGCGATCCTCTACGGCCTCGATCGCGCCTGGCGCGAGATCCGGCGCAGCAAGCTGGCCGTGCTGGTGGAGGGCTACTTCGACGTCATCAGCTTGCACCAGGCGGGCGTGCCCCAGGCCGTGGCCGCCTGCGGCACGGCCTTCAGCAGCGATCAGGCGAAGCTGCTGGGCCGCTACACCGAGCGCGTCTGCGTGGTGACCGACGGCGACGCGGCCGGCCAGAAGGCCGCCGTCCGGGCCGCGGGCGTGCTGCTCACGGTGGGCCTGAGGCCCAGCGTGCTGGCCATGCCGCAGGGCGAGGATCCCGACAGCCTGGTGCGCGCCGAGGGCGGCGACGCCTTCCGCGAGCGTCTGCGCCGTGCGCCGGACTACTTCGGCTTCATGCGCGAGCTGGTGGCCGGCCGTGGCGATCGCCCGGCCGAGCGCGAGCGGGCGGTGCGCCGCATCCTGGAGGACCTCACCGCCTTCCCCGAGGGCGACCTGCATCTGGAGAGCCTGCTGGAGGAGCTGTCGCAGGCCTTCGGCGTGGACGGCGCCGTGCTGCGCCGCGCGCTGCGCGAGACGCGCCGCGTGGCGGACGGCCGGCGCGGCCCCCGCCGACGGCCCGAGGCCGAGCCCGAGCCCGGGCAGGCGGCGCCGCGGCGCAAGGGGGATGACGCGCCCGTCGCCGACGCCGAGGCGGCCAGCCAGGAGCGCCGCGAGAAGCTGATGCTCGCGGTTCTCCTCCAGCGGGAGGCCCAGCGGGGCGAGGTCTTCGCGCTCCTGCGGCCGGAGCACTTCGCCGACCCCCTGCGGGCCCGGATCTTCTCCGTGCTCTCCGCCCTGGGCCGGGTCCCCGCCAGCGGCGAGCTGGGGGAGCTCTTCCCGGATCCGGCCGCCGCGCGCAGCGTGCACGAGCTGACTTTTTTGCGCCTGCCGGCCGAAGGGGGCGGGGACTGGGTGCGCGCGGCCGCATTGCGCCTTAAATTGAAACGTATGCTCGACCTCAACCGGGACTTCCAGGGCCGCGTCCAGGCCATGGAGCTGGGGGGGGAGGAGGTCTCGGCGGACCTCCTCGCGGAGTGGCGTCACGTGGGAGAGGCCATTCGCGGCCTGCGGGCCGACATCGACCGACTTCTCGAAGCACAGAAAGGGTCATGAAGCGTGAGCAAGTCCAAGACGAGTCGCATCATCGTCGCCCTGAAGAAGCTCGTGGGGAAGAAGAACTACCTGCTGCACGACGACATCTACGAGCAGTTCTCCGAGGACTTCGACATCGACGCGGTGGACGGGGTCTACTCGCGGCTTTCCGAGCTGGGGATCGAGGTCTTCGACAGCGATGACGAGGCCAAGGTCAAGCTCCGCGCCCAGGAGCAGCGGCAGAAGAAGCTCTCCGAGAAGATGAGCCAGGCCGCCCAGCAGACCATGCGCTACGACGACCCCGTGCGCATGTACCTGCGCGAGATGGGCAAGGTGCCGCTCCTGGACCGCGAGGGCGAGATCGCCATCGCCAAGCGCATCGAGGCCGGCAAGCACCAGGTGCTCGAGGCGCTCTTCCACTCGCCGTTCACCGACGCCCACGTGGACCAGTGGGTGGAGGCGCTGGGGGCCGGCGCCCTCAGCGTCGAGGATCTGATCCAGGTCGACACGGGCGGCTACCAGGAGCACCACACGCCCCAGAAGCGCGACAAGAGCACCGTGGTGCGCACGCTGAGGAAGCTGCGCAAGCTGGGGCAGGAGATCGTCGCCTACGAGGAGAAGCTCCGGCGCGCGGACACCGAGCGCAAGAAGGCCTCCGCCCAGAAGGCCCTGGACGCCCGCCGCGAGAGCTGGATGGAGCTGCTGCACGGCCTGAACTTCCAGCCCAAGCGCGTGGACGAGCTGGTGAGCTCCCTGCGCGAGGTCTACGCCGAGTTCCAGGTGGCGTCCAAGCAGATCACGCACTACGAGAAGTTCCTGGGCATGGACTACGAGGGCCTGCGCGAGACCATCAAGCGCATGAAGGCGCGCGGCTGGAAGAACATCCAGCTGCGGGGCAAGGGCCGCTGGACCCTCACCGCCCTCGAGGACCTGCGCCGCAAGCAGTACGCGCTGATCCGCAACCTCAAGACGCTGGAGAAGGAGCGCGGCGTCACGCGCGACCAGCTCGAGTCGCTGCTCACGCGGGTCGAGCAGGGCGAGCGCCGCGGCGAGCAGGCGAAGAAGGAGATGATCGAGGCGAACGTCCGCCTGGTGATCTCCATCGCCAAGCGCTACACGAACCGTGGCCTCGAATTCCTGGACCTGATCCAGGAGGGCAACGGCGGCCTGATGCGCGCCGTGGACAAGTTCGACTACCGCAAGGGCTACAAGTTCTCCACCTACGGCACCTGGTGGATCCGCCAGGCCATCACCCGCGCCATCGCCGACCAGGCGCGCACGATCCGCGTGCCCGTGCACATGATCGAGGCGATCAACAAGGTGAGCCGGGCCAGCCGCAAGCTGATCCAGGAGTACGGCCGCGAGCCGACCCCGGAGGAGGTGGCCAAGTACCTCGCGTTCCCGGTGGAGAAGGTCAAGAGCGTGATGAAGGCGAGCATGGAGCCCATCAGCCTGGACCGGCCCATCGGCGAGGACGAGGACAGCAACCTCGGCGACTTCATCGAGGACATGCACGCCGACAGCCCGGCGTCCTCCGCGGCGCACTCCATGCTGCAGGACCAGCTCACCAAGGTGCTGTCCACGCTGACGCGCCGCGAGGAGAAGGTGATCCGCCTGCGCTTCGGCCTGGGCGACGGCACGCCCCGCACGCTGGAGGAGGTAGGCACGATCTTCCAGGTGACGCGCGAGCGCGTCCGCCAGATCGAGGCCAAGGCCATCCGCAAGCTCCAGCATCCCAGCCGGGCGCGCAAGCTCAAGGGCTACGTGGAGAACTACTAGGCCGAGCGCCCGATCCTCGAACCTGCCTGCGAAAAGAACGACGCCTCACCCCCGCGGGGGTGAGGCGTCGTGTGCTTTGCGCTCGAGGCGTGGCGACGTTTCCGCCGCGTCCATCCTGCGTCTAGTAGAGCGCCTTGACCTCGCTCCAGGACGACGACTCGGTGGCGACGGACGTGTGCCCGACCTCCCACTGGCCGTTGGACATCTGCGCCTGGATGCCGTTGCCGAGGTCGTCGACCATCAGGCCCTGGAAGGTGCCGTAGGCCTCTTCGGCGTTGATCGCGTCGATGGTGATGTAGCCGGACGTGCTGACGAAGATGTGCGCGGCGTCGATCGTGGCCAGCCAGGCTTCCCAGTCGAGGCTGAACGGATCGTCGGGGAAGGTCACGTTCACGGCGTCATCCACGAAGGCCATGCCGACCGTGAAGCCCACGGGATCGAAGAAGTAGTCGCCGGGGGCGAGCGGCGCGTGGCTCGAGATGAAGAGCAGAACGCCGTCGATGCTGCCGTCGGGGTTGTAGAAGCCGGCAACGCTGAGCAGCGTGTAGATGCCGCCGACGTCGACGACGACGCCGTAGCAGCCCTCCGCGCCGTCGGGGAAGTCGGGATCGCTGGGATCGATCGCGCCCTGGGCCTCGAAGATGCCCTCGTACGGCCCGGTGGGGTACTCGGTGTACTCGAAGTAGGTCCGGCCGGTGTCGAACAGGTAGTCCTGCGCGAGCGCGGGCTGGACGAGGACGAGGCCGCTGAGAAGAAGCGCGGCGAGAATAGCTCTGGACTTCATATGGACACTCCGCTGCTTGCTGAAGACGTGGTGATGGACGGGCTGCTTGCTCTGTCGTGCAAGCTTCGGCTAATCATATCACAGGTCGGGCGGCGATGGAACGGCAGTCTGACATGCGGGGCGCCCCGAGAGCGCAACTGGCGGAAACATTCCCGGCGAATCTTGATTTTTTGGTCGCATACTCGGTATTTGTACTATACTTCACGGGACTGCCCTGGACAGCCTGCCCTGGCCCGCGAGGCCGGGGGTGGCAACGCACCGAGCGAACAACGATGCCCCGTCCTCCCCGATGCGCCCTTTCCAGCCCCAGCGAGGCCAGTCGCCGCGCCGCGCGCGCCGCGCTGGTCCTGCTGCTGGCGCTCGGCGTCCTCCTGGGTCAGGGGGGGACGGCCCGGGCCGCGGACGGCCGCCTGGGCTACGAGGAGCGGCACCAGGACGGCGGCACGGCCGGCGTGGACTACCAGCTGCAGATCATCACGCGTGGCGCCCAGGCCCAGCAGTCGATGCCGCTCTGGGGGCCGCTCAGCCTCCGCGTCGAGGCGCAGGTCCAGGACGAGGAGACCCAGAGCCGGGTCGGGGACGTCTCCAGCGCCTGGGATCGGCTCACGCAGCGCGGCATCGCGTCGCTGCGCTTCGGCGGGTCCTGGCTGCGGGCCGACCTGCACGCCAGCGGCCGTCGCCGCGAGGAGTCGCTGCATCCCCAGCCCCTCCTGACCTCCGATGCGGGCGAACTGGGTGGCTGGGCCAACCTGCGCCCGGCCTCCTGGCTGACCTTCCAGGGAAGCTGGCTCGACAGCCGGAACTGGAACGAGCGCAGCGAGGGGCCCGAGGTGGAGACCCACGAGTCCCTGCGCTCCGCCGGAGCCGAGACCGCGCTGGGCCCGGTGGGCACCCTGCGCTACGCCTACGCGCGCAACGCCACGGAGAACCTGACGCGCTCCAGCCTCGGCGTGAACTCCAGCCACCTCCTCGCCTACGAGGGCGTCTACGGGCTCCAGGGCAGTCGCGGGCGCCTGTCCGTGAGCGCGCGCACGCGCCGCTTCAACCAGCACACGCGGCAGGACCCCTACGATGGACGCCTCCTGCTCGAACCCCTGGTGGTCGGCGTGCGCATCGACGACAGCCCCGAGATCGAGGACCCCCTGGAGGATCCGCTCACGTCCGTGCCCGGGCTGAGCGACCTGGACCGCCGCGCCGGCACGAGCGTCGATCTGGGTGACGACGCGCCCGTGGGCCTGCAGATCGGCGGCGACTACCGCAACCTGCAGATGGACTTCGGCCGGCCCTTCCCGCTCAGCGAGGCGGTGCTCTACGTGGATCGGCGCCCCCTGGCGCCGGAGCTGCTGCAGTGGCGCGTCTACATCGCGGACGATCCCCAGGGCCAGCTCTGGGAGGAACTGACGGGCGTCACGGCCGTCTACCGCGATCTCGACAGCGGACTGCAGGGCTGGGAGTTCAGCATCGAGCCGCCGATGGCCACCCGCTACGTCAAGTTCGTGGACGTGAAGCTGGGGCCGGTGGGCGCCGTGCTCCGCGTCACCGAGCTCGAGGTCTACACGCCGGACTCGACGCCCGGCCGCGAAACCCGCGACCAGGCGGACAGCCAGCGCCTGTTCACGGCGCTGGACTACGGCCTCGCGCGGAATCTGAGCGCCCGCGTGGACGTGACGCTCCGCCACCGCGGCGACCACGGCGACACCCCCGACCTCGACGATCGCGCGCAGGGCGCGGGCCTCAGCTACACGCGCGGCGCCTGGTCGGCCAGCGCCCGCGCGGAGCTGCACCGCGTGGAGAGCGGCGGCCGGCTCGACAGCGACGTCACCACGGCCGCCTTCGGCCTTCGGCGCCGCCTGGGCGACGCGAGCAGAGCCGGCGTCCACTACGACCGCGTGGACGATCGCGGCGACGGCGGCGACCGCCGCACCCGCGCGCTCAGCGTCAACGCCGACCTGCGCCTCGCGCCCGCCCTGCGCGTTTCGCAGCGCTTCAGCTACGGCTGGCTCGACGACCGCACGGCCGCGTTGAGCTCGCGCTCCTTCACGTCCCAGAGCGTCTTGCGGAGCGTGCCGGCGCGCTGGCTCTACGTGGACCTCACGCGAACCGATCGCTGGGTCCGGCGGGAGGCGGGCGCGGGCTTCACGCCCTTCAACGACAGCTCGCTCAGCCTGGGCCTGACGCCCGTTCCCCTCGTCAGCCTGCGCAGCACGGTGACCTACCAGGTGCGCGACAAGGGCGAGTGGCTCGTGCGGCACACGCTCACGTGGTCGCCGCTGCCCGGCGGGGATCTCGCCGTGCATTTGAACGCCAACCAGTTCTCTGATACACGGGTGGACACCCGACAGGCCGGGGCGGGCGCGTCCGTCACCTGGGAGCCGCGCCCGCGGCTGCTCCTGGAGGGCGGCGTGGACGCCCAGCGCACGCGGCGCGCGCAGGGCAGCAGCTCGCCGCTGAACACCTTCGTGAAGGGCAGTCTGGTCTTCTAGCTGCGGCCGCGGCGGAACGGCCGGCGGGGCGACAACAAGGAGAGAGCTACGATGCTTGGATTGCGGCGGATGGGTCTCCTGCTCGCGCTCGGACTCGCGCTGTCGGCGGGCTGCGCGCCGACGGTGAAGAGCTTCCTCCACCCGGACGTGGACCTGGGCTACGTGCGGCGCGTGGCGCTGCTCCCCTTCAGCAATCTCAGCGGCGACGAGTTCGCGGACGAGCGCATCACCTCGCTCTTCGTCACCCGGCTGCTCAGCGCGAACGTGGTGGAGGTGGTGGAGGCCGGCGCGGTGCGCGAGGCCATGACCCGGATGAACGTCAGCGCGGGGATGACCCTCAGCCCCGAGCAGATCGTCGCGCTGGGCAAGGCCCTCGCCGTGGACGCCCTCTTCGGCGGCACGGTGGAGGAGTACGGTCCCGTGCGCGAGCATCGCGAGACGCAGAACCAGGTCACCGCGTCCTTCACCCTGAGCGAGACCCAGTCCGGCACGCTGGTCTGGCGCGCCGAGGTGCACGAGGGCGGCGGGTCCTTCTGGCGGCGCCTCTTCGGCCTGGGCGGCCGCTCCCTGCACGACGTTTCCGCCGACGCCGTGGACCGCGCCCTGGGGACGCTCTTTTGACGTTCCGCCCTCGCATCCTGCCGCTGCTTGCGGCGCTGGTCCTGGCGGGACCGACCGGACGCGCGGCCGCCGCGCCGCTGCCGCCGTCGGCCCTGCTGCTCTTCCTGAGCGCGAGCGAGGGCGTGCGGTCCCCGGCCGCGCCGGCGGCGCTGCGGGACGAGGCGAGCCGGGCCCTGGTCGCGGCCTTCGCCAGCCCCGGGCGTCGCGTGTGCGCGGGCGCGGCGGTGGAGCCGATCCTCCGCGCCCATCGCGTGCGCGCGGCCACGGACGTCGACGCCGCGGTGCTCGCCGCCCTCGCGGATCGCTGCGGCGCCGAGCGCGCGCTGGTGCTGCGGCTGGTCCTCGCGCCCGGTGAGCTGTTCCTGGTTCTGGAGTCCATCGACACGGCCGACGGCCGTCTCGCTCAGGTCGGCGTGGTCGAGCGCCCGCTGGAGTCCGGCGCCGACTGGCGCCGCGCGCTGGGCGACGCCGTCCTCGAACTCGCGGCGGCCGCCGACCCCGAGCCGCTCCCGCGCGCGGACGCCCGCGCCCTGCTGACACTGCCCGCGGTCACCGCCGGCGGGGCGGTGGAGGGGCCCGCCCTGCTCGAGGCCTGCCTGCTTCGTCGGCTGCTGGCGTCCGGCCGCTGGCTGCTGCCCGCGCCGTCGCTGCTCCTCGGCGAGCTGCGCGCGGCGGGCACGCACCCGGCGCACCTGGGCGACGGCGATCGCCGCGCGCTGGGCGAGGCCCACGGCGGCGCGCCCCTGCTCCGTCCCTTCCTGAGCGAGTACGTCACGCCTGACCGCTCCGTGGGCTTCGCCGTCACCGACGCGGCGGACGGCGCCGAGGACGCGCCCCCGCGCCTGGGCGCGCGCGCTGCGCAGCGGCCGTGCTACGCCTCCCTCGAGCTGGTGGACAGCGACAGCGGCGTGCTGCGCCGGGTCGTCGAGGATTACCTGCCCGCCGCCGAGCTGCGCGGCAGCTTCGGCCGGCCCCGCAACATCACCTGGCTCACGCGGCTCGACTCCCTCGCCGAGTCGCTGGTGAGCGCCCTGGACCACGACGCGGCGGCCCTGGCCGTCGCCCCCTCATCCGGAGAATCGCAATGACCTGCCGACGTCTCGCGCCGCTCGCCGCGGCGCTCGCCTTCGCCATGCCCTTCGCGCCGGGGGCCGCCCGCGGCGGCGCGCCAGCGGACGACGCCGCGCTCGCGCTGGTCAACGGCGAGACCGTGACCCTCGCCGACCTGGACGCCGAACTGGGCAGCCGCCCCCTGGACCCCGCGGCCGCCCCGCCCGCGGTCGACATCCTCGAGCGGCTCGTCGAGAACCGCCTGCTCGAGCAGGAGGGCTATCGCATGGGCGCGGAGGAGGAGCCCGCCGTCCGCAATCAGGTGCTCGACCTGCGCCGGATACGCGCGGTGGTGGCGCTGCTCGATTCGGTGTCGGCGCAGTCGGCGAGCAGCGCCGCGGCGGCGCTGGACAGCGCCATGAACAAGGAGACCACCTTCCGGCACGTGGCGCACATCCTCGTCCCCGACGAGGCGAGCGCGCGCGGCCTGCTCGACAGCCTGGCGGCGGGGGCCGATTTCGCGGGCCTGGCGCGGCGCCACTCCACCGACGGCAACGCGCCCAAGGGCGGCGACCTGGGCTGGGCGCCCGCCGGCGCCTACGTGCCGGCCTTCGAGGCGGCCACCGGTTCGCTGGCGCCCGGCGAGGTGGCGGGACCCATCGAAACCGAGTTCGGCTGGCACCTGATCACGCTGCTCGAGACGCGCACGGAGTCCGCCGGGCAGTCGCCCGCGATGCGCGACGCCATGCACAAGCGCCTGGAGCGCGAGGAGCGCATGGCCGCCGTGCGGCGCTTCGTCGGAGCGCTGAAGGACGAGTACGGCGTGACCGTCAACGACTCGCTGCTGGCGACCCTGGACTTCGGCTCCACCGATCCCGCGGTGCTGGACCGCTACAAGGACAGCGACGCCGTCCTGGCGACGCTGCCCACCGGGCGGCTCACCGTGGGGGCGCTGAACCGTCAGATCCTCTTCAAGTACTTCCACGGGCTCTCGGGCCGCGACAACACGGACGCCATGCGCGACGAGGTCTTTCGCCAGTGGCTGGACGAGGCCCTGCTCAGCTACGAGGCGCGCCAGCGGGGCTTCGACCACAGTCCCGCCGTGGAAGTGGAGGCCCGTCAGCTGGAGCGTGCGCTGATTCGCGAGGAGGTGCTCAAGGCCGTCCTGATGGGCGTGCAGGAGCCCGCCGACGCCGACGTGGCCGCCTACTACGCGGCCAATGCCCAGCGCTTCGCGGATCCGCCCCGCGTCAAGCTCCGCAGCGTGGGCTTCGGCGACGAAGCCGCCGCCCGCCGCTTCCTCGCGCAGCTGGAGTCCGGCGCGCAGTTCGGCTGGCTCAGCGCGCGCGATCCCTCGGTGCGCGACGCGGACGACCCCCTGGGCGCGGACTGGCTGGAGCCGTCGGCGCTCGGCCTCGACGCCGCGCAGCTCGCGCGCGGACAGCGCGTGGGACCGCTGCCCTACGGCGAGGGCGACGGCGGCTGGGCCGTCGGCGAGCTGCAGCTCGTGGACCGTCCCGCGCCCCCGCCGCTGACGGCCTGCCGCGGCGCGGTGAGCGCGGCGCTGCTGCGGGAGCGGCAGCACGAGGCCGTCAACGAGGCCATCTCCCGCTTGAAGGACGCCGCCACGGTGACCTACGCGCCCGGCGCCGAGGCGCGGATCCGCGCGCGGCTCGCGGCGCTCACGACCCCCGACGAGACCAGGTCTGCCGCGGCTGGCGCCGCCGGCGGCGCTGGCGGAGGACACTGATGCATCGCCTGCTCCCCGCGCACGGCCGCGCGCAAAAGCTCCTCGCGCCCCTCGCCCTCGCGCTGACGCTGTTCGCGGCCGCGCAGCCGGCGCTGGCCGCGCGGGGCGGTCTGGGCTCGAAGTCCTGCCTCGACTGTCACGACAACCTGAAGAGCGAGACCCGCCGCAGCGACGCCCACGCCCCCTTCGCCAAGGCCGACTGCGAGGCCTGCCACAAGCCGCACGGCATCATGGGCGGTCTCGTCCTGAAGGCGGAGATCAACAGCCTCTGCCTCGAGTGCCACGAGGACGTCGCCGCCCAGCGCGAGCTGCCGGTGCTCCACGGCCCGCTGGACGGCGGCAAGTGCACCGACTGCCACGATCCCCACGGCAGCGGCGCGCCGATGCTGCTGCCCGGCAAGGGCGCCGAGGGCTGCTACGCCTGCCACGATCGCGCGGCGTTCACGCGCCCGGTGGTGCACGAGCCGCTGCGCAAGCGGGGCTGCAACGCCTGCCACGCGAGCCACGGCAGCGCCGAGCCCGGCCTGCTCGCGAAGCCGGCCACCGCGCTCTGCCTCGACTGTCACGCGGGCGGCGCCAAGCTGACGACCGCCCATGCGGGCGTGGACGTCGCCGCGGCGGGCGCCTGCGTGGACTGCCACGATCCGCACAGCGCGGACACGACGTCGCTGCTGCGCCGCTCGATCCACGCCCCCGTGGCGGACATGGACTGCGCCAGCTGCCACACGGTGGACGCGGCCGGCCAGGTCACGCTGACCGAGACGCCCGCCGCCACCTGCGCCATGTGCCACGACGAGGCCGAGCGCAAGCCGGCGGTGGAGCACCCGGCCTTCAGCGACGGCGACTGCATCGACTGCCACTCGCCCCACGGCAGCAACGAGCCCGGGCTGCTCAAGGCGCCCCAGGCGCAGCTCTGCTTCACCTGTCACGAGGCCGGCGACTTCAAGCGCGCGGACGGCCATCCCCCGGCGGTGAAGGGCCAGTGCAGCGCTTGCCACGACGCGCACGGCGCCGCCGAGCCGCAGCTGCTGCGCCAGCCGCAGCGCGAGCTCTGCCGGTCCTGCCACCAGGAGGCCTCGATCACGCCCGCGGCGGGACAGCACGAGCACACGCCCGCGGCCAAGCGCGACTGCACGGTCTGTCACGCGCCGCACAGCGCGGCCCAGCCCGGTCTGCTCCGCGAGCCCGCCGGCGAGCTCTGCCTGAGTTGCCACCTCAAGGTGAAGCTGCTCAACGCGTCGGAGCACCCGCACGGCGTCGTGGCCGCAGGTGACTGCCTGAGCTGCCACGAGCCCCACGTCGCCGCGCGCGCCGATCTGCTCAAGGACGCGCCGGGGACGCTCTGCCTCGGCTGCCACGAGGACTTCGGCCGCGCGCCCCAGGGCGGCTCGGTGCATCCGCCGGCCGAGGCCGGCGACTGCCTCGACTGCCACCTGCCCCACGGCGGCGAGCGCAAGGGCATGCTCACGGAGACGCCGGAGGCGCTCTGCCTCGGCTGTCACGACGCGGGCGCGGACCTGCCGCACCCCCACGCGCCCGTGGCCGAGGGCCGCTGCGCGGAGTGCCACGACGCGCACCGCTCGCCCGCGAAGCACCTGCTCGCGGCGCCGTCGCCGCTGCTCTGCACGGGCTGCCACGCGGACGTGGTGAGCGCCGAGGGCGCGACGTCGGTGCACCCGCCCTCCCAGGACGACTGTCTCGTCTGCCACGAGCCCCACGGCGGGCAGCGGGCGGGTTTCCTGGTGGAGCCGGCGACGGCGCTCTGCTTCCAGTGCCACGATGGCCAGGGCGCCGGCTTCCGCGGCGCGCATCTCGCGCTGGACGACCCGTCGGGCGTCGACTGCCTCGGCTGCCACGAGCCGCACCGCGGTCTGCAGACCGCGCTGCTGCACGCCAACGAGCATCCGCCCTTCGCGGACCGCGACTGCGGGGTCTGCCACAGCCAGGGCTCGACGTCCGTCGCCGCCGGCGTCTGCCTCGACTGCCACGACGACCCGGCCGCGGGACCGAACGTCAAGGTGGTGCATGCCCCGGTGGAGGCCGGCGAGTGCCAGGACTGCCACAACCCGCACGCCGCGAACGGCGAGCACCTCTTCCGCGGCCCGGTGGGGGAGACCTGCCTCGGCTGCCACGACGAGGGCGCGCTCTACCCCGACCGCGCGCTCGCCCATGCGCCCGTGCGCGACGGCCAGTGCGAGCGCTGCCACGACGGCCACGCCTCCGCCCAGCCCGCCCTGCTGCGCAAGGCGCCCGGCACGCTCTGCCTCAGCTGCCACCCGGCCATCGGCGACGCCTCGCGGGGCAAGGCCCACGCGCCCGTCGCCGACGGGGACTGCGCGGCTTGCCACGACAGCCACGGCAGCGGCCAGCCGTCGATGCTGGTGGACGCCGTGCCGGGACTCTGCTTCGCCTGCCACGACACCGGCGGCAAGGCGATGAGCAGCGCCCACGGCGGCTTCGACCTCACCGACGTGAACTGCACGAGCTGCCACGATCCCCACCGCTCGCGCGGCGCGGGGCTCGAGCGCGAGGGATCGGTGCACCCGCCCTACGCGGAGCGCAGCTGCGGGGACTGCCACGCGGGCAGCCCGGCCGTGATCGCGCCCCAGCGCGAGCTCTGCTTCACCTGCCACGCCGGGCTGGAGCAGGACGTCCTCGAGGGCAAGGTCCACCCGGTGCTGAACACCGACGCCGCCTGCACCAGCTGCCACCTGCCCCACGCCGCGGGGCAGCAGCACCTGCTGGCGGCCGATCAGGTGGAGCTGTGTGCGCGCTGCCACGCCGCCGAGGCGGAGCACCTGACGGCCGCCGAGCACCGCCATCCCGAGGGTCCGCGCGGCCTCTGCGCGAGCTGCCACGACCCCCACGCGGAGTCAACGGCGCCGCGGAGTCCCACCCAGGAGCTCTGCAGCAAGTGCCACGACTTCACCAAGCACGTGAGCCATCCGGTGGGGGCCGGGGTGACCGACCCGCGGACCGGCAAGGAGCTGGGCTGCCTCAGCTGCCACGATCCGCACGGCTCGTCCTTCAAGTACTTCCTGACGGGAGACCCGGGCGGTCGGCTCTGCGTCCAGTGCCACACGGACAAGATCCGCAGCCGCTAGGGGCGTCAGCTCGAGCGAACCGACGGGGGGAGGGCCACAGGCTCTCCCCCCGTTCGCGCTGGGGCCCGCGCCCGAGCCGCATCGCCCGCTCCCAGTGTGGTTGCGGGGAGTTGAAACTTCACCCGGAAGGCCAAAATCGAGTACAGGGGTAAAAGAGGTTCTTGACTGGAATGTTGTGAATTAGGTAACATACTGACCGGTCAGCGAGGTTAACCTCGCACAGCGACCCGGAGAAGGACGCGAGCATGGAGCGCAAGCTCTCGGTCAAGACGGTCGTCACCGGCTCACTGCTCGTTCTGATCCCAGCCCTGTTCAACGCGACTGACGCGACAGCAGCCTGGGTGATGGACTACGCGGGAGCGTTGTCACCGGATTATCACGACCGCCCCTGTGGGCGGCCCGTCGCCGTGAGCTACGCGGACGGGGACGACGTGCTCTGCGTGACCGACGCCGCCGCGCGCAGCCTGCGCGTCTACACCGCGGACGGCATCTACACCTTCGCCACCGACGCCCTCGCCGCGCTCAGCCAGCCGCTCGACGCGGCCATCGACGCCGAGGGGCGCTTCGTCTTCACCGACATGGACGCCGGCCGCGGCCGCACGCTGCGCCGGCTCGATCTGCGCGGCGAGCCTGACGCCTTCGACGTGGCCCTTCCCGCCGACGACTGGTTCCCCGAGCACCTGCTGATCACGCGTGACGGCGGGCTCGTCACCGTGGACAACACGCACCGGCTGCTCTGCAAGCACGACGCGGCCGGCGCGCTGCTCTGGAGCCGCACGCTGGCGCCCGAGGCCGGCGATCGCGATCTGGGGCTGGGGCGTCCCGCGGAGGCGGCGGACGGCCGCCTCTACATCACGAGCGCGTCGCTGCACGGCGTGCTGGTGCAGGACGCCGAGGGGCGTCCGCTGGACAGCTTCGGGCGCTTCGGTTCCGCGCGCGGACGCATGGTGCTGCCGGTGGGCGTGGCCGTGGCGCCGAACGGATCGCTGCTCGTGCTCGACCGCCTGCGCCACGTGGTCCTGCTCTTCGACGCCGAGCACGTCTTCCTGGGGGAGTACGGCAGCCTGGGCACTCACCCGGGGCAGTTCTACCACCCGAGTTCCATCGCCGCCACCGCCGACGGCCGCGTCATCGTGGCGCAGAGCTTCGCGGGCCGCGTGCAGATCTACCGTCTCTACGACAGCCAGGCCGGGGCCGCGCGCGCGGCTGCCGGCGAGGGCCGTCTCGCCGACTTGAATTCAGCATCATCCGTGAACTTCGAAGCAAGGGGGTTGAATCGCTCCGCGTCAGTGGCTGACGCATCTCGTGTTTCCAACGATGGGGGGGCTCCCTGGGGCCTTTCCGGGTTCGAATCCATCACCATGAGGTACTAGCAATGAAACTGTTCAAGCTCTTCGCCCTGGCCGCGGCGCTGGTCATCCTCGCCAGCGGCAGCGCGCTGGCCTTCCACGACGGCGGCGTTGCGGAGTGCGCCGGCTGCCATACCATGCACAACAGCGACGACGGCATGCAGGTGGGCGACAATCCCATCGGCAACGAGTACCTGCTCAAGGTCGGCAACGCCAGCGACACCTGCCTGAGCTGCCATGCGTCCTACGGCCAGTTCTACGGCGGCCTGGGCTACGGCCCCGGCGGCGACTTCTACTGGCTCACCCGTGACTACAGCTGGAGCGCCCACGGCCACACCACCTATAGCTACGGCGACAACCACGGTCACAACATCGTCTCCCCGGCCAACGGCCTGGAAGCCGACATCACGCTGACCGAGGCGCCGGGCGGCGACTTCCTGTCGACCTACCTGCGTTGCACCAGCTGCCACGATCCCCACGGCAACCAGAACTTCCGTCTGCTCTACGGCACGGACATGGGCCCGGTGTACAACGGCGGCCGCTACGACTTCGACAACCCGGCCCCCGAGGCCGTGGGCAACAGCCGCCGGACCATGGTCGGCGGCGGCGGCAACGAGACCGACGCTCAGCACACCGTCTACAAGAACGGCATGAGCGAGTGGTGCGCGAACTGCCACACCAACTTCCATTCCGACAACACGACCAACTTCGTGCATCCCACCGGTGAGAACCTGGGCTCCACGATCGCGGCCGCGTACAATGCGTACATCAGCACCGACGAGACCGTCGGCGGCGATCCCACGACGGCGTTCTGGGGCCTGGTGCCCTTCGAGGCCGTGAACGTGGATCTGGAGACCGTGGATCCGACCAACTACACGCAGGGCCCGGCGGGCACCGATCAGGTCATGTGCCTGAGCTGCCACCGCGCTCACGCGTCCGCCTTCGCGAACGCGGGCCGCTGGGACTTCGGCGAGACCTTCATCGCCGACAGCCACCCGCAGCCCACGGACACGGGCTGGTCGCAGGACGACGCCGACAACATGTACTATGAGTACACGTTCGTCACCAACCAGCGCTCGCTCTGCAACAAGTGCCACGTGAAGGACCTGGGTGACGCCCCTTTGGAGTAACGGTCACGGGGATTCCCCTCCAGTAGGGGGATCCCGCGAGGGCTCGGCCCCGCGCATTCCGTGACGTCTTGCAAGCCCGGACGAGGGCGGCTTCTGCGGAGGCCGCCCTCGTCTTTTGCGCCGCCGCTTGACGCGACCCGCCCCTGCCTCTAGCCTCCGCGCGAAGGGCCCATAGCTCAGTGGTTAGAGCAGGCGACTCATAATCGTTTGATCGCAGGTTCGACTCCTGCTGGGCCCACCGACGCCAACCCGCGAGAGGCCATGGAGAACAGCGAGCAGCTCCGCGAGCTCTATCATCACGATCGGCGGCTGGCCTTCATCGAGCGCCGGCTGCAGGAGATCCCGGCCGCCCTGCGCGCCCTCGGCGAGGAGGTCGCGCGCCAGGGCGAGGTGGGCCGTCGCCGCGACGACGAGGCCGCCGAACTGGCCGAGGCCCTGCGGCGGCTCGAGCGCGAGAGCGCCGTGCTGCGCGGCGAACTCGCCCGCCTCGCCGAGCAGCAGAAGGCCGTCACCGACATGGACGCCCTGCGCGCCAGCGAGCACCAGCTCGAGCACTGCCGGGCGCGGCTCGCGACCGTCGAGGACACGCTGCTGGTCAAGCTCGAGGCGCAGGAGATCCACAGCCGCGAGGGGGCGCTGCGCGCGCGGCGCGAGGGGGAGGAGCGTTCCGCGCTGGACGACGAACGCCGCGCCCTGGACGACGAGCGCCGCGAATGCGAGCAGGAGCAGGCCGAGTCGCTGGCGGCGCGCGAGGCGCTGCTGGAGGCGATGGCCGACGCCGACGCGCGGCGCTACCGGCGCATCTTCTCCAGCCATGGACATCGCACGCTGGCCCCGCTGCGGGGCGGCGGCTGCGGAGGCTGCGGCGCGGCCCTCCCGCCGCAGGAACTCGTCGAGGTCAAATCCCAGGGCCGCGTGATCCCCTGTCAGGGATGCGGACGGCTCGTGCTGCGCGTGGAGGAGGAATCGTGAGCCGAGGAGCGCTGCCGCCCGACCTGCCGGCCCTGCTGGCCTACCTGCGCGGCGAACGCGCGCGGCTGGACCTGGCCCCCGATCGCCGCCGCGCGCTCGCGGACTGGCTGGCCGCGCTGGGGGGGGAGTCGCCGGCCGCCGCGGCCCCCGCGCCCACGCCGGCGCCCGCGTCCGCGCGGCAGGCCGTGGCCCCCGAGGACTGGGTCCTGCTGCACACCGACGGCGCCAGCCGCGGCAATCCGGGGCTGGCCGCCGCGGGCATCGTGATCTACGGCCCCGGGGCGGGCGCGAATCGCCCGGAGCTGCACCGCGAGGGCGTCGCGCTGGGCGTGCTCACCAACAACCAGGCGGAGTACCGGGCCCTGCTGCTCGGCCTCGCCGCGGCCAGCCGGCTCGGCGCGCGACGCGTGGAGCTGGCCATGGACAGCGAGCTGATCGTCCGGCAGCTCGAGGGCCGCTACAAGGTGAAGAACGCGGGACTCAAGCCGCTCTACGAGGAGGCGCGGCTCGCGCTGACGCGATTCGTGGCCTGGCGCGCGCGCCACGTGCCGCGCGCGGAAAACGCCGTGGCCGATGCCCTTGCGAACGAGGCGCTCGACTCCCTATAATCGCCGCGGAAGCGAGCCGGATGGCCGCGGATTCTCGAATCCGAGGAAAGTCCGGGCTCCGCAGGGCAGGGTGCTGGGTAACTCCCAGGGGAAGCGATTCCACGGAAAGTGCCACAGAAAACAAACCGCCACCGCGCCTCGCGGCGTGGGGGTAAGGGTGAAAAGGTGAGGTAAGAGCTCACCGGGCGGCCGGCGACGGACGCCGCATGGCAAACCCCACCCGGAGCAAGACCAAATAGGGGAAGAGAGGCGGCCCGTCTCGCTCGATTCCCGGGTAGGTTGCTCGAGGCCGTCGGCAACGGCGGTCCTAGATAAATGGCCATCACTCCCTTCGGGGAGGACAGAACCCGGCTTACAGGTTCGCTTCCGCTTTTCGTTCGGGCGCCGTCAGCAGGAGGACGCGTGCAGCACGCCCCAGCCCCCAGCATCCGCCTCCGCGAGGCGCCCTCCGCGGACGAGCGCGCGCGGCTGGCCCGTGAGCTGTCCCTGCCACCGGCGGTGGCGGCGCTGGCCTGGCAGCGCGGAGTGCGCGGCGCGGACGACTGGCGCGGCTGGCTGGGCAGCGATCCCGCCGCGCAGCACGATCCCTACCTCCTCCCCGACATGGACCTCGCCGTCGACCGCCTCCGCTTCGCGCGCGAGCACGGCCAGCGCGTGCTGGTCCACGGGGACTACGACGTGGACGGCCTCACCGGCGCCGCCCTGCTCAGCCGGGCGCTGCGCGGTCTGGGCTTCGATGCGGACGCCTTCGTCCCGCACCGCGAGCGCGACGGCTACGGCCTCTCGGCCCGCGCCCTCGACCGCGCCGTCGAGGCCGGCTGCAGCCTGGTGGTCACGGTGGACTGCGGGTCGTCGGAGGGCGAGATCATCGAGTCCCTGGCCGAGCGTGGCGTGGACACCGTGGTCACGGACCACCATCTGGCCACCGCGCTGCCCGAGGCGCTGGCCTTCGTCAGCCCAATGCGCGCGGACAGTCGCTATCCCTTCCCCGCGCTCAGCGGCAGCGCGCTGGCCTACAAGCTGGCGCGGGCGCTCTGCGAGGCGCTGGGACGTCCGCTGGCGGGCGACCAGTGGCTGGACTACGCGGCGCTCGGCACGGTGGCCGACGTCATGCCGCTCACCGGCGAGAATCGCCTGCTGGTGAGCGCGGGACTGCGCGAGATGAGCCGCCGCCTCACCGCGCGGCCCGGCTCCACCGCCGACCGGAGCCCGGTCTGGCGCGTCATGGCCCGCACCGCCGGCCTGCAGAGCGGTGAGCTGAGCGCGCAGGATCTGGCCTTCCGCTTCGCGCCGCGGCTGAACGCCCCGGGCCGCATGGGCAGCGCGCGGCTGTCGCTGCAGCTGCTGGTCAGCGAGGACGCCCAGGAGGCCGCACAGCTGGCGGCCCAGGTGGAGGCCACGAACGAGGAGCGGCGCGAGCGCGAAGCGTCGATCACCGCGTCCGCGCGGGAGCGCGCGCTGGCCCGCCTCGAGCGCGCGCGGGTGGAGGGCGAGGCCCTCGGCGCGCTGGCGCTCGCCGACGCCGACTGGCACCCCGGCGTGCTGGGCATCTCCGCCGCGCGACTGGCGGACGAGTTCGCCCGCCCCGTCCTGCTCGCGGGCGTCGACGCCGACGGCAGCGCGCGCGGCTCCGGCCGCGGACCCGAAGGGCAGGACCTCAAGGCGCTGCTCGACCGCTGCGCCGACGCGCTCGAGCGCTACGGCGGACATCGCCGCGCTGTGGGCTTCACCGTGCGCGCCGGCCGCTGGGACGCCTTCGCCGCCGCCCTGGAGGCCGCCGCGCCGTCGCCCGCGCCGCCGGCGCCGCTGATGGCGGACCTGGCCGTCACGGCGGGCGAGCTCGACCGCCGCTTCCTGGACGGCCTCGAACTGCTCGGCCCCTTCGGGGAGGGCAACCCCGAGCCCGTCCTCATGCTGCGCGACGCGGTGCCCCTGGAAAGCCGCGTCCTGAAGGGACAGCACCTGCGCCTCGAACTCGAGGCCCCCGGGGGCGAGCGCCTGCGCACGATCGCCTTCGGTCGCGCGTCGGACCTCGGGCCGCGCCTGCATCGCGGCGAGGCCGTGGACCTCTGCCTGCGCGTGGCGCGCGACACCTTCCAGCGCCGTCCCGGCGAGCACGGGCTGAGCCTGCAGCTGGTGGAGCTCACGCCGGCGGGGACGGCGACGTCATGAGCGCGCGCCGCGAGGAGCAGCCGCCCCGGGATCCCGCCGCCCAGGCCGAGCTGGAGGAACTGCTCGCCACGGCGCGGCGGCTCTCGCCGCAGGTGGGCGTGGAGCTCATCGAGAAGGCGTTCTGGATGGCCCGCGAGGCCCACGCCGGCCAGCGTCGCGTTTCGGGCGAGCCCTACTTCAAGCACGTCGTGGCGGTGGCCAGCACCTGCGCCGAGCTGAATCTCGGCTCCAACGCCATCGCCGCGGCGCTGCTGCACGACACCGTGGAGGACACCGGCATCAGCGCCGAGCTGCTGCGCCAGGAGTTCAACCCCACGGTGGCGCTGCTGGTGGACGGCGTCAGCAAGATCGGCGCGCTGCGCTTCGAGAGCGCGGAACGGGCGCAGGCGGAGAACTTCCGCAAGCTGCTGCTGCACATGAGCAAGGACATCCGCATCCTGCTCATCAAGCTCGCGGACCGCCTGCACAACATGTCCACGCTCGACGTCCTGCGCCGCGACAAGCAGGAGCGGATCGCGCGCGAGACCATGGACATCTACGCGCCCCTGGCCCACCGCCTCGGCATCGGCCGGGTGAAGTGGCAGCTCGAGGACCTGGCCTTCAAGTACCTGGAGCCCGCGGCCTACGAGCGGGTGGCGGCGGCCATGGGGATGCGGCGCGAGAGCCGCGAGGACATCATCACGGCCATGCACGATCGCATCCAGGCCGCGATGGACGAGAACGGCATCGAGTGCGCGGTGGAGGGGCGCGCGAAGCACCTGTTCAGCGTGTGGCGCAAGATGCAGTCGCAGCACCTCGACGCCGACGAGATCCTGGACCTGATGGCCATCCGCATCATCACCGACAGCGTGGCCGACTGCTACCACGCCCTCGGCGTGGTGCACACGCTCTTCAAGCCGTTGCCGCAGCGTTTCAAGGACTACGTCGCCACGCCCAAGCGCAACGGCTACCAGAGCCTGCACACGGCCGTGATCAACGACGACGGGCGCGTCTTCGAGATCCAGATCCGCACCTACTCCATGCACGAGATCGCCGAGTTCGGCATCGCCGCGCACTGGCGCTACAAGGCGGGCGGCATGGGGACGGAGAAGCTCGAGGACGCCGGCACCAGCCGCGAGCTGGACTTCCTGCGCACCTTCCTCGACGAGCTCAAGGGCGGCGAGTGGAGCGAGGATCCCAGCGAGTTCATGGCCCACCTGAAGATCAACCTGTTCCAGGACGGCATCTTCGTCTTCACGCCGCGGGGCGATCTGCACATCCTGCCGGTGGGGTCGACGGCGCTGGACTTCGCCTACGCCATCCACACCGCCGTGGGCGACCGCTGCATCGGCGCCAAGATCGACGGCAAGATCGTCCCCCTGCGGCGCTCGCTGGAAAGCGGCGAGGTGGTGGAGATCCTCACGCGCAAGGACGCGCGCCCGAGCCGCGACTGGCTCAACTTCGTCAAGACCAGCAAGGCCGTCAGCCGCATCAAGCGGCGTCTGCGCGAGCGCGAGCTGGTTCAGTCGCTGGAGCTGGGGCACGAGCTGCTCGAGCGCGAGTTCAGGCGCCAGCATCGCCCCGTGCCCGACGAGTCGCAGCTCGGCGAGGTGGCCGAGGCGCTGGGGGTGGAGAACGCCGAGCGGGTGGTGGAGGGCGTCGGCCGCGGCAACCTGTCGGCGGCGTCCGTGCTCAACCGCCTCTATCCGCCCGAGGAGCGCGAGGCGCCGGTCTTCGACGAGGAGCTCTCCACGAAGCTGCGCCGCGACTCCGTGCGCGGCGTGCGCGTGGAGGGCCACGGCAACATGATGATCCGCTTCGCCGGCTGCTGCAGCCCGGTGCCCGGCGACGCCATCGTCGGCGTGGTGACGCGCGGCCGCGGCATCAGCGTGCACCGCAGCGACTGCATCAACGTGGTGGGCAACGCCGTGCTCGAGGAGCGGCGCGTGTCGGTGGAGTGGGACGTCGGGCAGCAGGAGACCTTCCTGCTCGGCCTCGAGGTGACGGCGGAGGACCGTCCCAACCTGCTGGTGGACATCACCGGCAAGATCGCGAAGACCAAGACCAACATCAAGAGCGGCAGCTTCGACCGCGACGAGCGCGACATGCTCAACCACTTCCACTTCACGCTCGAGGTGAAGGACACCGAGCAGCTCGAGGAGATCGTCCGGCAGATCAAGTCCGTGCGCGGGGTGCAGGATGTGTATCGCCGCTGAGGAGCGCCGATGCGCGTGGTGATCCAGCGCGTGAGCCGCGCCGCCGTGCGCGTGGATGGCGAGACCGTGGGCGAGATCGGCCGCGGCCTGCTGGCGCTCTGCGCGTTTCGCGAAGCCGACAGTGCTGCGTGCGTGCAGTGGATGGCCGCCAAGCTCGCCGACCTGCGCATCTTTCCCGACGACGAGGGCAAGATGAACCGCTCCCTGCGCGAGAACGGCGGCGCCGTCCTGGCCGTCAGCCAGTTCACGCTCTACGGCGACGCGCGCAAGGGCCGCCGTCCCAGCTTCGTGGACTCCGCGCCCGCCGAACTGGCCGAGGGCCTCTACCTCGCCTTCCTCGACGCGCTCCGCGCCGAGGGCCTGCCGGTGGCCGCGGGCGTCTTCCAGGCCATGATGGCCGTGGAACTCGTGAACGACGGCCCCGTGACCCTGATCCTCGATCGCGATGCCGCGCCGCCCCCGGGGGCGACGCCGTGAATCCCTTCGTCCCCGCCTCGCTCCAGCAGGACCTGATCCTCGCCTCGGCCAGCCCGCGCCGCCGCGCGCTGCTCGAGGGCCTGGGCTTCGCGTTCGCCGTCGAGCCCAGCGACTACCCCGAGGACGACGGCGATCTCTCCCCCGCCGGCGCCGCCCGCGCCCACGCGGCGGGCAAGGCCGAGGCCGTGGCGCTGCGGCGGCCCGGCGCGCTGGTGATCGGTGCGGACACGGTGGTCGCGCTGGACGGCGCCAGCCTCGGCAAGCCCGCCGACGCCGCGGCGGCCCGCGCGATGCTGGAGCGGCTCTCGGGCCGCGAACACGCCGTGATCACCGGCCTCGCCCTGGTGCGCCACGAACCGGGCTGCCAGCTGCTGCGACGGCGCGTGGCCGACAGCCGCACCCAGGTGCGCTTTCGTCCGCTGGCGCCCGCGGAGATCGACGCCTACGTCGCCAGCGGCGACTGCTTCGACAAGGCCGGCGCCTATGGCATCCAGGGCCTGGCCGCGCAGTTCGTCACCGGGATCAAGGGCTGCTACTTCAACGTGATGGGACTGCCCCTGGAGCTGCTCACCCGCATGCTGCAGGACTGGACGGAGTCCCCGTGAGCGCGTTGCCGCCGCTGCCGGCCGGGATCCCGCGCAATCTGGAGTACGCGGCGGGCCGACTGCGCGTGCTGGACCAGACGCTGCTGCCCGGCGCCCTCGAGTACCGCGATTGCGCCACGGTCGACGCGGTGGCCGAGGCGATCGCCGCGCTGCGGGTGCGCGGAGCGCCGGCCATCGGTGTGGCCGTTGCCTACGGTGTCTGCGTGGCCCTGGCTGCGGCGCTCGGGCGCGGGCCGGGGCTCGACGCCCAGGGGGCGTCTCGGGCACTGGCGCACGCGCGCGACGCGCTGGGCGCGACGCGGCCCACGGCCGTGAATCTGTCCGCCGCGCTCGAGGCGATGCACGACGCCGAGCGCGACGCCCTGGCCGCCGGCGTCGATCCGCCCGCCTTGCTGGCAGCGCTCGAGCGCGCGGCCCTGGCCTGGCACCTCGATGATGCCGCCCGCTGCGACGCCATCGCCGCCGCCGGCGCGGCTCGTCTGCCGACCCCCGCCCGCGTGCTCACGCACTGCAACGCGGGGCCGCTGGCGACCGGCGGCATCGGCACCGCCCTCGGGGTGCTGCTGGCCATGCACGCCGCGGGGCGCGACGTGCGGGTCTGGGCCGGGGAGACGCGCCCGCTGCTGCAGGGCGCGCGCCTCACCGTGTGGGAGCTGGGGCGGGCGGGCGTGCCGGTCACGCTGCAGGTGGACGCCGCCGGCCCCTCCCTGCTGCTCGCGCGCGAGGTCGATGCCGTGCTCGTCGGCGCCGATCGCATCGCCGCCAACGGCGACACCGCCAACAAGGTGGGGACGCTGTCACTCGCGCTCGCCGCCGCCCACGCGGGCGTGCCGTTCTACGTGGCGGCGCCGCTGAGCACCGTGGACCCGACGCTGGCCTCGGGCGCGGCGATCCCGATCGAGTCGCGGGCGGCCGGGGAGCTGCGCTTGCCGGGCGTCGCCCTCGACCCGCCCCCGGGGGCGGGGGTGCGCAATCCCGCCTTCGACGTCACGCCGGCCGCCCTGATCACGGCCTTCTTCACGGAGCGCGGAACGATCGAAGCGCCCTACGATTTCTTGGCGCCGCCCCGCTAGCCGTTCCGCGCCGCCATCAGCCTCCGCAGCTGGAAGGCGTGACGGAGCGGGTGCATCACCGCGTGCTCGAGCATGCTGTCGATGCAGTAGACGATTCCCCAGCGCGACTTGTGCTCCTCCCCGAAGCGTTCCTCGGGCACGTCGGCCAGCGGGGTGCGCCAGGCGCCGAGGACCTGCTCGAGGACGTCGTCCGCGGCCGCTTCGATCGCCTCGGCGGGCGGCGGCGCCGGGATCCCGGGATCGGGCAGGCCCAGCGACGCGCAGCACCAGATCATGTAGCCCCCGGCCGCACCCAGCACGTGACGGAGCAGGGTCTCCAGCGAGGCGTAGTCGGTGTCTTCGGTCTGGGGCAGCGCGAGACCGCTGGCCTTGGCCTCGCGCCACACGGCCAGGAAGTCGCGCATCTGCGCCTCGTGCAGCAGGATCATCGCCGCCGCGCCGGTGTACCGGTGGGGGGGGACGGTCATCGGGTCTCCTTGGCGTCGAGGAAGGTGCCGCGCTCGAGCTCGTCGAAGGCGCGGACCAGTTCATCCTTCGTGTTCATCACGATGGGGCCATGCCAGGCCACCGGCTCCCGCAGCGGCGCGCCGGAGACCAGCAGAAAGCGGATGCCCTCCTCGCCGGCCTGCACGGTCACCGCGTCGCCCTGGTCGAAGAGGATCAGGGAGCGGTTGTCGGCGCGTTCGAGCGTCGGGCCCGCGGGTTGCCCGCCCCCGGGGGCGGGTGCCGTGTGTTCCGTCGGCACGGGCTGCGGCGACGAGGCGTCCCGAAAGCTGCCGCCGCCGGCGAAGACGTAGGCGAAGGCGTGATGCCCCAACGGCACCGGGAGCGTCTTGCGGCGGCCGGCCGGCACCGTCACATCGAGGTAGACCGGATCCGCGGCGATCCCCTCAACTGGGCCGCGCTTGCCCCAGAACTGGCCGCAGACCACGCGCGCGAGGGTGCCGTCGTCGTCCGTGACCTCGGGGATCTCCGGCGATCGGACCTCCTGGTAGCGCGGCGCGGTCATCTTCAGCGCGGCGGGCAGGTTCGCCCAGAGCTGGAAGCCATGCATCCTGCCCTGCGCGTCGCCCTGCGGCATCTCCTGGTGGACGATCCCGCGACCGGCGGTCATCCACTGGATGTCGCCGGCACCGATCACCCCGCGGTTGCCCATGCTGTCGCCGTGCTCCACGCTGCCCGCGAGCACGTAGGTGATGGTCTCGATCCCCCGGTGCGGGTGCCACGGGAAGCCGGCCTCGTAGTCGAGCGGGCGCTCGTTGCGAAAGTCGTCGAGTAGGAGGAAGGGGTCGAAGTCATCGGTCTGACCGAACCCGAACGCCCGGCGCAGGCGAACCCCCGCACCCTCGATGGCGGGCCGTGCTTCGGCCATTCGCTTGACGGGACGGATGGACATGGCGAACTCCTTTGATGAGGGAGAGGCACCGCCGCGGACGACCCGCACACATGCTTCCCCTCACCGAGCGCCGGTAGCCACCGCCGGGACAGGATACTCAGTTTGCCCGCGATGCGCATTCTCTCGTGGCGGGCGCGTGTTGCTTCTCTATCGGACCTCCTGGTCTCGCTCGCCCCCGGGGGCGGGTGAGAGCTGCCGCGGGAAGATTCTCTCGACTATCTGCCTTGCCGCCCTTGACGGCCTTCGTATGATACTATACATTGGTATCCATCGCAAGCCTCCCGAGGCACTTTCCTGGGACTTTCAACATGGAGACTCGAGCCGACCGCGCCCGGCGACTGCACCGGGCTTTGAAGACTGAACTTCAGCGATTGCAGCGCCTCGAGAAGGGCGCGCTGCTCTCCTTCGCTTCTATCATGGAAGATCAGCTCTACCGCGAGCTGGGCTACTCCTCGATCCATGCCTATGGCCGCGATGCGCTGGGCTTCTCCGAGCGCAAGCTCTCGGCCTTCGTGCGCATGGCGGGTGCACTCGAGCGCCTGCCGGAGACACGACGCGCCGTCGAGGCGGGCGAGCTGCCCTGGACCAAGGCGCGTGAGCTCGTGTCCGTGGCGACGCCGGCGAACGAAGGCCACTGGCTCGACGATGCCAAGCGGCTCGGCCGCCGCGCGCTCGAGCGCAAGGTGAAGGCGAGCCGGCCGCGGCCGCCGAGGAAGCGCCAGGATCCTCCGGCGCTGTTCGCGGCGGGCGAGCCCGAAGCGCGCCGCGAGGAGGCCGAAGCCGCCGCGCCCCTGCGCGTCACGCTGAACTTCACGCCGGAGCAGTACGCGCGCTGGGAAGCGCTGATCGAGCAACTGCGCAAGGACGGCCGGCTAGACCCGAAGGAAGAACTGGTGCTCGACGCGCTCGCCACCCGCCCCCGGGGGCGGGTGAAGCAGGCCGCCACCGTGATCATTCGCCGCTGCCCGGACTGCGGGGCGCAGGCCTACGTCACCAGCCGCGGCGAACTGCCCGCCCCTGGGGGCGACCTGCCGCGCACGCTCACGCCGGCGCTGCGGCGGACGATCCTCGCCCGTGACGGCCACCGCTGCCAGGGTCCGGGCTGCACGAGCACGCGCTTCCTCGAAGTGCACCACCGTAAGCCCCGCGCGAACGGCGGCACGAACGACCCGAGCAACCTGATCACGCTCTGCAGCGCGTGCCATCAGCTCCATCACGCGCGCGGCCTCGCGCAGGCGGCGATGGGCGCACCGGCCGCGCGCGGCTCGCCCTGAACGTCAAGCGTGGGCGCGAAAAAGCCCGGCGACACGGGGTCGCCGGGCGGGGCGGAGCCATGCGCGAGGCGGGCTACTTGATCAGCATCATCTTGCGCGTCTGGCTGAGGCCATCGGCGTCGAGACGATAGAAGTAGATGCCGCTGCCCACGGCGCTTCCGGCATCGTCGCGGCCGTTCCAGTCGACCGCGTGCTCGCCGGCGGTGAAGGCGCCGTCAGCGAGCTGGGTCACCTGGCGCCCGGCCACGTCGAAGACCGTGAGCGTCGCCCGGCCGGGGGACGGCAAGGTGAAGCGCACGGTGGTCTTCGGGTTGAAGGGGTTGGGGCTGTTCTGGGCGAGGCGGAGGCCGGCGGCCGGCGTGTCCGCGGTCTCGTCGCCCGGGACGGCCGTCAGATCGTCGATGATGCTGTGGTGGGCGAACTTCTGGATGAACACCGACGCGTGGGGCTGCCCGGGCTGCAGCGCCTGGGCAGTGGCCACGATCGCGTTGGCCATGTCGCGCATCTTCGGGCCGAAGCCGATCCCGAACTGCGCCTCGAGGATGATCTGATCGACGCTGTCGCGGGTCTGCCCGAAGTCGCCGGTCAGCGAGATCAGGCTCTGGAAGAGCGGCGTGGACCAGAGCTCGTCGCTGATGCCGCCGGGGATGCTCTGGTGGGCGCCGTAGTTCGTGCTGTGGTTGTAGACCAGGTTGAGCTTGTTGAGGAGACGTCCGGACCAGCACTGGTTGCCGGTGCCGTGCCCGTCCCAGGAGAAGACCCACTCGGGGTGGTAGACCTCGCCGTTGGGCGTGCTCCAGCTGTAAGAGCCGGCCCAGTAGTCGCCGAAGCCTTCGCCCATGGCGCCGGTGTCGCCGCCGCCCCAGCTCGAGTTGATGCTGTAGTTGATGGCGTGGCCGTACTCGTGGAGCATCACGTCGCTGTCCTCGCTGTCGTCCACGCAGCCGTGGCCGAAGGACAGGCGGTTGCTCGAGGGCTGGTAGAAGCTGTTGTCGGCGCCGCCGAAGCCGTCCGTGTCGGTGCCGATCGGCCCCTCCTGGATGCCCGAGGCGCCGGTGAAGCCCATGCCCTGCATGTACCGCTGGTTCTGGTCCAGCATGAAGTAGGTCATGGCGTCGTTGAAGGCGTTGTTGCCGCGCGTGGCGGTCCAGTTGCCGTCGGTGGTGGTGCTGGGCGGCGTGTTCGGGGAGTCCCAGTTGATGATGTCCACCCAGGGGCCGGTCACGCGGTAGAGGCCGCCGCTGAAGGTGATGTCCAGCAGGGTGCGCGTGAAGTAGGCGCCGGTGAAGGCGCTGGCCGGGCTGTTGTCCTGCAGGTTGTCGTTGAGCAGCGTGGCCCGCGGATCGGGATCGAAGACGACGCCGCTGCCGGTGGCGCGGTCGCCGCGGGTGGGGGGCGTCGCGATCTCGCGCGCGGCGAAGCGGGCGAAGGCGTCGGCGCGGTCGCCGGCGGGGCCGTCCAGGGCGCCGATGCGCTCGTCCGGCGTCGCGCGCGTGAAGTCGTCCTCCACGCGGTAGAGGTTGGCGTCACGGAGCGCGGTCACGGCGCCGGTCGTGGCGTCCACGGCCAGCTCCCAGCCGCCGTAGGGGGCGTCGAGCGCCAGTTCCACGCGCCAGATGAGCTGCGGCGTGCCGGCCTCGACCGTCCACAGCAGGTGCGCCTGCGGCTCGGCCAGCAGATCGCCGCGAGCGTTCAGGCGCAGCCAGGCGGCGTCGAAGGCGGCATCGCGATCGATGTGCGCGGGCAGGGCCGGCCGGCTCGTCAGGGGATAGTAGTTGTTGTAGGCGCGGTAGACGTGGCCGTCCGCGGCCACCGACACGATCACCTCGCCGTGCTCCACCGGCAGGCCGTCCAGGAGCTGGGGGAAGCGATAGTGGGTGCCCAGCAGGCTCTCGCGCTGGGTCGCGGGGCCGAGGTCGGCGAGGGTGGGGTCGAGCCCGTAGGACTCGGCGCGCTGGGCGACGAACGCGCGCGCCAGGCTCTCGCCGCTCAGGCCGGAGGGCGCCTGCCAGGTCGGCTCGATCTGGAGCCGGGGGGTGTTGCGGTAGTCGTCGTGCTGGGTGTCGGGCAAGGGGCTGATGCCGGGGCCGAAGGCCGAGGCCTGGCCCAGCGGCGCGAGCGCCAGAAGCAGGAGCGCGCCGAGCCGGATCGCAGTTCGCTGCATCACAGTCTCCGTGGTGGTGGGTGAGAACGCGGCGGCGGTGTCCGGGCGGGCGTCCAGGGCACGGGGGACCCCACCGCTTGATGCCGAGTGGCCCCATTATCCCAGAACTCGTGCGCAATGGCAAGGGCAGGGCGCGCGCGCCACGCGCCCCCGGGGGCCGCGGGTGGCCCCGTTGACAGCGCGGAAATCCGCATGCTAGCTTGCGGCGTGAAGGCGGGAAGCCCTGCGAACCCGCACCCTCGCCGCCACCGCCAAGGGATCTGGCCAGATGCTGTCTTCGGCGTGCCGGCCGCTGCGAGCGGCCCTTTTCGTCTCTCTGCTGCTGCTTTGCGCCGTTCTGGCGGCGGGGCCTGCCGTTGCCCAGGGGGGCGGGGCGACGGTGACGGGCACGCTGCTCGACGCGGTCTCGGGCAAGCCGCTGCCCTACGGGAACGTCGTCCTGCTGGGCACCCAGTTCGGCGCGATGACGCTGGACGACGGCACCTTCCTCATCACCCAGATCCCGCCCGGCACCTACACCGTGCGCGCCAGCTACATGGGCTACAAGATGGACGAGCGCACGCTGGTCCGGCTGCGCAACGGCACGGTGCTGGAGCTGGAGTTCACGCTCGAGCCCACGGTGATCAAGTCGGAGACCATCACCGTGTTCGGCGAGAAGCCGCTGGTGGACGTCACCGAGGCCAGCAGCACCAAGAGCCTCGCCGCCGACGAGATCGCGAAGATGCCCGTGGAGACCGTCGCCGAGGTGGTGGTGACGCAGCCCGGCGTGGTGCAGCAGGACGACGAGATTCACATCCGCGGCGGCCGCAGCGACGAAACGCTGATCCTCGTGGACGGCGTGCCCATGAAGGACGCCCTCGCCGGCACGAGCAGCGCGAAGGGCATCGACTCCAAATCCGTGTCGGACATGGACCTGATCACCGGCGGCTGGCGCGCGGAGTACGGCGACGCGATGGCCGGCGTGATCAACGTCACGCTCAAGGAGGGCGGTCAGACCTTCAGCGGCTTCGCCGAGTATGGCATCGACCACCTGCCGGGCGTGGCCACCGACTGGGAGCACTATTTCACCGACACCTACAAGTTCCAGCTGAGCGGCCCGCTGCCCGGCAGCGGGACCTGGTTCCCCGGCGAGCGCCTGAGCTTCTTCGCCAACTTCAGCGGCGAGATCATGGACACGCGCTTCCCAAACATCCGCGACATGCCCGGCGGCGGGGATCGCCTGAGAATCGACTACGAGGACAGCTTCCTGGGCTTTCCGATCACCTGGAGCAGCAGCAACGCCGCGCCCCGTCAGAACAACGCGTGGAACGGCACGCTGAAGCTCGCCTGGAAGGTGAATCGCGACCACAAGCTCACGCTGACCATGACCAAGTACCTGGCCATGGATCAGGGCTTCGACCGCCACGACATCAGCGACCTCACGCGCGACAGCAACAGCTATCCCTACCAGTGGTCGCGCTACCTGGACCACTACAGCGCCTTCGTGGAGGACCGCAACACGGCCGTGCTGAACTACCGGCAGAGCTTCGGCAGCAGCATGTTCCAGGAGGTGCAGCTCTCGCGCTTCTACGTGCGCCTGCACCAGGACTCGCAGAAGCCCGCGGCTGACACGCTGCGCGACTACCTCGCCGAGTACGCGCCCCAGGCCCTGAACTGGCCGGACCCGGCCCAGGGCGACGACTGGATCTTCCACCCCTACTTCTACCTGAACGGCGACTACAACCAGTACCGCGACCGCTACGTGGAGCGCTGGAGCGGCAAGTGGAGCCTGACGAAGAAGTGGTACCCCAATCACAAGGGGAAGGCCGGCTTCGGGGTGGACTACGAGACCATCCAGAACGTGGAGATCCGCGACCCGTGGATCCAGCGGCCCGACGGCCTGGGCCGCAAGGACATCTTCCGCGCCAATCCGACCAAGGCCGAGGTCTACGTTCAGGACGACATCGAGTACAAGGGCTTCGTGTCGAACGTGGGCCTGCGCGGCGACTTCTGGTTCCCGGGCAAGCTGGCCGAGCGCGCGGCGCTGGCGGCGATCGACGGCACGGCGGGCGATCTGTTCAGCCCCGCGGTGGGCGAGCAGTACTTCGACGAGACGAGTTCGCTCTTCGGCAACCGCTTCAAGTACACCGTCAGCCCGCGCGTGGCCGTGAGCTATCCCATCACCGATCGGGACAACCTCTTCTTCAACTACGGCCACTTCAGCCAGTGGCCCACCTACTACTACGTCTACACGCACGTGGCGAGCGGCGTGGAGGACCTCTTCGGCAACCTGGGGAACATCAACCTGGATCCGCAGATCACGATCCAGTACGAGCTCGGCGCGCGGCACACCTTCACCGAAGGCCTGGCGGGGGACGTGACCGTGTTCGTGAAGGACATCTTCAACTACCCCACCAGCGAGCGCTTCACGGTGCAGTACTACGATCCGGTGGAGGGCAGCAAGGAAGCGACCTACTTCCTCTACCGGAACAGCGACTACGCGCGCAGCCGCGGCGTGGAGCTGAGCCTGCGCAAGCGCCGCGGACGCTACCTCTCGGGCTCGCTCAACTACACCTACTCCATCGCCACGGGCCGGAGCAGCGATCCGAATGCCCAGCGCGAGCTCTACGTCGGCGGGGCCACGGGCGAGGTGGAGCTGCAGGAGGGCTTCCTCTGGTGGAACCGGCCGCACCGGCTGAGCGCGACCTTCGACTTCCGCGTGGCCGACGCGCAGGGGCCCGAGCTCTTCGGCCATCACCTGCCGGGACAGTGGGGCTTCAACGGCTACTACAGCCTGTCCAGCGGGCGCGCGTACACGAAGGAGGACATCACCGGCCAGCCCATCAGCGAGGACTACGCGCACAACGGGCCGCTGGAGCAGAGCCTCAACCTGAAGCTGCAGAAGTGGGTGCTCTGGGGCGACTACCGCATCGACTTCACGCTGCAGGGCTGGAACGTGTTCAACTGGGACCAGCCGCGCAGCGTGGATCCGGTGACGGGCGAGCCCTACGCGGACGGCGTGGGCACCTACCTCAACCCGCCCACGGATCCCGACGCGCGGCTCGCGCGCTACCTGTCGCTGGCCGACCCGTCGCGCCTGGGCTCGCCGCGCCGCTTCAAGCTCAGCGTGGGGGTGAACTTCTGATGCGCCGCGCACTCTGCACGCTCGCGCTCGTCCTGCTGCTCGCGCCCGCGGCCCGGGCGTCCCAGGAGCTGGGCGGGCTGCGCGTGGCCACCAGCAGCGGGACCTTCCTCAAGATCGACATCAGCCCCCGCGCCGCGGCCATGGGCGGGGCCTGGACGGCCGTGGCGGGCGACGCCAGCGCCGCCTGGTACAACCCGGCGGGCCTGGGGCAGGTGCCGGCGCGTCAGGTCTTCATGAGCTACGTGGCCTGGCCGGCGGACGTCCACTACGCCAACCTGCTGCTCGCGATGCCCATGCCGGCGCTTGCCGGCACCGTGGGTCTGCAGTTCGGCAGCCTGGGCACGAGCGTGGACGAGACCGACGAGTACCATCCCTACGGCACCGGGCGCAGCTTCCGCTACGCGGACTGGGTGCTCGGCGCGTCCTACGCCAAGGCCATGACCACGCAGCTCCTGCTGGGCCTCTCGCTCAAGTACGTGCGCGAGGACCTGGGCTCGGACGTGGGCGGTCCCGTCACCAACACCTGGACCGTGGACGTGGGCACGCTCTACCGCATCGACTACGCGAACACGCGGATCGGCATGAGCATCGCCAACTTCGGCCCGGAGTTCAAACCCGCGGGCAGCTTCTGGAACTTCACCGAGGACAAGAACGAGGAGTACGAGGGCTTCCCGCCGCCGAGCACCTTCAAGCTGGGCGTGGCCTTCGAGTCCTGGAAGCGCTACCCCTGGATCCTCACGCAGACCCTCGAGATGAACCACCTCGCGGACAACCAGGAGACGGTGGCCACGGGCGCCGAGTTCTCCTACATGGGCGGGCTGCTGGCCCTGCGCGGCGGCTACAACTTCATGTCCGACACGATGGGCCTCTCGGCCGGCTTCGGCGCGAACTTCGCCTTCGGCGCGGGCCTCGCGGGGCTCGACTACTCCTTCACCGACGGCAACACGCTCGGGGCCATCCACCGCTGGTCCGTGCGGGTGGACTTCTGATGCGGAGGGCCGCGCGCATGAGCTCCTGGCGGCTTGGCCTCCTCCTGCTGGCGCTGACGGCGGCGGCCTGCGGGCTGCGGCCCGACCTGCCCAGCCAGATCCCCAACACCCAGGTGCTGGGCGACGACAGCTACGAGATCGCCTACCGCTGGCTGGTGGGGGGCGTCACCGACATGCTGGTGCACCGGAGCACGAGCATCTTCTACGTCATCCAGGACGCGGACAGCCTGAGCATCTACCCCACCTACAAGCGCGAGGACCTGGTGACGCCCGGCCACAAGCAACTCTTCCAGGGGCTGATCCAGCCCACGCTGCTGGCGGACGGCAGCGATCAGGGCTTCCGCATCTGGGTCTACGACGCGGGCGACGGCGCGGTGAAGGGCTACGACGGGGGCGAGTTCCTGGACACGCTGCAGGTCGAGGTCACGATCACCGACAGCGACTGGCAGCAGGTGGTGGCCATCGCGGCCGACGACGAGGGCCGCGTCTTCGTGGCCGACCGCGGCGGCAACCGCATCTTCCGCTATCGCATCATCGGCCAGCCGGGGGCGCTCTACGCCACCGAGGACGGCTTCCTGCCCTGGACCAGCCAGGCCGGCGGCGCGACGGTCAAGGACATCGCCTACGCGAACGGGCGCATCTACCTGCTCGACGACGGCCTCCACACCCTGCAGGTGCTGCACCCGCTGGGCGGTCCGCTGAACCCGCCGCTCTTCGACTACTACGACGACCTGCTGGACGACCCCGTCGGCCTCACGGCCGACGCCGAGCACCTCTTCGTGATCAACCGCTCGGACACCACGGTCTGGGAACTGGCCACCGACCTCACGCCCGACAGCGAACTGCGCGTGAACACGCACAGCAAGGAGATCCTGCGGGATCCGTCGGCGTTCACCGTGGTGGACGGGCGCGTCTACGTCGCCGACCCCACGCTGGGAAAGATCATCGACTATGAAAAGCGCCAGTAGCAGCCGGGGACGCACGCTTCGCCGCTGGGCCGCCGGCCTCGGCGCGCTGGCCCTCGCCGGGCTGCTGGGCGCGGGCGCGCCGGCGTCGCGGAGCCCGCACGACGCGCCGCCCGACCTCGTCATCCCGCTGGACGGCCCCTTCTGGGCCCGCCAGGACGAGGTGCTGCTGCTCGACTACGTCTTCAAGACGCAGAACGTGGGCAACCTGGCGCTGGCCGTGTCCAACCACGGCTTCCTCGGCAACAACTTCGCCGAGCGCGCCGCGTCGATGGAGTATCCCAAGGGCACCGAGGTGGACCACATGATCCGCGGCGGGCTCTGGGTGGGGGGCATCAACACCGACTTCGACACGCTCGTCACCACCGGCGTGCAGGACGGCTACTGGGGCACCTACACCCGCCCGACCGAGTGGGTGCCGGTGTCGATCCCGGCGGAGGAGCAGAGCCTGGGCTGGATCCGGGAACGCAGCACGCTGCCCACCAGCCCTTACTACGATCCGCAGCACGCCATCAGCGAGCAGGACCTGGTGACGGCCTTCCTCGACACGCTCGACCACCAGCACACGCCCGAGCAGGGCAACGCCGACAACTGGCACAGCGCGAGCGGGCTGATCGTGAACCAGGAGAGCTACGCCTGGAGCTACGAGCCGGCGGACGCCATGGTGCTCATCAAGTGGACCATCGTGCCCACGCGCACGCTGCTGGCGGCCTACTTCGGCGTCTACACCGAGATGACCAGCGGCTGGAAGGGCAAGTACCCGCTCGGCACCTGGCCGCCGGCCAGCGCGAACTGGTTCTACCACCACAACGTCTACTGGGTCGACGACATGCCCGAGTACGCCGAGCTCAGCGAGGACCCCTTCAACCTGCAGGTCGAGCACCACTGGACCTACGACGAGGGCCGCGCGCCCCAGCACGGCGGCATCAAGTTCCTGGGCGCCAAGTACAAGCCCGGCGGCGGCGAGTGGACCGAGGACGTGGGCCGCGTGGCCTGGCGCTGGTGGGACTGGGAGCCGGGCAGCTACGCGCGGGACAACGACTCCGAGAAGTACGCCATCCTCAGCGAGGACGGCGCCGACGACTGGCGCGAGATCACGCCCAGCCCGGACACCTCCGGGGACAGCCCGGTGGAGGTGCTGGACGTCGGGCCCTGGAATCTCTATCCCGGCGGCGCGGGCCAGGAGCCGGACACGCTGGTGCTCTCCTTCGCGCTGCTGGCCGGCGACAGCTTCGACGACATCGTCGAGAACGCCCTCTACGCCCAGAAGGTCTACAGCTTCAATTTCACCGTGCCCACGCCGCCCTACTCGCCGCGCGTGAAGGTCGAGACCGACCAGAAGCGCATCCGGGTGCTCTGGGCCGCCGGCCCCGAAGAGAGCGTCGACGCCGTGACGCGCGACTACGACTTCGAAGGCTATCGCGTGTACGTGGGCCGCAGCGCCGAGATCGCGTCCTTCGACCTGCTCGCCCAGGTGGACCTGGCGGAGATCCCCGCCAAGAACCCGCTCCTCGACGCCTACTTCACGCGCAGCTGGCTCGAGGACCAGGTGGGCGGCGGGCTCGACCAGGCCAGCGGCCAGGCGCTGCTCGACGGGAGCTTCCCCGGCGCCGGCTACGTCTACCACGACGGCGCGCAGGAGCCCTTCCTCGTCACCGAGCCGGATTCGGTGGGCTACAACACCGGCCTCGGCGGGGTGCTTCTCCCCGAGGACCAGTGGCAGACCGAGGTCGCCGGCGCCGACACCGTGGTCTACAAGTACGCCACCACGCTGGAACCCGTGAGCGACGGCCACCACTACTGGGTGTCGGTCACCAGCTACGACCAGGGCACGCCCGAGACGCCGAGCCTCGAAAGCGGCGTGGGACAGAACGTCGTCCACGTGGTGCCGGGGCGGAGTCCCGCCCAGGCGGCGGGTCAGCCGGTGACGGTCTTCCCCAATCCGTACCGCGGCAGCGCCGTCTGGGACCGCAACCGCGCCAACGGGCGCTACATCTGGTTCGCGGGCTTGCCCGCGCGGGCGAAGATCAAGATCTTCACCCTCGCGGGCGACGAGGTGGCCGTGATCGACTTCGACCGCGACCGCTACGACGGCGCGAACGCCGCCGGCGTGCTGGCCGCCTCGGCGGCGCCCGAGCTCTCGGGCACCATGGCGGCCTGGGATCTGCGCAGCCACAACGGTCAGCCCGTGGCCACGGGGCTCTACCTCTACTCCGTCACCGACCGCGCGAGCGGCGAGTCGCAGCAGGGCAAGTTCCTGATCCTGAAATGAGAACGTCCACGCGCATCGCACTAGGTCTCACCTTGCTCTCACTGCTGGCCGGCGCCTGCAGCGAGCAGGGCGGGCTCGGTCCGAACCAGCCGCCGCAGACCTTCCTGGTGGTGGAGGGCAGCGGGCTCAGCCCCACGCACTACCGTCAGATCCTGAGCTGGCACGGCGAGGACGCCGACGGCGAGGTCGCCCGTTACGAGTACAAGTGGGATCTGGACCCGGCCACCGGGGCCACCGACTTCGACACGAGCTGGGTGGGGGTGACGGCCCCCTTCGTCACCGCGACGCGGGACACCTTCTTCCTGCCCGTGCCGACCAGCGGGGCGGACACGCTGACCCATCGCTTCCGCATCCGCGCGGTGGACGATCAGGGGCTCGTCGATCCGGCGCCGGCCAGCGTGGAGCTGCCGGTGTTCAACCGCGCGCCGCACCTCTGGCAGGTCAGCAGCGCCGGCGACACCAGCAGCGTGATGAACCTGCCGGGGAACATCCTCCCGGTGCTGACGCTCCGCTTCAAGGTGGGCGACCCGGACAACCCCGCCGCCGACCCCCAGGACGCGCTGGCCTTCATCGACGAGATCCGCTTCTGGTTCGAGGACCCGGCCCAGACCCTGTCGGTGCCGGGCACGGACACGCTGCTCACCTTGCTCCCGGAGGATTTCGGGGACCAGGTCGGCGTGACCCGCGAGTTCCACCTGCAGGCGGTGGACAAGGGGGGCGCCGTGAGCAATGTCCTCACGGACACGGCCTTCGTGCAGGACGTCCGCCAGGCCCGGATCCTCCTCCTCGACGGCGCCGCCCAGGCCAGCGGGCAGAACACGACCATCATCGATCCCTTCTGGCGCACGAGCTTCACCGGCCTCTTCGGAGCGGGGGAGGTGCTGATCCACGACCTGGGGGCGGACGGGCCCATCGGCGCCCCGGAGAACCTTCACGCCATCTTCTCCCTCTTCGAGGCCGTCGTGTGGTACAATGGCACCGATGGCGCGCCGGTGCAGTTCACCAACGCGCCCAGCCCGAACGTGACCGCGGCCGAGGCGGGCATCCGCACCTATCTGCAGGCCGGTGGCAAGGTCCTGCTCTGCGGCTACAACATGGTGGGCGCCAGCCGTGGCGCCTACTCGGGTGGAAGCCTGTCCGTGGACTTCGAGCAGACGATCCTCGACGCGGACAGCCTCTACGCGCATCAGACCGGAACGGGCGGCGTGATGACGTCGAACTTCTGGGTCTTCGGCCCCAAGCAGTTCCAGGCCTTCGCCGCCGCGGGCACGACGCCGCTGGGGCTGCCGGCAGGCGCGCAGCTCAAGGGCATCGACCGCCTGGCGCTGAATCCGGAGGCGGTCTCCTCCGGCGAGGTGCAGGAGCTCTACCGGGTGACCGGGGACCAGACCTACCCGGCCAATCCGTTCTCGGGGGCGGTGGGGGTGCGCCGTCGTTTCGACTCCGGGGGGAAGCTCGTCTTGCTGACCTTCCCCATCAGCCTGACCTCGGCGAACGGCAACGTGCTCGCCGAGGTCGAGGGATACATGCAGGACTTTGGCGTCCTGCGCTGACAGGACGCCGGGGGCCCGCCTCGACCGCAGGGGGTCCCGCGCTTTGGACAGCTCAGCCGAATCACCGCAAGCCTAGGGGGGCGCGAACAATGAAGCGAATGAACCTGCTCCTGGCCGGGGCGCTGCTGCTCGTCGCAGCGGCGGCCCAGGCCCAGGATGTCGTCACCATCTACGATCTGCAGACCGACCTGGTCGCCGCGAACACGCTGGTCACGATCGAGGGCAAGGTCGTCACCGGCATCGACGCCGTGCCCTCGGGCTACGGCTTCTTCGTCCAGGAGCCGGCCGGCGGACAGAACAGCGGCCTCTACGTCTTCATCGGCGTCACCGCGGCGCCGGACGTGGTCATCGGCGACATCGTGGACGTGACCGGCGTCTACAACGACTACGGCGGCACCGGCACGCCGGGCAGCGGCCTCTGCGAGCTCAACCTCGCGCCCGCCTACGGCGGCGACGGCAGCTACACCGTCGTCGGCAGCGGCGCCGTGCCCACGCCCGAGCTGCTCCGCGCCTGGCAGACGTCCACGCTGAATCCCGTGGAGGCGGAGTCCTGGGAGTGCGTGCTCGTGCGTCACGAGAACGTCGAGCGCACGAACAACGACCTCGGCTTCGGCGAGTGGTTCGGCGTCGAGTTCGGCTACGTCGACAACGACTCGACCCGCTTCGACGCCGACGGCATGTACTCCGGCGCCGTGCCCCCCGTCGCGACGCAGCTGACCTCGGTCACCGGCGTGGTCAACTACACCTTCGGCGACTGGAAGGTCACGCCCCGCGGCGAGTACGACCTCGTCTACGTGGGCGTCGCGCCCGCGCCGAACCTCGACTGGGCCTGCGCGACGGGTGACGCCACCATCGACGTGCAGTTCGACCGCGAGGTCGAGGTGACCACGGCCGAGAATCCCCTGAACTACTTCCTGGACCTGGGCACGGTGTCCACGGCCAGCGTCGACGCGCTGAACAACCAGCTCGTGCACCTGACCCTCGCCGGGCCGATGACCCCCGAGATCCTGCTCAACCTCACGGTCATCGACGTCCAGAACACCGACGGCGTGCCCATGACGCCCCAGGCCACCCAGTTCTGGGGCGGCCTGAGCAGCGTGCCCTTCTCGCAGTACCCGGATGCGGGCGGCGACTCGTCCGCCGTGGCGGGTCAGGTCATCACCGTGAGGGGCGTCGTCCACAGCAAGTTCGACGTCTACGGAAACCACGTCTACATCGAGGACGTGAACTCGACCCTGCCGCTGGCGCCCTACAACGGCCTGGAGGTCTACTGCCCGGCCCTGTTGAGCGAGCTCGAGGAAGGCGACGAGGTCATCTTCGCCGACTACCAGACCGAGTACTTCAACCAGACCTCGCTGACCCAGCCCTTCCTCTACTACGAGAAGGTCTCCAGCGGCAACGCCGTGGCGGCGGCCCAGCCGATCACCATTGGCGACATGACCGACGTGTCCCTTTACGAGCCCTACGAGAGCGCGCTCGTGCGCGTGGAGAACGTGGAGGTCGTCGAGCGCGGCGGCGCCTGGAACTTCTACAACTGGTCCGTCACGCAGGACGGCCTGAACTGGCTGCACGTCGGCGACATGGGCGACTACAGCTACGTGGAGGGCCTGGGCGACTCGCTGAACATCAACGGCACGCTGCGCTACGAGTTCGGCGAGTACGTGCTGATGCCCCGCCGCGACGCGGACATCGAGATCCTCTACCAGAACCCGGTGGGCGCGGATGAGGTGCCGGCCGCGGCGCTGCTCGGCCAGAACCACCCGAACCCCTTCAACCCGAAGACGGAGATCAGCTTCAGCCTCGGCCAGGCCGGCGCGGTGAGCCTGGACGTCTTCGACGCCTCCGGCCGCAAGGTGAAGACGCTTCTGGCCCAGCCCATGCAGCAGGGCCAGCACACCGCGACCTGGAACGGCGACACCGATGCGGGAACGCCGGCGGCCAGCGGGCTGTACTTCTACCGTCTGCGCGCGAACGGCGTGGACGAGACGCGGAAGATGATGCTGCTCAAGTAAGACGCAGCAACGTTTGCACTTGGAGCCCGGCGATCGCGCGTGTGCAGCGCGGTCGCCGGGTGTTGCATCCTGCCCGGCCTCTCGGGCCGCGCGGGCGAGACGACCGATCACGTGGAGGTACGTCGTGCGCATCCGACACCTGGCGGCCCATCTTGCCCTGATCGGCGCCCTGGCGAGCGCCGTCGCCGCGCCGGCGCGCGCGGGCTTTCCGCACCCGGAAGCGCCGCGCACGGTCAACGTCTTCCTCCACACGGACGTCCCCGGCAAGGAGGCCCTGCTGTCCCAGTGGGACATGGTCATCCTGCCCTTCATGCTGCTCGACTGGGCGCCGTCGAGCCTGTCGCTGATCCGGCAGTACAACCCCGACATCATCATCCTGGTCTACATCGACCCGCTGGTGATCACGGACTCGCTGGGCCCGGACGACCTCCCCGGCACGCTGCGCTACGACCGCGTCACGACGATCGACCCCGCCTGGCTCGCCCGCACGGAGACCGGCGAGGTGATCTCGTTCTGGGAGCATTCGCAGCACGTGAACATCACGCCCGTCTGTCCGGTGGTGGGGGGCGAGCGCTACCGCGATCACTTCCTGCACTTCGTCCGCGACCGGCTCTTCCCCTACGTGGCCGACGGAACCATCGACGGCCTCTTCCTCGACGAGATGAGCGCCGGCGGCTTCCTGTGGTGGGATCCGCTCTTCGCGGGCAGCTTCGACTACAACAACAACGGCCTCGCCGACCGCAGCGAGGCCGGCATCGGCGACGAGACGCTGCTGGCCTGGCTCACCGAGAGCCAGCAGATGGTGGCCGACAGCCTGAACGCTTGGATGCCGCCGGGCTGCGTCCTCATGGGCAACAACGCCAATCCGCGCTACGACGCCCTGGAGGGCAAGCTCTTCGAATCCTATCCGAACAGCTCGAGCGAGGGCTACTTCGAGGGCACGCTCATGAACCTCGACGTGTGGAACTCGCTGGAGTTCGGGACGAACATCGTCGCCATCAACGCCGTCTATCCCTACGCCGAGGTGGGCGGCAGCCCCGACGACATGCCGCCCTTCCGCTTCCGCTTCACCTCGACGCTGCTGGGCGACAACTACTTCAGCTACGACTTCACCACCTTCGACCACTACCAGCTCACCTACTACGAGCTCTTCGACCACAACCTCGGGCTGCCCCTGGCGCCGCGCCACTCCATCGGCGAGACGCCCCTCTTCGTGGACACCTTCGAGGGCGGGGTGGGCCCCCACGTCACGCCCTTCACCCCGCACGCCAGCGTGACCGTGACCAGCGAGCCCGGCCTGGTGCTGGAGGGGGACTCCTCCCTGCTGATCACCTCGAACGCCGCCGATCCCTTCCCGACGCTGTTCTACGTCAACCCTCCGGGGGGCTGGCTGCCGGACACGCCCTACGTGCTGTCCTTCCGCTACCGCATCCTGGACACGGCGCAGCCGGAGTCGCGGCTCTTCTTCAAGAGCTCGCCGGGCGCCGCGGCCACCACCGTCTCGCCGCGCATCGAGGGCGGGGCGGAGGGGCTCTACCGCGGCACCATCCAGCTGACGTCCACGAACGACGCGGTTCGCCTGCTGACGCGCGGCGAGATGACCATGGTCATCGACTCGCTCTGCGTGGTGCAGGGCACGGGCGGGCTGCTGGCGCGCGAGTACGAGCACGGACTCGTGGTCTGCAACCCCTCCGGCTCGGGCAAGACCTTCGCCTACGATCCGCACTGGACGCTGCTGCCCGGCGACGGCCAGGCGACGGACTTCGCGGCCTGGGACAGCGCCCACAGCATCGTGATCGGCAACGAGGACGGCGTGGTCTTCGCGCGCAGCGGGACGGCCGTGGACCCGCCGCCGGCGCTGCCGGCCGGGCGCGTCACGCTGAGCGAGCCCTGGCCCAACCCGGGCAATCCGAGCTTCAGCGTCACGGTGGGGGGGACCGGCGACCAGACCGTCGCCCTGCTCCTCCACGACGTGCAGGGGCGCCGTCTGGCGCGGCTCTGGTCGGGGCGTCCCTCGGCCGGGGGCGAGACGCTGCGCTTCACGGCGGGAGAGAACGGCGTGCCGGATCTCGCGTCGGGGGTCTACATCCTGCGGGCCGCCGCGGCCTCGGGCGACGAGCAGCTGCGCCGCCTGGTGATCCTCCACTAGCGGCGCCGGCGGGTCCGTCTAGCCGGCGTCCTTGCGGATCGCCAGGATGATCTCCGGCGTGAAGTCGTGGCGCGTCACGGCGTGCGCGAGCTTGAAGGCCAGCCGCACCGCGCTGCGCTTGGGGCTGGCGCCGTTGCGCAGCACCGCGCAGCGATGCCACAGATCCGCCTGTCCCGCGATCCCCGGCAAGATGGGCTTCACCACCGCCGGGCTGCCCGCCTCGCGCGGCAGCAGGCGCAGGATGCCCCGCACCGTACCGCCCCGGATGCCGCGGCGCAGCAGCTCGGGCCAGCTGACGTCCGCCGGAAAGCGCGACGAGTAGCGCCGCGTGATGCGGTGGGCCAGTCCGTCGGGCACGTAGTTGAGCAGCGGGATGCCCGTGCTGTGCATCTCGATGGGGCAGAGCCGGTTGGGCGTCTCCTGGATGAACAGGACGCCCCCGGGCCGCAGCCGTCGCCAGAGCTGCTCCATGAGCGGACGCCGCTCGTCGGGCAGCAGGTGCTCGAAGACGGCGTTCAGCGTGATGTAATCCACCTCGCCCAGGCCGTCGGGCAGGCGATCGCCCGACGGCGAAACGTGGAAGCTGACGTTCCCGAACCCGTAGTGCCGCGCCCGCGCCTCGGCGACCCGGAGGTGCTCCGCCTCCAGGTCGATCCCCACGATCCGCGTGTCGGGCAGCCTGCGGCCGAGGATCATGGTGGACGACCCGGAGCCGCAGCCGAAGTCGAGCAGCGTTCGCCCGGCGAAGTCCTCGGGGGGCACGAAGCCGAAGACGCCCACGTCCACGTTGACGCTGGCGTAGAGGGGGTCCTCGTCCCGCGCGATCTCGTCGCAGACGTAGCCGGGGCCCTTGTGCGCGAGCAGCAGCTCGATCAGGGCGTCGGGGTAGGACGTCGTGCAGGGGCTGCCCTGGACGTGGAGCGCGGGGTCCGTCGCCGTGACCGTGATCCGCCGCCGGCCGTCCGGCAAGGGGGCGATCTTGATCCTGGCCCGGGGATGGTGTAGTTCTGTCGCTGCGTGGCCATCGGCGGACATGATCCGGCCCCCTCCCGCGGTGAGTCGTGCGCACGTGCGAAGCTGCGACTATAGCACGCGTTAGCGTCGCCGGACAACGGACCCGGGCGCCGGGCGGGCCCAGGCGCCGACGCCTACCGAAAGGGCAGCCGTGGAGCGAGTCTTTGCCAGCCTTCCGCTCGTCCTCTACCGCCGCTACGAGGCGGAGCTGGAAGGGCTGCCCTGCGGTCTCGAGCTGCTGATGGACCACGAGGCCCTGGATCCGTCCTTCGCGGCCCAGCGCGACGCCATCGCCGACGCCCTCGCGGCCCGGAGCGTCGGCTGCCGCTTCCACGCGCCCTTTCGCGACCTCACGCCGGCCGGCCACGACCCCGAGGCGGTGGGCCTGGCGCGGCGACGTCACACGGCCGCCCTGGCCGTGGCGCCGCGCTTCGGGGTGACGGGCGTCTCCGCCCACCCCGGCTGGGACCCCGGCCTCTACGGCACCGAGCACGAGCGGGGCGTCTGGCTCGAGCGGGCGACGGCCTTCTGGGCAGGGCTCGGCCCGGCCGCCGCGGCGGCCGGGGTGACGGTGGCGCTGGAGAACATCTTCGACCGCGACGCCTGGGCCCTGCGCTCGCTGCTGGCCGCGCTGCCCGCCGCGCAGTTCGGCTGGCTGCTTGACCTCGGCCACTGGCACGCCTACAGCTACGACGGCCTCATGCCCTGGCTGGAGGCGCTGGGGGAGCGGCTGGTGGCGGTGCACGTCCACGACAACGGCGGCCGCACGGACGACCACCGCGCCCTGGGCGCAGGCTCCCTGCCCGGCGACGAGGCCCTGGCGGCCCTGCGCAGCCTCCGGCGGCCCCTGGACTGGGTGCTGGAGAACCGTAGCGTGCCCGATCTGGAGACGAGCATCCGCTATCTCGCCGACAGGAGTGGTATCGCTGAACTGGAGGCGGCGGGGGCTCGATTGGAAAAGCGCGGCGCCCGCGGCGGGCGCTCTTGACACCGCCGTAACCCTTTGCTAGCTTGGGCTTTCGTTTCGTTCCACCGAACTCGCCGGAGCCATGACCCCGTGCAGCGCGCAGGGGACGCGCATGGCTGCGGCAATCCTCACTTGGAGGAAGCATGAAGACCCACGTCGCGAAGGCGGGGCAGGTCGAGGAGCGCTGGTACATCGTGGATGCGGAGGGGCAGACCCTGGGTCGGCTCGCCAGTCGCGTCGCGACGGTCATCCGCGGCAAGCACCGCCCCGACTTCACGCCCCACGTGGACATGGGCGATCACGTGATCGTCGTGAACGCCGAGAAGATCCACGTGACGGGCAACAAGCGCGGAGACAAGGTCTACACGCGCTACACGGGCTACCAGAGCGGTCTGCGGCGCACGCGCCTGGAGAACCTGCTCTCGGACAAGCCCACCGAGGTCATCTCCCACGCGGTGCGCGGCATGCTGCCCAAGAACCGCCTGGGCAGAAAGCTCTGCCGCAAGCTGCGGGTCTACGTGGGCCCGGGGCATCCGCATGCGGCGCAGCAACCCCAAACGCTTGAAATCTGAGAAGGAGTCCCGCAAGCATGGCTGATACCTACAGCGCGACCGGCCGCCGCAAGGAATCCGTGGCCCGCGTGCGCGTGATGGCTCCGGGCACGGGCAAGCAGACCGTCAACGGTCGGCCCCTGGACGCCTACTTCGGCCGCCGCAACCTCATCATCGAGGTGCGTCAGCCGCTGGAGTACGTGGACATGATGGATTCCGTGGACGTCCACGCCACCGTCGCCGGCGGCGGCATCGCCGGGCAGGCGGGCGCGGTGCGCCTGGGCATCGCCCGTGCGCTGCTGGAGAAGGACGAGGATCTGAAGAAGACGCTCCGCGGCACCGGCTGCCTCACCCGCGATCCGCGGATGAAGGAGCGCAAGAAGTACGGGCAGCCCGGCGCCCGCAAGCGTTTCCAGTTCTCGAAGCGCTAGTCGCTTCACCACTACACACACCGGTGGACCGGACGCGCAGGTCTCCCCGCGGGGAGCGCAGTCCGGGGCGAAGCCGGTGGAGGACGAACCTGCAGGAGGAACCGTGAGCTACACGATCACCATCAAGGACATGCTGGAGGCAGGGGTCCACTTCGGGCACCAGACCCGTCGCTGGAACCCCAAGATGAAGTCGTTCATCTTTGCGGAGAAGAACGGCATCTACATCGTCGACCTGCAGCAGACCCATCGCCTCGCCGCCAACGCCTACGAGAAGGTGCGCCAGGTGGCCGCCACCGGCGCCCCCGTGCTCTTCGTCGGCCCCAAGAAGCAGGCCCAGGAGACCATCCGCGAGGAAGCCCAGCGCTGCGGGCAGTTCTACGTGGTGGAGCGCTGGCTCGGCGGACTGCTCACGAACTTCAGCACCGTGCGCAAGAGCCTCGACAAGCTCGGCGACATCGAGAAGATGAAGACCGACGGGCGCATCGAGCAGTTCAGCAAGAAGGAGCGCATGCAGCTCGAGAAGACGCGGGACCGTCTGGAGCGCATGCTGGGCGGCATCCGGGGCATGGAGAAGACCCCGGGCCTCATCTTCGTGGTGGACACGGCGCAGAGCGAGATCGCGATCAAGGAGGCCAACAAGCTGCGGGTGCCCGTGGTGGCCATGGTGGACACGAACTGCGATCCCGATCACGTGGACTATCCCATTCCCGGCAACGACGACGCCATTCGCTCCATCAAGCTCTTCGCCCACATGGTGGCCGAGGCGGTCATCGAGGGCGGCGCCCAGTTCAAGGCCAAGGAGCGCGAGAGCAAGGCCATGGCCGAGAAGGCCAAGGCCGAGCAGGCATCCGACAAGGCGGCCGCCGAGCGGCCCCGCCGCAGCGCGGACAAGCCCGCCGCGGCGCGCCCGGCCGAGGCCCGCGAGCCGGAGGCTCCGGCGCCCGCGCCCGCCGGCGACACCGAACTGGACGCCTAGCTTCCACTCACAGTCACGCGATGACGCCGACGGCGCGTCGAGGAGGACACGATCATGGCCGAGATCACCGCCAAGCTGGTGAAGGACCTCCGGGAGAAGACCGGAGCGGGGATGATGGACTGCAAGAAGGCGCTGGCCGTCAGCGACGGTGATTACGAGAAGGCCGTCGACTACCTGCGCACGAAGGGCCTCGCCGACGCCAAGAAGAAGTCGGGCCGCGCCACCAAGGAGGGCCTCGTGTTCTCCTACATCCACCCCGGCGGCAAGGTGGGCGTGCTGGTGGAGATCGCCTGCGAGACGGACTTCGTCGCCCGCACCGACAACTTCCAGGACTTCTGCAAGAACGTGGCGATGCAGGTGGCCGCGGCCGCGCCCGTGGCCGTGGACCGCGACGGCCTCGACCCGGCGCTGGTGGCGCACGAGCGCGCGATCGCCGAGCAGCAGGCCAAGGAGTCGGGCAAGCCGGAGAACATCATCCAGAAGATTGTCGACGGTCGCATGGACAAGTACTATGGCGAGGTGTGCCTGCTGGAGCAGGCCTTCGTCAAGGACCCCGGGATGACCGTGAAGAACCTGCTGGATTCCACCATCGGCAGCCTGGGCGAGAACATGGCCATTCGTCGATTCGCCCGGTTCCAGCTGGGCGAGGAGCTGTCCTGAGCGCCGCATGCCAGAGACCGTCTACCAGCGCGTCGTCCTGAAGCTGAGCGGTGAGGCCCTCGCGGGCGAGGGCGGCATCGGACTCGACTTCCCACGGGTGCGCTCACTGGCCCGTGACCTGGGCGCGCTGACGCGGCTGGGGACGGAGCTGCTGCTCGTCATCGGCGGCGGCAACCTGCTGCGGGGCCGCTCGGCCCGCGAGAGCGGCGTGCCGCCGGTCCAGGCCGACCGCATCGGAATGCTGGGCACCGTGATGAACGCCCTCGCGCTGAGCGCCGCGCTCGACGCCGAGGGCGTCCCCGTGCTGGCCCTGAACGCCACGCCGCTGGAGCCCTTCGCGGCGCTCTACACCCCGGAGCGCGCGCGCGCGGCGCTGGCCGACGGCAAGGTGGTCATCGCGGCCGGCGGCATCGGGCAGCCCTTCTTCTCCACCGACACCACCGCCGCCCTGCGCGCGGTGGAGGTCGAGGCCGACTGCCTGCTCAAGGCGACCACCGTGGACGGCGTCTTCTCCGGCGACCCCCGCAAGGATCCGCAGGCCGTGCGACTGCCCCGCCTGAGCTACGACGAGGTCCTGGAGCGGCAGCTGGCCGTCATGGACGCCACCGCCTTCGCGCTCTGCCGCGAGCACGCGGTACCGGTGCGCGTCTTCAACTTCATGGAACCCGGGGCGCTGGAGCGCGTGCTCAAGGGCGAGCCCCTCGGCAGCCTGGTCAGCGAGAAGGAGCGCCAACGATGAACGACCCTCTGCTCACCGACGTCGAAGACCGCATGAGCAAGACCGTCCGCAGCACCGAGCACGAGTTCACGCAGATCCGTGCGGGCCGCGCGAGCACGGGGCTGCTGGATTCCATCCGCGTGGACTACTACGGCACGCCCACGCCGCTGAATCAGGTGGCCACGCTGGCGGTGCCGGAGGCGCGGCTCATCACCATCTCCCCCTGGGAGAAGAGCATGCTGGCCGTGATCGAGAAGGCGATTCTCGCGGCCAACATCGGCCTGACGCCCAACAACGACGGCAACGTGCTGCGCATCAACATTCCCGCCCTCACGGAGGAGCGGCGCAAGGAGCTGGTCAAGCGCGTCAAGCAGCTCGCCGAGGAGGGCCGCGTGGCCGTGCGCAACGTGCGCCGCAGCGGCATCGAGCAGGCCAAGCAGGAGCAGAAGGACCAGGCGATGACGGAGGACGACCTCAAGCGCGTCTCCGACGAGATCCAGAAGCTCACGGACCGCTTCGTGGGCGAGATCGACCAGTCCCTGGAGAAGAAGATCACCGAGATCATGGAAGTCTGAGGACGCCGCATGGCGGAGACCCTCAAGCGTCAGATCCTCGAGCAGGGCGGTCCGCCGACCCACGTGGCCGTGATCATGGACGGCAACGGCCGCTGGGCGCGCAAGCGCCTGCTTCCCCGCACCATGGGCCACCGCGAAGGCCGCAAGGCCGTGCGCCGCACGGTCGAGGCCGCCGCGGAGCTGGGCGTCGGGCACCTCACGCTCTTCACCTTCTCCATGGAGAACTGGCGCCGCCCGGGCGCCGAGGTGAAGGCGCTGATGGAGTTCCTCGAGGACGTCCTCGAGCACGAGTTCGACGAGCTCGACCGCAACGGCATCCGCCTCTCCAGCATGGGCCGGCTCGAGCTGCTGCCGCCGCGCACCCTGGCGACCCTGCGGCGCGCCGAGGAGCGACTGGCCAAGAACACGGGCATGGAGCTGGTGCTCGCGCTGAGCTACGGCGGGCGCGCGGAGATCGTCGACGCCGCCCGCGCCGTGGCCGCCGCCATCGCGCGCGGCGAGCTGGCCGCCGCCGACCTCGACGAGGACGTCTTCGCCCGCCACCTCTACCTGCCGGCCCTGCCGCCCGTTGACCTCCTGATCCGCACCAGCGGCGAGCAGCGCATCAGCAACTTCTGCCTCTGGCAGCTGGCCTACGCCGAGATCCACATCACGCCGGTGCTGTGGCCCGACTTCGACGCGGAGCACCTCTACCGCGCCATCCTCGACTACCAGAGCCGGGAGCGCCGCTTTGGCAAAGTCACCTGAGGGCGGGCTCCGGCTGCCCGCCCTGGGCCGTCGCCTGCTGGCGGCGGCCGTGCTGGTGCCGCTGGTGGTGTGGATCGTCCTCCAGGGCGGCTGGCTCTTCCTCGGCTTCAACGCGCTGTGGATGCTCCGTCTCGCCTGGGAGTTCGGCGCCATGCGCAAGGCGCGTGGCCGCCGCCACGGCGGCGCGCTCTTCGGCGCGATGGTGCTCGCCCTGCTGGCCGCCTTCCGCTGGAGCGGCCTGTCCATGGGGCTCGCGCTCTACGTGCTCATGGCCCTGGCGCTCTTCGGCTTCGAGGCGCTGCGCGGGCGCATCGAGGGCGCCACCGACCGCGCGGGGGAGAAGCTGCTCATCCTCTTCTACCTCGGTCTGCTGCCCAGCCACTGGGCGCTGCTGCGCGAACTGCCGCTCGAGGCGGGGCTGCCCTACATCGCCGGCGGGCACTGGTTCCTCTTCGCGGCCGGCGTCACCTGGCTGGGGGACACCTTCGCCTACTTCGTGGGCAGCGTCTGGGGCCGCCACTCGCTCCGCTCGCCGGTGAGCCCGCGCAAGTCGGTGGAGGGCGTGCTGGGTGGCCTCGGCGGCGCGGTGCTGAGCGCGTGGGTGCTGGCGCCCTACTGGGCGCGCTTCCTCTCGCCCTGGCAGATCGTGGTGGTGGGGCTCCTGCTCTCCGCGGCGGGGCAGCTCGGAGATCTCTTCGAGTCCTTGCTCAAGCGCGACAGCGCGATCAAGGACAGCGGGAGCATCCTGCCCGGCCACGGCGGCTTCCTGGACCGCGTGGACAGCATGCTCTTCTCCATCCCCGTCTTCTACTACCTCCTCCACTGGGCTATCCTCTGACCATGAAGCGCGTTGCTCTCTACGGCGCCTCCGGCAGCATCGGGGGCAGCACCCTCACGGTGCTTCGCGACCGCCCCGGCGACTTCGCCCTGGTGGCGCTCAGCGTGCACACGGGCACGGCCGCGCTGGCCGACTGGATCGCCGAGTTCGCGCCCGCGCGGGTGATGATCACCGACCCCCACGCCCGCGAGCGCTGGCGCGGCGCGCATCCCGCGCTGGCCGCGCGCTGCCTCCTGCCCGCGGGGGCGCCGCCCGACGCGCTGCTGGCTGACGACGTGGACGTCGCCCTCAACGGCGTGCTCGGCTTCGCGGGACTCGCCGTCACCCTGGCCGTGCTGGAGCGCGGGCTGGACCTGGCCCTGGCCAACAAGGAGTCGCTGGTCTGCGGCGGCGCGCCCCTGGCGCGCGCCCGGGCGGCGAGCGCCGGCCGCCTGCTGCCGGTGGACAGCGAGCACAGCGCGGTCTTCCAGCTGCTGGAGGGGCGCTCGCTCGAACAGGTGCGACGGGTCTGGCTCACCGCCTCGGGCGGCCCCTTCCGCACCCTGGACCTCGCCGCGCTGGACAGCGTGACGCCCGCGCAGGCGCTGGACCATCCCACCTGGTCCATGGGCCCCAAGATCACCGTGGACTCGGCGACGCTCATGAACAAGGGCTTCGAGGTGATCGAGGCCGCGCAGCTCTTCGGGATCGAGGCGGCGCGGATCGGCGTGCTGGTCCATCCCAGCTCGACGGCTCACGCGCTGGTGGAGCTCGCCGACCGCTCGCTGCTCTGCCAGCTGGCGGCGCCGGACATGAAGCAGCCCATCCTGCTCGCGCTCAGCCATCCCGCGCGGCCCGCGGCCGACTACGGGCGTCTGGATCTGGAGCGCCCCTTGCGACTGGACTTCGAACCCGTGGACTCCCGGCGATTCCCCGCGGTGGGACTCGCGCTGTCCGCCCTCGCCGCCGGCGGGACGGCCCCGCTGGCCCTCAACGCCGCCGACGAGGTGGCCGTGGCCGCCTTCCTCGAGGGTCGGCTGCCCTTCACCGGCATCGTGGCCGTGGCCGAGGACGTCCTCGCGGCCGGCGGCTGGGAACCGGCCGCGGACTTCGCGGCTTTAGTCGAGGCGGACGCCCGCGCCCGGCGCCTGGCGGGGGAGCTGGCTCGCGCCAAGGAAAGGACCCCATGATCACAGTGCTCCTCGCCTTCGTCTTCACCCTGGGCGTGGTGATTCTCGTCCACGAGCTCGGGCACTTCCTGGCCGCGCGTTCGGTGGGGATCCACGTGCACCGCTTCTCGATCGGTCTCGGTCCGGTGCTGCTGCGCTGGCGCGGGCTGGGCACCGAGTGGGCGCTGTCGCTCTTGCCCTTCGGCGGCTACGTCAAGATGGCCGGCATGCTGGAGTCGGTGGGCGAGGGCGAGACGCCGCCCGAGGAGGCGGACCTGCCCGCCGACGTCCTCTATCGCAACAAGCCCATCATCGCGCGGCTCTGGGCGATCGTCGCGGGGCCGCTGGCGAACCTGGTGCTGGCCGTGGTGCTCATGACCGGCGTGTTCTACGTGCAGGGCTTTCCCATCGTGCCGGACGTCTACCTGGACACGCCGCCCGCGGGCACGCCCGCGGCGCTGGCGGGCGTGGAGCGCGGCGACGAGGTCACGGCCGTGAACGGCGCGCCGGTGGCCAACTGGAACGAGTTCGCCACGACCCTGGGCGACGGCGGCGAAGGCAGCTATCGCCTCACGGTGCGTCGCGACGGCCAGCCCGTGGAGCTGGACCTCACGCTCACCAGCACTGACGGCCAGTTCGATCCCACGGGGCTCGGGGCGCTCTACGACAACCGCGTGGGCCGCGTGCTCAAGGACGGCCCCGCCGACCGCCTGGGGCTCACGCAGGGCGACCGCATCGTGGAGCTCGACGGCAAGCCCGTCCGCTTCTTCGACGAGATCGCCAGCACCGTGAACGCCAGCGCGGGCAAGCCGCTGGAGATCGCCTGGGAGCACGAGGGCCAGCGGATGACCGGCAGCATCACGCCGGAGAAGGCGCAGGTGCCCGACCCGGCGGACGAGGACAAGGTGATCGAGGCCGGGCGCATCTACTTCGAGCCCTACAGCGAGGGCACCGAGCGGATCGGCCTGGCGGAGGCCGTGAAGGTGGGGACGCTGCAGGTCGTCTTCACCGGGCGCAAGACGCTGGAGTGGGTGGGCAAGCAGGTCACCTTCCGCGGCAGCAAGGACGCCGTGGGCGGGCCCGTGCTCATCGCCAAGGTGGCCGGCGAGATGGCCCGCTGGGGCTGGGATCGCCTGCTCACCTTCGTCGCCTTCTTCAGCACGCAGCTCTGCCTGCTCAACCTGCTGCCCGTGCCCGTGCTCGACGGCGGCCACGTGGTCTTCCTGCTGCTGGAAGCGGTGGGATTGCCCCTGCGCGAACAGCTGAGGATGCGCCTCACCATGGCGGGCATGGTCCTGCTGATGGGGCTGATGTTCCTGATCCTGCTGCTGGACATCGGGCGCGTGCTGCCCTAGGCGGCGCGCGCCGGGGGCTCAACCGCCGCGCGGGGGAGCGCTCTCCATGATCTGCTTGCGCCGGACGATCTCCTCGAAGATCACCGGCCAGCGCGTGGGGTCCTTCGCGCTGATGTCCGCGGCCACCCCCTCGAGGGAGTCGGCGGGAAAGCTGTCCGCGAGCTGGTTGAAGCGGGCGTCCGCGAGGGAATCTCCCGCCGCCGCGAGCTGGCGGGCCTCCACCAGGCGCAGGTACTGCTGGACGAAGAACTCCTCGCGCGGGCTGAGGACGGCGGCGCCGCCGCCGCCCTGACCGCGCTGGCCGCAGGCGCCCAGGCCGAGCGACGCGGCCAGCAGCAGTGAAGCGGCGAGAAAGATAAGGACAGCGCGCGCGGGCATGGATAACACTCGCCTCATGTCTGGTGGAGCCCTTTCGACGACCCTCGCCGGACCCGCCGCGGCCCCCGCTGCGGTCGATGCCGCGGGAGTCTACGCGAGGCCGCCGGGCCTGTCAAAGCCCGCGCGCCGGCCCGCGCTCCGCCTGCGCGTGGGGGCGCTGCTCGCCCTCGTCCTGGGCTGCCTGCTCCCCGTGCGCGCGGCCGGGCAGGACGCCGGCGGCGAGGAGGGGCGGCCCGCCATCGGGCACATCACCCTCGACGGCAACCGCACCTTCTCCGACGGCGAGCTCAAGGCGCTCATGCGCACGCGCGAGCCGCGGCTGCTCCAGTTCACCGGCCACCCGCGCTACGTGCGCGACTGGCTGCGCAGCGACCTGGCCACCCTCGAGGCCTTCTACCATCGGGCGGGCTTCTACGAGGTCAGCGTCAGCTCCCTGCGCGAGGGCGACATCGTCTACGACCCCGAGCAGGGGAGCGTGGACATCAGCATCCACGTGGACGAGGGCAAGCGGCGCTACCTGCGCGCGCTGTCGATCACACCCTATCTCGGCGAGGCCGAGCGCGGCCTCCGCCGGCGCCTGGCCGCCCAGCCCGGGCAGCCCTTCGATCCCGAGGCCCCGGCCATGGATCACTTCCGCATCCTGCGGGCGCTGCAGGAGCAGGGCCACTTCGCCGGACGCGTGGAGCACGCGATCACCGTGGTGCCCACCGCCTCGCACGCGAGCCGCGATTCGGTGGACCTGGAGTACCGCGTGGATCAGGGGCCGCCGGCCCTGCTGGCCGGCCAGCGCCTGGAGGGCAACACGCTGGACGACGCGCTCATCCAGCGCGAGCTGACCCTGAAGGTGGGCGGGCCGCTCAAGCTGGACGCGATCCTGACCAGCAAGCAGAACCTGCTCGACAGCGGCTACTTCCGCGCCGTGGACTACCGGCTGGAGCCGGTGGACTCCACCGCCGGGCCCCGCCGCGAAGGCGAGGAGGAGGCGCTGCGGCTGGTCTGGATCTTCCGCGAGCGCAAGATGGCGACCGTCGAGACCGGCGTGGGTCTCGGCTCGGTGGACGGACTGCGCCTCCTCGGCGGCTGGACCCATCGCAACCTGCTCGACCTGGGGCAGCGCGTGTCGCTGCAGGCCAACTTCTCGCTGAAGGACGACCGCGACGGCCGCTTCGGCTTCAGCTACGAGCGGGAGTCGCTGGACTGGCGCTTCCTGGACATCGTGCGCCTGCGCGCGCGGCTGGGCCTGACGCTCTTCCGCGAGAAGGACTACGAGAGCGAGAGCGGCGCGTTCAGCCTGGAGACGCGGGCGATCCGGCTGAGCGCGGCGCGACGCGTCGACCCGGTCACCGTGATGCGGCTGCGCCAGCAGTTCGACTTCCTCTACCAGCGGCGCATCGTGGACCTGCCGCTGGCGGAGTACCAGCCCACCTACAACACGCGGTCCATCTCGCTGATTCTCGACCGCGACACCCGCGACCACTTCTTCAACCCCAGTCGCGGCGGGCACTCCTGGTCGAGCTACGAGCTCGCCGGCGGCGTTCAGGGCGGCGACCACAGCTTCCAGCGCCTGCAGCTCAACCTCACGCGTCACCGGCGGCTGAGCGGCGAGGGCATCGTGGCGTCGCGCATCTTCCTCGGCGGCGTCTGGCCCTACGGAAAGAGCCGCACGGAGCAGCTGGCCGGCGTGCCGGCCGACGGCGTGCCCTTTCAGGAGCGCTTCTACTGCGGCGGCGGCGCCACCGTGCGCGGCTACGACGAGAACAGCCTCGGCCCGCGCATCAACCCCGAGGACAGCGATCTCACGCCCGAGGTGCCGGGGCAGAGCCTGCCGGACTACATCCTCGGCGGACGCTACATGCTCGTGGCGAACCTCGAGTGGCGCTTCCCGCTGAGCCTCTTCGGCCGCAGCAGCTTCGGGGGCGTGCTCTTCTTCGACGGCGGCGGCGACTGGGAGAGCCTCGAGGACATCGCCATCGCGCGCGCCCTGCCCTGGCAGGCGGGCGAGCGCAACGACACGCGGCGCGTCTTCTACGGGCTGGGCGCGGGACTGCGCTATCTCACGCCCATCACGGTGATCCGCGTGGACTTCGGCCTGCCGCTGCAGAACCTCACCGACAAGGGCGGCCGCTGGCACCTCAGCCTGGGGCACACCTTCTGATGCGTCGGCACGTTCGCAACTCCACCCTGGCGGCCCTCGCGCTCTTCCTGCTGATCCTGGTGGGCGCGCTGCTCTTCGTCTCGCGCAACAACCCGTGGCTCGCCGAGCGGGTGGCGGCCATCGTGACGCGCAACCTGCTCCAGGCCCGCGGCTACAGCTTGCATCTGGCGGGCATCGAGGGCCGCCTGCCGGGCGAGCTGGTCCTCCACGGGCTGCGCGTGAGCTACGAGGGCCCGGGGCACGCGCCCTTCGACCTGTTCACCGCGGGGCGCGTGGCCCTGCGCTTCGCGCCCACGAGCCTGCTGCGCGGCGGCTTCCAGGGCGAGTGGCTGGAGCTCGAGAACGGCGTCCTGCGCGCCTACCCGGTGGAGGCCGAGGGCTGGGCCTATCCCGGCTTCGACAGCCCCGCCGGCGAGCGCAGCCAGGTGCAGGTGGCGGTGGACCAGGCCGTCTTCGACCAGCTCCTCATCCTGCGCGAGACGCCCGCGGGACGCGACACGCTGCGCCTCGGCCAGGGCGCCTTCAGCCTGTTCCGCAACAGCGACGGCACCTCCCTCGATCTGCAGCGCCTCACGCTGGAGCGACCCGGCCGGCCGACCCTGCACGCGGCGGGCCTGTTCATCCTGCGCGAGGGCGGCCGGCTCACCGTCGCGGGGGTGGACCTCAACCTGCCCGAGTCGCGCCTCGAGCTGCGCGGCGACCTGGCGCTGGCCGAGCCGCGGCGGCTGGACGTGGACATCAGCGTCAATCCCGCGCGGCTTCGCGAGCTGGCCGAGGCCGCCGACGCCGAGCTGGACACGGACAGCTACCTGCGCGGCACGGTGCACGTGGGGGGCAGCCCCGACAGCCTGCTGCTCGCCGGCCAGCTGAGCGGCGAGCTCTACGACTTCGCGCTCGACAGCGTCAGCTGCCGCGGCCTCTACACCGACGGCCGCTTCCACTTCTCGCTGCTGCGCGGCCGGGTGAACGAGAGCGCCGTGGACGGCGCCGCCTCCTTCACCCTGCCCCTCTTCGGCCGCGAGTTCGGCTACAGCGCCGACACCCGGCTCGAGCATCTCGACCTGGCGACGTTCTTCGGCAGCGGTCTCGTCACCGATCTCAGCGGCCGCCTGCACGCCGAGGACCCCGGCGGCGACGGCCGCTTCCGCTTCACCCTGGGCCCCGGCACGCTGGACCGCTACCCCTTCGCCGAGGCCGAGGGGCGCGCGGGGCTGCGCGGCGACAGCCTGCGCCTCATGGACGTCACGCTGCAGGATCGCGGGCTGGACGTCACCGTGGACGGCGTCATCCGCCCCGCCGCCGACAGCCTCGATCTGGCCATCGAGGCGCGGAGCGACGGCGCGCGGCTGACGGGCGTCTTCGCGGGAGACAGCCTCCTGACGGGGCGCGTTGAGCTGAGCGGCCGCTTCGCCGGCCCCGCGCCGGCGCCGGCGCTGTCGCTGGACGGGCGCTTCGAGGACCTGAGCTACCTGGGCGCCCACTGGCAGCGCGGGCGCTTCACGCTGCGCGGCGACGCGCTCGAACTCGCGCCCCTGGCGATCCACGCCGAGGGCGACAGCCTCCTCTGGCTGGGCGTCGAGGCCGACCGCTACTTCGTCGAGGCCAGCCTGCTGGGCGACTCGCTGCGCCTGCGCCAGATCTCCCTGGACGCGCCGGACGCGGCCGCGGACCTGGGCGGCAGCGTGGACCTGGCGCTCCTGCCGCCGCGGCTCACGCTCGATCGCGCCTGGCTGCGCTGGCTGGGGGTGGAGTGGCTCAACGACCGGCGGCTGCGCGTGGACCTCGGCGATCCGCCGGCCATCGGTCCCGTGCACTGGCAGTCGGAGCAGGGCGGCGTGGACCTCCGCTGGAACCGGCCCGAGAGCGGGCCGGATCGTCTGCGCCTGGACGCCCTGGACCTGGCGCAGCTCGGCCCCTGGCTGCCCGCGCGGCTGGGGCTGGCGGGCCGGCTCAGCGGCGACGTCGAGCGCCAGCCCGACGGCAGCCTCGTCGCCCGCGGCGCGCTGTCCTCGCTCGTCCTCGACGGCGAGGCGGCCGGCCACGCCGAATTCGCGCTGCGCTGGCTGGGGGACAGCCTCGCGGTGGACAGCCTGCGCTGGGAGCCGTCGCCGGGCCGCAGCCTGCGGGTGACCGGCGGACTCGCCGGACTTCCCGACGTGGCGGACGGCCCCGGCGCCCTGGCCCAGCTGGCGCCGGAGCGGCTCGTGGCCGACCTCGACGTCCAGGCCGACCGCTTCCCGCTGGAGCGGCTCACCCGCCTCTGGCCGGCGAGCGCGTTCATCCGCGGCAGCCTGAGCGGCGACCTGGCGGTGGACGGGCCGCTGAGCGACCCCGCCGTCCACTCCGAGGCCCGCCTCGACAGCGCGGCCTTCTGGGCCCTGGGACTGGATCGCCTGGGCTGGACCGCGCACCTCGAGAACGGACAGCTGCGCGTGGCGCACCTCGATCTGGCGCGGGGCGCGAGCCGGCTGGACGGCTGGCTCACCCTGCCGCTGACGCTCCGACTCGCCGACGGCCGGGGCGAGGCCACGCTGCGCGCGGACGGTCCCCTGGACGGCGACCTGCACCTGCAGGCCGACGGCGCCGACCTGCTCGGCGCCTGGGATCTGCTGGCCGAGGCGGGCGGCCGCCTGGAAGGGGACATCACGCTGGCGGGCACCGTGGCCGACCCGCAGCCCACCGGCTATCTGCGCCTCCGGGACGGCACGCTGCGCTTCGCGGGCTGGGAGGAGCGGCTCAGCGAGCTCAGCGCGGATGGTCTCGTTCGCGGCGGCACGCTGGAGATCCTGTCGATGCACTCGCGCGAGGGCATCCAGTGGTCGCGCTTCAAGGAGGGCGAGCTCTCGGGCCAGGGCTGGCTCACCTGGCTCGGCCCCTTCCGCTACGGCATGAGCGCGGACTTCGCGCGTTGCTCCTTCGGCACGCTACCCTTCTTCACGGGGCTCGTGAGCGGCCACCTGGACCTCAGCACCTGGGAGGAGGAGGACGTCCCGCCGCATCCCTACCTCGAGGGCGACATCGAGGTGCACGAAGGCACGCTGAGCTACTCCTTCCAGGACGTGGCCGAGACCGCCGGCCCCACCGTGGCGCCGGTGCTCAGCTACGACCTGCGCGTGCGCGCGGAGCAGAACCTGATGCTCGTCAACGACGAGGCGAACCTGGAGCTGTCCGGCGAACTGGAGCTGATCAACACGCCGTCGGGCCAGGACGTCAGCGGCGAGCTGCAGACCCTGCGCGGCTACTACCTCGTCTTCGGGACCAAGTTCTACCTGATCCAGGGCGATCTGGACTTCAGCAGCGCGGCGGACATCAATCCGAAGATCGACATCCTGGCCGAGGCCAGGAACCGGGACGACCGGATTCAGATTCACATCACCAACACCTTCGCGGAGCCCACGGTGGACGTGGTGAGCGAGCAGGGCTACGGGCGCGAGGACGTGCTGCGCATCCTCATGGGCCTGCCCGTGGGCGCGGAGGAGGGCGCGAGCGGCGCGGCCGGCACGGTCGTTGCGGGGCGCGTGGAGGCCGAGCTGCTGAACCGGCTGGAGCGCATGGTGTCGGGCGAACTGGCCGGCCTGGTGGACTTCGGGCTGGAGAACCGCAATCTTGCCGGGGCAGGCGAGATCGAGACGCGCTGGCGCATCGGGCGCTACCTGCCCGGCGGGTTCTACATCAGCTACAACCAGGGGCTGAGCCTGGACTCGGACCGGGAAGTGGGCCTGGACTACCGGCTCTACAACCGGCTCTATCTGCACTCCGAAGTGGTCAACCGCGGCGGGCAGTTCGCCGACGAGGGCTTGATCAACGAGTACAACGTGGACATCCGCTTCCGCTACGAGTACTAGTCGGGCGGTGGCGGCCGTTCGCCGCCGAGGAGGAAAGCGACGATGACCCGCCCCCGGTCCCTGCGGCCCCTAGCGCGCTGGAGCCTGCTCGCGCTCGTCGTTCTCGCCCTGACGCCGCTGAGCGCGGACGCGTATCTGTTCGGCAAGAACAAGGTCCACTACGACTCCTTCGACTGGCAGGTCTACCACAGCGCGCACTTCGACCTGTACTACTACCCCGAGGAGGCCGTGCTGGCCAGCCAGACGGCGCTGCTGGCGGAGCAGGCCTACGCGCGGCTCGCGGCGCTGCTCGACCACCGGCCCCAGGGACGCATCCCGCTGGTGCTCTACAGCTCGCATCCGTCCTTCCAGCAGACCAACGTCAGCCCGGAGCTGATCAGCGAGTCCACCGGCGGCTTCACGGACATCACGCGCAGCCGCGTCGTGCTGCCCTACAGCGGCTCGGTGCCGGACTTCCGGCACGTGGTGGCGCACGAGCTGGTGCACGTCTTCATGCTCGACATGCTCTTCGGCGGCCATGGTCCCGAGCACGTGCTGCGCAGCGTGGGGCAGTTCATGATGCCCCCGCTCTGGTTCATCGAGGGCATGGCCGAGTACCTCTCCACGGGCTGGGACGCCAGCGCGCAGCTCTATCTCGAGGACGCGGTGGCCAGCGACTACCTCGCGCCCCTCGACGGCTACGTGGGCGGCTTCCTCGTCTACAAGGAAGGCCAGGCGGCCATGGCCTACCTGACCCGGCGCTTCGGCGAGGGGATCCTGCCCGAGCTGCTGAAGGAGATGAGCGGCCGGGGCAACCTGGACCGCGCGCTGCAGAAGAGCACGGGGATGAACCTCGAGCGCTTCAGCCGCGAGTTCCTGCGCGACACCAAGGAGCGCACCTGGCCGCGGCTGGCCGAGCGGGGACGTCCCGACCAGCGCGCCTTCCGGCTGCTGGACCACGAGCAGGCGGGTCGCGCCTTCTTCATGCACCCGCGCTTCAGCCCCGACGGCAGCCGCATGGCCTACTTCGCCGACAACGAGGGCGAGGTGAACCTCTACCTGGCCTCCAGTCTCGACGGCAAGGTGCTGCGCCGCCTGGTCACCGGGCATCGCTCGTCGCGGCTCGAGAGCCTGCACCCCTTCGACACCGGCGTCTCCTTCTCGCCCGACGGCACCCGCCTCGCGTTCTCCGCGCTCTCCGGCGGCGCGGACGCGCTGGTGATCGTGAGCGCGGACGACGGCAAGGAGCTCGCGCGCTACCGTCCGTCGCTGGACAGCATGCGCGGCCCGGCCTGGTCGCCCGACGGCAGGCGCATCGCGGTGAGCGGCGTGGCCGGGGGCGTCACCGATCTCTATCTGCTGGACCTGGACGGCGGCGCCTGGCGCCAGCTCACCCACGACCTGGCCGACGAGCAGGACCCCGCGTGGCTCGACGCCGAGACGCTGATCTACGCGCGGCACGACGCGCTCTTCCCCGGCCTCTTCGCCGCGGACGGCGAGCATCCGCCCGTCTTCCTGGATCCGGCGGAGTTCGGCGAGCACCCCGAGGTCTTCGACGTGGGCGACGGCTACGACCTCTGGCGCCTCGCCGTGGACCCCGACGCGGCGCCCACGCCCCTGGCCGCCACCGCGGGCGACGACCGCAGCCCGCTGCCGCTGGCCGGCGGCGGCCTGCTCTTCACCAGCACCGCGGCCGGTCTCCAGGACCTCTGGTTCCAGGCCGCGCCCGACTCCGCGCCGCGCCGGGTCTACGCGCCGGCCGGCGGCGTGATGGGCCCGTCCCTCAGCCACGACGACACGCGCCTCGCCTTCTCCTCGCTGGACGGCGGCGGCTACGACGTCTTCGTCATCGAGGATCTGCCAGGCCTGCTCGCGCCCGAGGACGAGCGGCCGGGCCTGGCCGCGAACCCCGAGCAGCGGCTCTACACGCCCTTCGCCGCGCCGCCGGACTCCAGCGAGCTGGGCTTCGCACTGCCGGCCGCCGCCCCGGCGCCGGATAGCCTCACCGGCCGCGGCGAGCCCTACAGCACGCGCTTCCTGGTGGACGCCATGGGCCGGCAGGTCACCTACGACACCCTCTACGGGCTCTACGGAAGCAGCGTCATCACCTTCAAGGACGTGCTCGGCGACCAGGAGATCCTGCTGCTGCTCGACGTCTTCGGCAACATCTCCGACTCGAACCTCATGGCGGCCTACACGCGGCGCACCCGTCGCCTGAACTGGAGCGTGGGGGCCTACTCGTTCCTGAGCTACTACCAGACGCGCGTGGGCAGCTTCGGCGAGTACTTCCCCAGCGACCGCCTCGCCCTGGAGTGGCGCCGCGGCGGCTTCCTGTCGGCGAGCTATCCCTTCAGCCTGTTCATGCGCCTGGACTACGACCTCAACCTGCTCTACGCCCGGCGCGAGTACTACGAGGGCTTCGATCCCTGGGGACGGCCGATCCCCATCAGCGACCCGGACCGCCCGGCGGTCGAGAAGCGGCTCCTGGGGCAGCCGAGCCTGTCGCTGGTCTACGACAACGCGCTCTTCGACGCGCTCGGTCCGGTCAAGGGCAGCCGCTGGGCGCTGAGCGCCGCCTACGCGCACGATCTCGGCAGCGGTGAACCCGTGGCGCGCTGGCTGGCCTACGCCGACTGGCGCCACTACATGCTCGGCCCGGGGGGCCACAGCCTCGCGCTGCGCCTCAGCGGACGTTTCAGCGAGGGCGTCGACCCGGTGGTCTACACGCTGGGCGGCCCCTACGATCTGCGCGGCTACGACTACCTGGACTTCGCCGGCACGCGCACCGCGCTGGGCAGCGTCGAGTGGCGCTTCCCGTTCATCCGCTACATCTACCTCGGCGGTCCGTTGCCCCTGATCTGGGGCGGCATCGGCGGGAGCGTCTTCGCGGACTTCGGCGGCGCGTGGAACGGCGACAACTTCCGCGCCTTCAAGTCGGGCGACGGCCTGCGCCTGCAGGATCTGCGCAGCGACATCGGCTACGGCTTCCGCATCAACCTCGGCGGCTTCCTGCTGCTCTGGGACATCGCGTGGCCCACCGATCTCAAGGAGCTCGGGCCGCGGCGGACGCACTTCTCGATCGGGGCTCAATTCTGAGGCGGCGCGAAGGAGTTCCACCTCGCTTGACTTCGGCTCGCTGCGCTCGCCTCAGACGCGCTCGGCTGGAACCTTCGCGCCGCTGCGTAGCAGAAGCAGAGGCAGAAGCAGAGGCAGAAGAAGATTGCGCGAGCGGGGCGAGGTCCGTATGGTAGCCTCTCGCCGAAGCACCCAACGCCTGCCCATCTCATGGAGTTTCTGTGTCCTCCCTCACGCTCAACCCCCCGCAGCAGGAGGCCGTGGCCCACGGTGAGGGGCCCTGCCTCGTGATCGCCGGCGCGGGCAGCGGCAAGACGCGCGTCCTCACCGAGCGCATCCGCCGCCTCGTGGCCGCCGGCACGCCGCCCTGGCGCATCCTCGGCTTCACCTTCACCAACAAGGCGGCCGGCGAGATGCGCCGGCGCCTGGAGGCGAGCCTCGGCGAGGGGGCCCGCAGCCTCTGGCTCGGCACCTTCCACGCGACGGGCGTGCGCATCCTGCGCCGCGAGTGGGAGGCCATGGGCATCGCGCGGGACTTCAGCATCTACGATGCGGACGACCAGCTCTCCCTGCTCAAGCGTCTGATGAAGGAGATGGCCCTGCCGGAGGGCAGCTTCACGCCGCAGGCGGCGCGCGCGGCGATCGAGCGCTACAAGACCCAGCTGCTCGGCCCGGACGAGGCGACGGAACTGGCCGAGGGCTACCGCGACGGGCAGGCGGCGCGGATCTACGTCGCCTATCAGCAGGGGCTCGCGCGGGCGCAGGCGCTGGACTTCACCGACCTCATCGCGCTGCCGGTGCGCCTCTTCGCCGAGAACGCCGAGGCGCGGGAGCGCTGGTCGCGGCGCTTCGACTACGTGCTCGTCGACGAGTTCCAGGACACCAACGCCCTGCAGATGCGCTTCATCGAGCACCTGGCCGCCGCGAGCGGCAACCTCTTCGTGGTGGGCGACGACGACCAGTCCATCTACGGCTGGCGCGGCGCCGACCTCAAGCACATCCTCGACTTCGAGCGGCACTTCCCCGGCGCCGCGGTGATCCGCCTGGAGCAGAACTATCGCTCCACCCAGCCGATCCTCGAGGTGGCCAACGCGGTCATCGCCAACAACCGTCAGCGCAAGGGCAAGGCGCTCTGGACCGAGCAGGCCGAGGGCCAGCCGGTGCGCGTGCTGACCGTGAGCGACGAGGACGCCGAGGCGGACCTGGTCGCGCGCCGCATCCGCAGCCAGTCGGCGATGGGCACGCCGCTGGGGGAGTTCGCGGTGCTCTACCGCACGCACGCCCAGAGTCGGGCGCTCGAAGCGGCCATGAGCCGCCAGCGCCTGCCCTACCAGATCGTCGGCGGGACGCGCTTCTACGACCGCAAGGAGATCCGCGATCTGCTGGCCTATCTCAAGCTGGTGCTGAACCCGGCCGACACGGTGAGCCTGGAGCGCATCGTCAACACGCCGCCGCGGGGCATCGGCAAGACCACCCAGGCGCGGCTGATCGAGCTGGCGCGGCGCGAGGGCATCGCCCCGGGTCTGCTGATCACGGCCTTCCCCGAGCGTCTGGACACGCTGCCCGACGCCGGCGGCCGGCGCCTGCGCGAGTTCGGACGGCTCCTCCTCGAGCTGAGCGCGCGTCCCGACAGCGACGCCGCGCCCGAGGTGATCGAGCGCCTGCTCGAGCGCGTCCCCTACATGGACTACCTCACCGACAGCGATCCGCTGCAGGGGGAGACGCGACGCGAGAACGTGGAGGAGCTCGTGAGCGCGGCGCAGGCCTTCTTCGAGGCGCGGCTGGCGGCCACGCCGGCGGCGGTCGCGCCGGAGGCCCCCGACGCCCCCGTGGCCGGCGCGCCCACGCCGGGTTCGCTGGCGGACTTCCTCGCCGAGGTGGCCCTGGTGGCCGACATCGACGGCCTGGGGGAGGGGGGCGAGACCGTCACCCTGATGACGCTGCACAACGCCAAGGGCCTGGAGTTCGACACGGTCTTCCTCACCGGCGTCGAGGAGCAGCTGCTGCCCCACGCGCTGAGCACGGGCAGCGACGACGAGGGCGAGGTGGAGGAGGAGCGGCGGCTCTTCTACGTGGGCGTGACGCGCGCGCGCGCGCGGCTGTGGATCCTGCACGCCATGAACCGCCGGCGCTTCGGCGACACCCTGCCTTGCATGCCCAGCCGCTTCCTCGACGAGCTGCCCGAGCAGTGGGTGGAGCGCGAAGGCGAGGAGCTGCTGTCGGGCGCGGGCAGCTCGAGCTACGGGGGCTGGGGTGGCCAGCGCCGCGGCGGCGAGAGCCGCGGCGGCCAGCGCTGGCAGGCGGGGCGGGCCGCCGCCGCGCCGCGTCGCGACGCGCATCGCGCGCCGTCCTTCGGCGGCTCGGGCCACGACTTCGGCGGGCACTTCTCGCAGGACCCCGGGCAGGCCGGCGCAGCGGACGACTTCGCCGACGAGTTCACCCAGGACGACGGCGAGGCCGCCCTGCGCGTCGGGATGCGCGTGCGCCACGCCAGCCTGGGGCCCGGCACCGTGCACAAGCTCGAGGGCAAGGGCGACGAGCTGCGCGTGATCGTCATGTTCGACGAGAAGGGCGCCCGCAAGCTGCTGGCCCGGGTCGCGGGCCTGCGTCCCCTCTAGCGCGGGAGGCGCTCGTGAAGATCGACCGCGCGCTGCTGCTGCACCTGGAGCGCCTGTCGCGCCTCGAGCTGGCCGAGGACGAGCGCGCGGCCATGATGGACGACCTCTCCCGCGTCCTGGACTACGCCGAGCGCCTCGCGGCGCTGGACGCGGAGCTCCCGGGAGCGACGCTCGACGGCGCGCTCCGCGACGACGCGGTCCGTCCCTCGCTCGACGCCGCCACGCCGCTCGCCCTGGCGCCGGCCGTGGAGGAGGGCCACTTCCTCGTCCCGCCCGTGCTCGAGATCGAGGGCAAGCCGTGATCCCTCGCCTCGGACTGCGGGACGCCCGCCGCGCCCTGGACGCCGGCGCCTTCAGCGTCGACGAGTTCTGGCTGGCCCAGACGGAGCGCATCGCGCGACTGGACCCGCAGCTCCACTGCTACCTGCACCGGCCGGCGGACACCGCGGCGCCCCTTCCAACCGACGCGGTGCTCGGGGGATTGCCCTTCGCCCTCAAAGACAACATGAACCTCGCGGGGACGCCGACCACCTGCGCGTCCCGCCTCCTCGAGGGCTACGTCTCGCCCTACGACGCCACGGCCGCGGCCCAGCTCGTCGCCGCCGGCGGCCGCTACCTGGGCAAGACCAACATGGACGAGTTCGCCATGGGCTCCTCCTGCGAGCACTCGGCGGCGGGACCGACCCGCAATCCCTGGGACCTGGAGCGCTCCCCCGGCGGCTCCAGCGGGGGAGCGGCGGCGGCGGTGGCCGCCGATCTCGCGCCCTTCGCCCTGGGCAGCGACACGGGCGGGAGCATCCGCCAGCCCGCGGCCTTCTGCGGCGTCGTGGGCGTCAAGCCGAGCTACGGCCGGGTGAGCCGCCATGGCCTGGTGGCCTTCGCCAGCAGCCTCGACCAGATCGGCCCCCTGACGAAAAACGTGGAGGACGCCGCCCGGGTCCTCGAGCTGATCATGGGCCACGACCCCGCGGACGCCACGACCCTGCGCGCGCCCGTGCCGTCGCTCCTGCCCGAGACGGAGCGCGGCGTGGCGGGCCTGCGCCTCGGCCTGCCGGACGGCCTGGACGCGCTGCCCATGGACGCGACCGTCCGCGCGGCCTGGCTGGACGCCGCCGCCGCGCTGGAGCGGGAGGGCGCGCGGCGCGTGCGCGTCGAACTGCCCAGTCTCGGGCAGGCCGTGGCCATCTACGCGCTGGTGGCGAACGCCGAGGCGAGCAGCAACCTCGCCCGCTTCGACGGCATCCGCTACGGCCGCCGCGCCGCCGCGGACGACCTGGAGACCATGCTCACCCGAAGTCGCGGCCGAGGCTTCGGCGCCGAGGTGAAGCGGCGCATCCTGCTGGGCACCTTCGCGCTGGCGAGCGGCTACTACGAGGACTACTACCTGCGCGCCCAGCGCTGGCGCGCGCGCCTGGCCGAGGAATTCGCGGCGGCCTTCGCCGCCTGCGACGCCATCCTGCTGCCCACCGCGCCCACGCCGGCCTTCCGCCTGGGCGAGAAGCTCGACGACCCGCTGGACATGTACCTCTCCGATCTCTTCACGCTGCCCGCCAGCCTGGCGGGACTGCCCGCGGCGAGCGTCCCCACCGCCCTGGCGGGGGGGCTGCCGCTGGGGATGCAGGTCGTCACCCGCGCGCTGGACGAGCCCATGCTCATCCGCGTGGCCGCCGCGCTCGAGCGCTGCTTCCCCTTCGCGGCCCTGCGCCGCGACGCGGTGGACCGGGCGCTGGGGGAGACGTCGTGACGGGCGCCTGGGAGACGGTCATCGGCCTCGAGGTGCACGCCCAGCTCCTCACGGCCACCAAGGCCTTCTGCGGCTGCGCGGCGGCCGTGGGCGGCGCGCCCAACAGCCGCTGCTGCCCGGTCTGCCTCGGCCTGCCCGGCGCGCTGCCCGTCCTCAATCGGCAGGCGGTGGAGCTGACGCTGCGCGTCGGCCTCGCCACGGGTTGCCGCATCGCGCCCGTGAGCGTGATGGCGCGCAAGCACTACTTCTACCCTGACCTGCCCAAGGGCTATCAGATCTCGCAGTACGCGCGGCCGCTCTGCGAGGAGGGCGCGCTGACGGTGGACGGACGGCGCGTGCGCCTGAAGCGCATCCACCTGGAGGAGGACGCGGGCAAGAGCGTGCACGGCGCGGGGGGCACGCGGGTGGACCTGAACCGCTGCGGCGTGCCGCTGGCGGAGATCGTCACCGAGCCCGATCTGCGCAGTCCGGCCGAGGCCCATGCCACGCTGCGCGCGCTGCGGCAGCTGCTCGTCTACCTCGGCGTCTGCGACGGCAACATGGAGGAGGGGTCGCTGCGCTGCGACGCGAACCTGTCGCTGCGCCGGCCGGGGAGCACGGCGCTCGGCGTGAAGACCGAGCTGAAGAACCTCAACTCCTTCCGTGGCGTGGAGGCCGCGCTGCGCTTCGAGGCGGAGCGCCAGGCCGCGCTGCTGGAGGCCGGCGAGCGCGTGCGCCCGGAGACCCTGCTCTGGGACGCCGCGGCGCGCGAGGCGCGGCCCATGCGGGGCAAGGAGGACGCCGAGGACTACCGCTACGTCCCCGATCCCGACCTGCCGCCCGTGCGCGTCGACCCGGCCTGGCTGGACGCCGTGCGCGCCTCTCTGCCCGAGCTGCCCGCGGCGCGCGCGGCGCGTTTCGTCGCCCTGGGGCTCACGCCCTACGACGCCGGCGTGCTCACCGCCGATCCCGCCCTCGCCGACACCTTCGAGGCCGTGCTGGGCGCGGGCGCGCCGCTGGCCGCGGCGACGTCCTGGGTCTCGGGCGAGCTGCTGCGCCACGCCAACGAGCGCGGCCTCGCGCCGGCGGACTTCCCCGTGCCCCCGGCCGGCCTGGCGGACCTGCTGAAGCGGGTCGAGGCGGGCGAGCTGAGCAACTCGGCGGCGAAGACCGTCTTCGCCCGCATGGTGGACGAGGGCGGCGACGCGGCCGCCTGGATCCGGCGTCTGGACCTGGGCCTCGTGAGCGACGAGGACGCCCTGGCCGCCCGCGTGGCGGCCATCGTGGCGGCGAACCCGTCCGAGCTCGCCCGCTATCGCGCGGGCGAGTCGAAGCTCTTCGGCTGGTTCGTGGGTCAGCTCATGGCCGACAGCAAGGGCAAGGCGGATCCGCGGCTGGCGAGCCGGCTCGTCCGCGAGCGCCTGGACGCCGGCGCGGACGGAGACTAGTCCGTCCGCCAGCGCGGCCGGCGCTTCTCGAGAAACGCCCGCTGCGCCTCCTTGAAGTCCTCGCTCCGCCAGGCCGCGTGCCGCCAGGCGGCGATCTCAGCGAGAACGACGCTGTCAAGTGGCTCTGCCCCCTCGAGGCGGCGGAGGGTCTGTCGCGTGCCGCGCAGGGCGGCGGGCGCGGCGGCGAGGGCGCTCGCCATCAGCGTGGCGGCGGCCTGGTCCACCTGCTCCGCGGGCACGAGGCGGCAGAAGAAGCCGGCGCGGGCCGCGCGGCGCGCGCCGATCGGCTCGCCGAGCAGCAGCAGCTCCCGGGTGAGCGGCGCGCCGAAGGCGGACTGGAAGCGGCGCATGCCCGTCGGGCTGTAGACCAGGCCCAGGCGCGCCGAGGGCACGGCCAGCCGCAGGTCCCGCGCGCCCACGCGCAGGTCCGCGCAGCAGAGCAGCTCCACCGCGCCGCCGTAGGCGTCGCCGGCCACCGCCGCGATGACGGGGGCGGGATAGTCCCAGAGGCCGGCCATCACGCGCTCGAAGGGCACGGCCGCGCGGCGGGCCGGGTCGGCGTGGAAGATGTCCTCGGGGATCGCGTCCACCGGATAGCCCGTGCTGAAGTGGCGGCCCTCCGCGCGCAGGAGCAGCGGGGGGGCGCCGTCGGCGCGCAGGGCGTCGAGGGCCGCGAGGAGGGCGTGGAGCAGCGGCTCGTCCAGCAGGTTGCGGGGCGGCGCGGCGAGGGTGAGGACGGCGTGGCCGTCGGCGCGTTCTGTCCTGAGCGGCATGGGGGAGGAGACTAGAGCGTGGCGCGCCTCGGGGCAAGGGCGCGCTGTGTCCAACGAAAAGCGGGAGGCCGAAGCCTCCCGCGAATCCTGCTGCATGGGCATCGATCAGGATGCCCGGTCTCGCCCAAGCACGCTTTGCTGGCGCTTCGGCCTAGGGGCAGACGCTATTGTTGAAGTAGCCGCCGAAAATGCCGAAGTCCGCGACGGACGTGGAGCCGTCCTCGTTGTAGTCGTGGCAAGGATCGCAGCCCGCGGTGCAGTTGAAGTCCGCGGCAAACTTGCCGAAGTCGCCCACGGTGACGGCCAGGTCGCCGTTCAGATCCGTGCTGTCATAGTTCACGCAGACGGGGTTGCCCATGTTCAGGACGATGCCCAGCGCGTAGACGTAGACCGCGGCGGTGTCGCAGTTGATGCCGTCGCCGCCATCGCCCGTCAGACCGCCGTAGATCGTGCCGCTGAACTGGGTCTGGCCCAGGCCGTCGACGGCCGTGTCAGCCTGGCTGCCACCGGCGCACTTCACCATGTCACCAGGACGGTCCAGCCACAGATCGGTCGCCGCGAGCGTGATCACGGGATCGCCGTTGATGTCCAGCACGGTCACGTGGATCGTGTAGCCCTCGGCGCCGAGGGTGTCACCGCCGCCGGGGGCGATGGTGAAGCGGCCGCAGTTGTCGGCGGACGCGAAGGAGTTGTTGGTATCCGGGATACCTGCGCTTGCCCCCACTGCCAGGCCCAGAACGCACACGGCTGCCAGAGCAAGAGAGATGATATTCCTCATGGCCATTCGAAACCTCCTAAAAGGTAGACTAGGCCCCCGGTAAGGTGTCACGCGACGTGTCTTTCTTCCCGTAGGGCGCAACCGGTCAGCAGGGGTTGCATCCATGATGTGGGGCCCGTTCGGCCCACATCACCCATGAGCAGGATGAAGCGCATGGGGCGACAGACAAGGAGGATTATACCGCGAAGGCCAAAAAGCGGTCAACCCGGAATCCGGCATGAAATTGGGCTTGCCTGAAGTCGGCTGGGGCCCTGGGCGCGTGGGTTTCCGGGGGCCGGCGGGTCCGGCCGGGGTTCCGGAATCCGCAACATCAGAGCTCCTCGGCGAGGCCCCAGAGGGAGTCGACGGGAAGCGTGAAGGCGATGCCGGAGCCCTTGTCCGCCAGCGGACCGCCGATGGACTCCAGCAGCCCGACGGCCTCGGCCGCCTTCGCCCGGTCCGTCACCGACAGGATCAGGCGGTGTTTGCCCTCGCCGCCCGGGAAGAGCTGGCGCAGCCCGGCGAAGATGGGCACCTCCTGGGACAGGATCTCGCCCATGCCCTGCGCGCCCAGCACGGTGGCGCCCTGGACGCCGATCTCGAGGAAGGCTTCGAGCACCTCCTCGAGCAGCGCCGAGTCGCTGAGGACGATGACCAGCAGGACCAACGGCTGCTCCTTCGCGTCGGCCGCGTCGCGGCGGCCGGCGCCTGACTGAGGGTCCGGTCATGTTTCCGTCGGCGCGCCGCGAAGTCAAGGGGGAAGGCGCGCGCCGGCGGGCCTGTTGACAGCACTCGGGCCGCCCCGTAGAGTGCGCGCGAAATGCACAGCCACGACCCCGCCCCCGCCCTCGAACAGGACATCGCGCGCAGGCTGCGCCGCCGGCACCGCCGCGACGCCGCCGGCGCGCTGCTCTACATCCTGCCGGCCGCGGCCATCGTGCTGATCTTCCGCCTGGTGCCGATCCTCGCCGCCTTCACCTTCAGCTTCTACGAGATCAAGATGGGCGCGCTGGTGGGCTTCGTCGGCGTCGGCCACTACGTGAAGCTCTTCCAGGACCCCACCTTCTGGCACTCCCTCGGCACCACGCTCTGGTTCGTGCTGGGGACCGTGCCGCCGGCGATCTTCGTGTCGCTCTTCTTCGCCCTGCTGCTCAACCGCAAGATCAAGGCGCTCGGCCTGTACCGGACGATCTACTTCATGCCGGTGGTGACGAGCATGGTCGCGGTGGCCGTGATCTGGAAGTGGATCCTGGAGCCCGAGCTGGGCATCCTGAACTTCTTCATGGAGCGGCTGCACCTGGGGCGGCCGGGCTGGCTGGCCGAGAGCCGGGGCGTCTTCCAGCTGATGCTGGATCCCGGCGGGCGCTGGCTGCCCGGCTGGGCGGGCGGACCGAGCCTGGCGCTGGTCAGCCTGGCGATGGTGAACACCTGGAAGGGGCTCGGCTACAACATCGTCATCTTCCTGGCGGGACTGCAGAACATCCCCCAGCAGCAGTACGAGGCCGCGCGCATCGACGGCGCCGGCAACTGGCAGCTCTTCCGCCACGTCACCTGGCCGATCCTCAGCCCGACGACCTTCTACGTGTTCATCATGAGCACCATCGTGAGCTTCCAGACCTTCAGCCTCGTCTACCTCATGACCTCCCCGCCCGGCGGGCCCGAGGACAGCACGAAGGTCCTCGTCTACTACCTCTTCGACAAGGGCTTCACGCCGCCGGCCAGCCTGGGCCGCGCCAGCGCGGTGGCGCTGGTGCTCTTCCTGATCATCCTGGGCCTGACGATGGTGCAGCGGCGCCTGGCCGAACGCAGGGTGCACTACTGATGGCCGGCGCCGGACGCATGCACTGGCTCGGCCGCGGCGGGCTCCACCTGCTGCTCATCCTCGCGGGGCTTAGCATGGTGATGCCCTTCCTGTGGATGGTTTCCACGTCCTTCCGCAGTACCCTGGAGATCACGCGCGAGCCGCACCGCTTCCTGCCCGAGGTCTTCAGCCCCGGCTACGGCGAGCCCGGCAGCAGCTCCGAGGGCGAGACGCGCAGCCTCGGCAAGCTCGTGGCCAACTACGTGGAGGCCTGGCAGAGCGCGCCCTTCGGCCGCTACTTCTTCAACACCGTCTACGTGGCGCTGACCTGCGTGCTGGGCGTGGTGGTGACGAGCGCGCTGGCCGCCTACGCCTTCGCGCGCATGCGCTTCAAGGGCCGTGACGCGCTCTTCCTGCTCTTCCTCAGCATGATGATGGTGCCCGAGCCGGTCTACCTGGTGCCGAGCTTCATCATCATCGCGCGGCTGGGCTGGCTCGACACCTACTACGCGCTGATCGTGCCGTGGACGGTGAAGGTCTTTTCGATCTTCCTGCTCCGCCAGCACTTCAAGACCATCCCCCAGGACCTCTTCGACGCCGCCACCATCGACGGCGCCACGCGCTTCTCGATCCTGTGGCGGATCGTCATGCCGCTGTCCAAGGCGATCCTGGTGACGATCGTGCTCTTCACGATCATCGGCTCGTGGAACTCCTTCCTCTGGCCCCTGGTCATGACGCACAGCCCGGCGATGCGTCCCATCCAGATCGGCCTGGCGGCCTTCAGCCAGGAGGAGGGCACCGAGTACGGCCTGATGATGGCGGCCACCACGCTCAGCGTGCTGCCGCTGCTGGTGCTCTACTTCTTCGCCCAGAAGCAGATCATCGCGTCCCTGGCCTCCAGCGGCCTGAAGGAGTGAGCGTGCGACGCGCCTGGCTGCTCCTGGCCCTGCTGCCCCTGGCGCTGGGCGACTGCGCCCGCGGCGGCGACGAGAACGTCATCACCTTCTGGCACGCCATGGGCCGCTGGGAGCCGCAGCTGCTCGAGATCGTCGACGCCTACAACGCGCTGCATCCCGAGATGCCCGTGCGCGCCTACAACATGAGCCGCTACCAGGCGCTGAGCCAGAAGATCATCGCCGCCGTGGCCGCCGGGCAGCCGCCCACGATCAGCCAGGCCTACGAGGCGTGGACGTCCGAGATGATGGCCGGCGGCGTGATCGAATGCCTGCAGCCCTACGCCGACGGCGCGATGGGCGTCGACGGCCTCAGCGAGGCCGACTGGGCCGACTTCCGCCCGGTCTTCCTCGACGAGTGCCGGTACCCGGACGCGAACGGCGAAGGCCAGCTCTGGTCCTTCCCCTTCAACAAGAGCGTGCGCACGCTCTTCTACAACCGCGACCTCTTTGCCGAGCTCGGCCTCGACCCCGAGCGCCCGCCCCGCAACTGGGACGAGTGGCGCGACTACAGCGCGCGCATCAGCGCCGACCTCGACGGCGACGGCCGCAACGACCGCTGGGGCTCCACGGCGCGCGCGTCGGTGACGGTCTTCGGCAACCTGCTGCTGCAGGACGACGGCGACTTCTTCTCCGCCGACGGCAGCCGCTGCACCATCGCGGAGCCGCCGGGCGTCGAGGCCATGACCTTCATGCGCGCGATGTTCGGCGAGCGCACGCTGGGCTACGCCACCTTCGACTACGCCTACCAGAACGAGTTCAAGGCGGGGAAGGTGGGCATGATGGAGGGCTCGAGCGTCTCGCTGTCCTTCCTGCGCGGCATCCTGGACTTCGAGCTGGGCGTGGCGCCGCTGCCGGGGAAGAAGCGGGACGTCGCCCTGATCCAGGGGACGAACCTCGTGCTCTTCAAGCGCGCCACCGACGCGCAGAAGCGCGGCGCCTGGGAGTTCATCCGCTTCCTCACCGACACCGCGAACGCCACGCGCTGGTCCATCGCCACCGGCTACGCGCCCCTGCGCCGCAGCTGCATGGAGCAGCCGGCCATGCAGGAGCTCCTGGCGGCGACGCCGGGCCTGGAGGCGGCCTACGGCCAGCTCGAGACCGCGCGCAGCGAGCCGCGCAACGCCGCGTGGTTCGCCGGACGCAAGTACCTGGAGGAGGGCGCCATCCAGCGCGTGATGCGCGGCACCGCCGCGCCCGCCGAGGCGCTCCGCGCCACCGCCAGGAAGATCGACGCGGAAATCGCCTCCGAGTTCTGAGTCGCGCGGGCGCGGTGGGACGACGGGGGCCCCGGACCTCGGTCCGGCGCCCGGACTGCAGTGAGGTTGCCATGCCCTTGCTCGAGGTCCGCGAACTCCAGCGCCCCGCCCTGGGGCCGCTCGGCTTCAGCGTGGAGCGCGGCGCCTGCGTCTTCGTCACCGGGCCGTCGGGCGCGGGCAAGACCCTGCTCCTGCGGGCGCTGGCCGACCTGGATCCCCACGACGGCGAGGTGCTGCTGGACGGCGAGCCCCAGGCCAGCGTGCCGCCCGCGCAGTGGCGCCGACGCGTGGCCTACCTGCCGGCCGAGCCCGTGTGGTGGGGGACGCGCGTGGACGAACTGCTGCCCCCCGGACTCACCGATGCCGACCTGGACGCCCTCGGCCTGGACCCCGCGCTCCGCGCCAGCGCGCCGGAGCGCCTGTCCAGCGGGGAGAGCCAGCGACTGGCGCTGCTGCGGCTGCTGCCGCTCTCGCCCCGGCTGCTGCTGCTCGACGAGCCCAGCGCCAATCTCGACGCCGACAACACCGCGCGCCTGGAGGCCCTGCTCACCCGTCGCCGCGAGGCGGACGGCCTCTCGCTGCTCTGGGTCAGCCACGACGACGCCCAGCGCCGCCGTCTCGCGGACGTCACGCTGCGCCTGGCGGCGGGGAGGCTCGCGCCGTGAACGCCCTGCCCCTCGATCCGCTGGACCTGGTCCTGGCGTCCCTGCTGGTGCTCGCCCTGGGCCTCAGCTCCCTGCGCCTGGGTCTGGGCGTGGGACGCTCCCTCGCCACGGGCGCCGCCCGCACCACGCTCCAGCTGCTGCTGGCGGGCCTGGTGCTCAAGGCGCTCTTCGCCTCGCGCTCGCCGTGGCTCATCGGCCTGGCGGCCGCCGTCATGCTCACCGTGGCCGGCCGCGAGGTGCGCGCGCGCCAGAGCCGTCCCTTCCTCGGCCCCTGGGGTTACACGCTGGGCCTGTCGGCGATGTTCATCTCGGGCTTCGCGGTGACCCTGTTCGCGCTGCTGGCCCTGCTGCGCCCGGACCCCTGGTACCATCCCCGCTACGCGCTGCCGCTGCTGGGGATGATCCTGGGCAACACGATGAACGGCGTGGGCCTGGCCCTGGAGCGGCTGGGCAGCGGCGCGGAGCAGCGGCGGCGGCAGATCGAGGCGGCGCTCCTGCTCGGCCAGGACTGGCGCGAGGCGTCGGCGCCGCTGCGCCGGGAGAGCGTGCGCGCGGGCATGGTGCCCGTGCTGAACTCCCTGGCCAGCGCCGGGATCGTGAGCCTGCCGGGCATGATGACCGGGCAGATCCTGGCGGGTGCGGATCCGTCCCAGGCGGTGATGTACCAGATACTGATCATGTTTCTCATCGCCGCGGGCTCGGGCTTCGGAGGCGTGGCGGCCGTCCAGCTGGGCGCCCGGCGCCTCTTCGACGAGCGCGAGCGGCTGCGGCTGGACCGGCTGGGACGACGGGATTGACCGTGGTTTACACGGCCGTCCAAAGACGCTAGAACCAAGGGTCCGGTTCGAGGCGAGCGCCGCAGAGGCGGCCCACGCCTCGCATCGACACGGTGTCGGCACCGGACCTGAAAGGAGACGAGCATGATGGATCACGATCTCGACCGGCGGGCCTTCCTCAAGCAGGCGGGCCTGCTCGCGGCGCTGGGACTCGGCGCGGTGGCGGTGGGGGGCGCCGGCTGCGGCGGCGGGGGCTCCGAGAGCGCCTGCGACGACCTCAGCGGGCTCAGCGCGGCCGACAAGCAGACGCGCGTGACCTACGGCTACCGGAACCCGTCCCTGATCGAGGCCAAGCACTGCGCCAACTGCAACTTCTACACGCCGCCGCCGGCGGGACAGCACTGCGGCTCCTGCACGCTGGTCAAGGGTCCCGTCGCCCCGACCGGCTACTGCAACAGCTGGGCGGCCCCGGTGCCCAAGGACTCCACCCAGGTCGGCTAGCGGGAACCCGGACGGCGGGGGAGTGTTGCAGAGCGCCGCACCCCCGCCCATGCCGGCTGGCCCCGGTTCGATCACGCCCGCGTCCGACAACCCCATGAGCGAGGATGAGGCATGAGCCCCGATTTCGAACGCAAGCTGGACAACTACGCCCGACTGGCCGTGGAGGTGGGGGTGGGCCTCGCCCCCGGACAGCGTCTGCTGCTGCGCGCGCCGGTGGAGTGCGCCGATCTGGCCCGCCGGATCACCGTGGCCGCCTACCGCGCGGGCGCGCTTCTGGTGGACGTGCTCTTCGACGACGAGGCGAACACCCTGAGCCGCTTCCAGCATGCGCCGGAGGCGTCCTTCGACGAGATCTCCACCTGGTCGGCGGACGCCCTGATCAAGGCGTCCGAGCGCGGCGACGCGATCCTGCGCGTCCACGGCAGCAACCCGGACCTGCTGGCCGGGCAGAACGGCGGGCACATCGCCAGGGTGCAGAAGAACCTGCAGCGCTACAGCGAGCCCTTCTCGCGGCGGATCAGCGCCAAGGAGGTCAACTGGAGCATCGTGGCCGCCCCCGTGCTGCCCTGGGCGAGGCGCGTCTTCCCCGAGCTGGCGCCGGAGGCGGCGATGGACGCCCTCTGGGAGGAGATCTTCCGCATCTGCCGCGCCGACCGGGACGATCCCGTCGCGGCCTGGCGCGAGCACACCGCGGCGCTCAAGCGCCGCCGCAGCCACCTGGACGGGAAGCAGTACCGCGCGCTGCGCTATCGCGGCCCCGGCACCGACCTGGAGCTGGGATTGCCCGAGGGCCACTGCTGGATGGGCGGCGTCAGCCACGACCGCGGGGGCCACGCCTTCGTCGCCAACATGCCCACCGAAGAGGTCTTCTCGCTGCCGCACCGCGAGCGCGCCCAGGGCACCGTCGCCGCGAGCATGCCGCTGGCCTACGCCGGCAGCCTGATCGAGGGCATCCGCCTGCGCTTCGAGGGCGGGCGGGTGGTGGAGGCCCACGCCGACAAGGGCGAGGCCGCCCTCACGAGCCTGCTGGACACCGACGAGGGCGCGCGCCGGCTCGGCGAGGTGGCCCTGGTGCCGCAGAGCTCGCCCATCGCGCAGGCGGGACGCCTCTACTACACGACGCTCTACGACGAGAACGCCGCCAGCCACCTGGCCGTCGGGCGCGCCTATCGCGTCTGCCTGACGGGCGGGGTGGACATGGACGACGCGGCCTTCCGCGCCGCTGGCGGCAATGACAGCCTTGCCCATGTGGACTTCATGATCGGCTCCGGCCAGATGGACGTGGACGGCGTGCTCGCCGACGGTGGGGTGGAAGCGGTGATGCGCGGCGGCGAGTGGGCCGTCGAGGTCTGATCGCAGTGGAAAGGAACAGCATGCTCGCTACACCCCCGCGCGGACGCCTATGGCGCGCCGCTTCGGCCCTGACCCTGACCCTCCTGCTCGCCGTGCCCGCGCTGGCGACGGCCGCGCCGCGCATGCGCCTGTCGGCCACCAGCGTGGACTTCGGCCGCGTCGCGCAGCAGCAGGTCTTCAAGCGCGAGGTCACCATCCAGAACACGGGCGACGCGCCGCTGGAGCTCAGCGGCGTCTACACCTCCTGCTCCTGCACGGAGGTGTCGACGCGGGACACGAGCGTGCCGCCGGGCGGCAGCACCGTGCTGGACGTGACCTTCCACAGCCGCGACCTCTCCGGCGAGAACAACAAGATCATCGAGATCAACAGCAACGATCCGAACCAGTCGCTCGTGGAACTGCCGCTCAAGGCCTTCGTGGCCGCGCCGATCCTGGTGGAGCCGAGCGACCGCAACCTCGACTTCGGCACGGTGAACCGCGGCGAGAGCCCGTCGCTCACGGCGACGCTCAAGGCCGACGGCAAGCCCACCCTCTCCGCCACCCTCGAAGACGACGGCGACGCCTCCCGCCGCTTCGGCGCCGCGCTCACCCCGGGCGGCAGCGCCGACACGGCCGTCCTCGAGCTGCGGCTCAAGCCCGACGCCATCGCCGGCCCCTTCCGGCAGGTCCTCCGCGTGGAGACCGGCGACGCGCGCATGCCGACCCTCGACTTCACCGTGACCGGCACCATCCTGGGCGACCTCACCACGTCGCCGGGCCGTGTCAACTTCCGCTTCGTGAAGCCGGGGCAGGAGCTCAGCAAGGAGATCGCGGTCAAGCCCAAGGCCGCCGCGCTCGCCTTCACGGTGACCGGCGCGAGCGTCGACCTGCCCGGCCTGAGCGCGGAGGTGCTCGCCGACGGCAGCGGCGGCGACGCCCGCGTGCGGATCAGCGGCACCGCCCTCGCCGCGGAGGACTCCCTCGCGGTGGCCAGCCAGGGCCGGCTCAAGAGCCACCTGCACATCTACACCGACCGTCCCGAGGAGCCGGAGCTCCAGGTGGACGTGCTCTACATGCTGCGCTAGGGGAGCGATGGCCGTCACTGAGGGCTTCGGGACGCGGCGGGTGCTGGGCGAGGCGGCGGTGGTCGTCGCGCTCAGCCTGGCGGCCGCGGCCGCGGCCTGGATCGGCGCCTCGCCGCGCCTGCCGCTCGTGGCGGACCGCGAGGTCTACGAGTTCGAGCTCAAGCAGCCCCTGCTCGGCGCCGCAGACGCCCTCGCCCTCTACGCCGCCGGCAGTCATCTCTTCGTGGACACGCGGCCGGTGGAGCTCGAGGACGTGGACCACGTGCCCGGCGCCATCGCGCTGCGTCCCGACCGCTTCGACGACGACCTGCGCGCCGTCGTCGACTTCCTCACGCCCGACGAGCCCATCCTGCTCTACGGCGGCGGCGACGACCTGCAGGCCACGGCGGCGGTGGCGGGCCAGCTCGCCGCGCGGGGCTACGCCGACCTGACGCTGCTCGACGGCGGTTTCCCCGCCTGGCGCGCCGCCGGCGGCGAGGTGGAGGCCGGGGAGGGGGCGCCGTGAGCGCGGCCCGGATCACGCTGCCGGCCTGGTTCGCCTGGCTCGTCGCGCTCGCCGTGGGCGGCACCTTCGTTGTCGCCTCCCTGGACAAGATCGCCAACCCCGGCGACTTCGCGCAGTCCGTCTACCACTACCGCATGCTGCCGCTGGCGCTGCTCCACCCCTTCGCGCTGCTGCTGCCCTGGGTCGAACTGCTGGGCGGCCTCGCGCTGCTCGCGCCGCCGCTGCGCCGGGGCGGGGCGCTGCTGGTGGGGCTGATGAACGTCATGTTCATCGTCGCGCTGGCCGCCGCGATGGCGCGCGGCCTGGACATCCACTGCGGCTGCTTCAGCGCCGGCGGCGGCCACGGCGTGTCGCTGGGGCTGATCGCGCGCGACGTCCTCCTGCTCGCCGGCTGCGTGCTGCTGCTCCTCGCCCGGCGCCGCTGAGAGCCGGGCACAGCCCTTGCGATGACCCCCGCGCCCCCTCCTCCCGCATCTTCGACGAGGAGGCATGCGTGCACCACTCCAGCGCGGTGCGGCTGGCGAGCCTGCTGGCGCCACTGTTCCTGATTCTCATGCTGCCCGTGGGCAGCGTGGCCGAGGTGGTCATCAACGAGGTGCTGGCCGATCCGGTGAGCGACTGGTCCGGCGACGGCATCATCGACTTCAAGAACGACGAGTGGGTGGAGATCGCCAACGCCGGTCCCGACCCGGTGGATCTGGACGGCTACTGGCTCTCGGACGCGGGCACCGACCCCGCCGTGCGCTACCGCTTCAGCGGCAGCCTGGCGTCGGGGGAGACCTTCGTGGTGACCGGCGCGATGGCCGTGGCCTGGCAGATGGACACCGGAAACGGGAGCGCCGGTCTCAGCCTGAGCAACTCGGGCGGCGAGGTGGCCCTCTTCCACGACGTCGGCGCCGAGACCACCCAGGTGGACCTGATCGCCTACGTCAGCTACCAGATGGACGACGACCGGTCGCTCGGACGCTTCCCCAACGCCGGCGAGGACTGGATCCTCTACGACGGCCTGAACATCTACCACGGGAACCAGATCCCGGGGTCGACGGGCTGCCTGCCGAGCTTCGGGACCGCGAACGTCTGCGAGCACACGCCGGCCGGCGACGCCAACTGGGGACGGGTCAAGTCGCACTACGGCGGCTGACGGGCCGGGCGGGGCGGGCACTCCGCCCCGCCCGCGCTCCCGCGGGCGCGGTGGACCGGCCGGGGACCCTGTGCTAGAGTGCGCGCGGGAGGGCCATGGTCGCCAATCGCCAGGTCTGCTGGGAGCTGTTTCGCTGCAGGGATCGCAGCTGTCCCGTCTATGGCGATCACATCGTGGGCAGCCCCGTGCTCATGCGCGTCGACGCCGCCGAGGTGGCGCAGTGGCGCAGCGGGCTGCTGGGTCCGGTGGAGGCGCTGAGCTGCCAGTACTTCCGCCGGCTGCGCGAGCGGGGACGCGGCCGCCGCGCCGTGGACCGCAACCTGGACCTCTTCCTCGAGCGCGCGCTGCGGCGCGCGGCGTCCTTCCAGCGCCGGCTGGCCATCTACGAGAGCAGCGAGCACACCGGCGCGCAGCTCGACGAGCTCAGCCTCCTGGGGCAGTTCAGCCAGCTCATCCCCAACCTCGGCTCCATCCGCGAGGTCTGCTTCGCGCTGCTCACCGTGGTGACGGCGGGACAGGGCCTCGGCTTCAACCGCGCGATGCTCTTCTGGAAGGATCCGGAGGAGGCCCGCGTGGGCGGCCACTGCGCCATCGGCCCCGGCGACGACGCCGAGGCCAGCCGCATCTGGGCGGAGCTGGCCGAGCAGGAGCCCTGGCTCGATCTGCGCGAGCTGGTCACCCGCGGCCTGGCCGGCGCGCCCGAGGAGGCGCCGCTGGCCCGGCGCATCCGCGAGCTGACCTTCGCCGTGCCCGAGCCGGCGAGCCGCTTCACGCGCGCGCTGCACGAGCTGCAGGAGCTGCACGGCGACGAGCTCGAGCACCCGACGGACCGGATGCTGGTGCAGCGTCTCGACCTGCAGCACTTCGTCACGCTGCCGCTGGTGCGCGCCGAGCGGAGCCTCGGCTTCCTGCTGGTGGACAACCGCTACAGCGGCGTGGTGCTGGCGCCGGAGCGCGTGGACGTCCTCCAGGTGCTGGTGCGCTTCGCCACGGGCATCCTCGAGAACCTGCTGCTGCGGGAGTCGCTGGAGCGGACCCTGGCGCGCAGCCAGGCCAGCGCGGAGGTGCTGGCGGAGATCCGTCGGCGCGTGAATCGCGCCGAGAAGCTGGCCGCCAGCGGCGAGCTCTCGGCCGCCGTGGCGCACGAGATCCGCAACCCGCTCACGGCCATCGGGGGCTTCAGCCGCCGCCTGCTGCGCAGCGCCAGCCTGGCCGAGGTGGATCGGCGCACCGTGCAGGTCATCGCCGACGAGGCCCTGCGCCTCGAGGAGACCCTGGGCCGCCTGCTGCACAGCGCCCAGCGCGAGGAGCTGCAGGTGCACCCCGTGGACCTCAACGACCTGGCGCGCGACATCGAGGGCCTGCTGCGCGACCGCGTGGCGGAGGCGGGCATCCGGCTCACCAGCGAGCTCGAGCCCGCGCTTCCGCGCACCACGCTGGATGAGCGCCGCATCCGCCAGGTGATCCTCAACCTCGTGCAGAACGCGATCGAGGCCATCGAGGGGCGCGGGGAGATCCGTCTCGAGACCGAGCGCGACGAGGGCTGGCTGCTGCTGCACGTGGTCGACAACGGCTGCGGCATGGATGCCGAGCAGCAGAAGCGCATCTTCCGCGCCTTCTACTCCACCAAGGACGCGGGCACCGGCCTCGGCCTCGCCATCTCCCAGCGCATCGTGCGCCAGCACGGCGGCGAGCTCAGCGTGGAGAGCAGCCCCGGCCTGGGCACGCGCTTCAGCCTGCGACTGCCGCTGCGGGCCGGCGCGCAGGCGGGCGTGGCGCGCGAGGCCGCCAGCGAGGGGGACGGTCAGTGACCGCCGCCATCGAGGCGCTGCTGCGGGACTTCGAGGCCGGCCGGCCGCGGGCGCTGGCGCGGCTGATCTCGCTCATCGAGGACGAGGCCCCCGGCGCGCGCGAACTCGAGGCCTGGGCGCTGGCGCGGGCCGGCCAAGGTTACCGTGTGGGCATGACGGGCCCGCCCGGCGCCGGCAAGAGCAGCCTCCTCGACGGCCTCCTGCGCGCCTACGGCGCGCGCGGCCTGCGTCTCGGCGTGCTCGCCGTGGACCCCAGCAGCCCCTTCACGGGGGGCGCGCTGCTCGGCGACCGCATCCGCATGCACGAGGCCTCGCGCGACGCGGGCGTCTTCATCCGCAGCCTCGGCAGCCGGGGCAGCCTGGGCGGGCTCAGCGCGCGCACCGAGGCGGTGGCCGACCTGCTGGACGCCTTCGGCCACGCGCGCATCTTCATCGAGACCGTGGGCGTGGGGCAGAGCGAGCTGGACATCGTGGAGAACTGCTTCAGCACGGTGGTGGTGCTCACGCCGGAGAGCGGCGACGGCATCCAGACCATGAAGGCCGGCCTCATGGAGATCGGCGACCTCTTTGTGGTCAACAAGGCCGACCGCGACGGCGCCGAGCGCCTCGCCGGCGAACTGGAGGCGACCCTGTCGGGCCGCGGGCCGCGGGAGGGCTGGCTGCCGCCGGTGCTGCGCACCGTGGCCACCGACGCCGCACGCGGCGTCGAGGCGCTGGTGGACGCCATCGAGTCCCACCGCGAGTTCCTCGCGCGCGAGGGACGGCTCGCCCTGCGGCGGCACGAGGCCGTCGCGCGCCGCGCGCGCGCCGCCGTGGACGCCGCCGTGGGCGCTGCGTTGTGGGGCGACGGCAATCGTATGCGTGTGGTGGAGAACGGGGTTGCAAAGCTTCTCGACGGACGGATAGGCTTCGACGCGCTCGTGTCCTCGGCGCTGCCGGCGGACCTGGGCTGCCTCGAGGCGGCGCCCGACCCGGGCGCGCGAACGCCGGACGACTGAGCGCGGCGGGGGACGCATGGACGAACGCATTCGAGTACTGGTGGCCAAGCCGGGCCTGGACGGCCACGACCGCGGCGCGCGCGTGATCGCCGCCGCCCTCGTGGACGCGGGCATGGAGGTCATCTACACGGGCCTGCACCAGACGCCCGAGATGATCGTGGAGGCCGCCGTCCAGGAAGACGTGGACGTGGTCGGCCTCAGCGTCCTCTCCGGCGCGCACATGAGCCTGATCCCGCGCGTGAAGGAGCTGCTCGTGGCGGCCGGCGCGGACGACGTGCTGATCACCGGCGGCGGGATCATCCCCGCCGAGGACGCCGAGGCGCTGGCGGCCCAGGGCGTCGGCAAGCTCTTCGGCCCGGGGACCGACACCCGGGCGGTGGTGGACTACATTCGGGAGGAAGTGGCCAGGCGCCGCGAACGCGCCTGACAGGGCGGGGGAAACCCCGAGAACCGTGCCTCGTAGAGGGGGCTCCGGGAGGTGTCATGAACGAGAAGGCAGTGCTCGTGATCGGCGCGGGCACCATGGGCAACGGCATCGCGCAGGTCTTCGCCGCCAGCGGCTTTTCCGTGACGCTGGTGGACGTCAACCAGGGCCTGCTGGACCGCGGGCTCGGCGCCATCGGCAAGAGCCTGGACCGCATGGTCAAGAAGGAGCTCATCGCCGAGAGCGACAAGACTGCCATCCTGGGCCGCATCCAGCCCAGCGTCGGCATGCCCGAGCGCTCGGACGCCTTCCTGGCCATCGAGGCCGCCACCGAGAACCTGGCCGTGAAGCACCAGCTCTTCGCCGCGCTGGACAAGGCCCACGCCCCCGAGGCGATCCTGGCCAGCAACACGTCGAGCATCTCGCTCTGCACGCTGGCGGGGCCGCTGAGCCATCGCGAGCGGGTCATCGGCATGCACTTCATGAACCCGGTGCCGGTGATGAAGCTCGTGGAAGTGATCCGCGCGCTGGACACCAGCGACGCGGTGACCGAGCGCGTGGTGTCCCTGTCCAAGGAGCTGGGCAAGACGCCCGTGGTGGTGAACGACTACCCGGGTTTCGTGTCCAACCGCATCCTGATGCCCATGATCAACGAGGCCGTCTACACGCTCCAGGAGGGCGTGGCCGACCGCGACGCCATCGACACCATCATGAAGCTCGGCATGGCGCACCCCATGGGACCGCTGCAGCTCGCGGACCTGATCGGGCTCGACGTCTGCCTCTTCATCATGGAGGTGCTGCACCGGGACCTGGGCGACAGCAAGTACCGCCCCTGCCCGCTGCTCCGGAAGATGGTCGACGCGGGGCGGCTGGGCCGCAAGAGCGGCCGCGGCTTCTACGACTACGAATGACGAAGGGAGAGTCCCGATGAAGTCCAGTCGCGCGCTCGCCGTCCTCCTGCTCTGCCTGCTGCTGCCGGCGGCGGTCTCGGCGCAGGACTACTCGCCAGCGCCGGTGAGCCGCGAGGGCGCGATGCTGCGCAGTCTCGTCATCCCCGGTCTGGGGCAGATCGAGCAGGGGCGCGTCGGGCGCGGCGCGCTCTGGGCCGGCGGCGCCGCGGCGCTGGCCGGCGCCACCTTCTTCGCGCACATGGAGTACCACAGCGCGGCGAAGGACTTCGAGAACGCGCGGGACAGCTACCAGCGCGCCCTCGCCGACGGCGACACGGACGGCGCCTACCAGGACTACCTGGACATGCAGCGGCTGGAACCCATCGCCGACGACCGCCAGGGCACCCGGCGCAACCTGGAGATCGCGCTGGGGCTCTGGTGGGCCGGCAGCCTGGTGGACACCTGGCTGTTCAATCATGACGACGGGGGTGACGCTGGTGAACTCGCTCGAGGGGCTCTCCCGGGGCGGCTGAGCCCCGTACTCCGTGGCGAGGCGGCCGGCCTGGCCTGGACCCTGGACTTCTAGCGGCGGGAGGATCCCATGCGACGCAGCCTGAGCACCCCGAGCGCCTTCGTCCTCGTCCTGCTGGCGGCGATTCTCGGCGCCTGCACGCAGGAGCACGATCCGCTGGCCGAGCGCTTTCCCCTGCCCGTGATCACCGAGGCGCGGCAGGTGGACTCGCAGACGGTCCAGCTGGCCTGGAACGCCCCCAATCCCGAGGGAGTGGACGAGTTCCGCCTCTACGTCGGCCTCTACGCCAATCTCGGCTTCACCGTGCTCGACGTGGACTCCCTCTACACCACGACCTCCGAGACCAGCTACACCTACGTGGATCCTGGCCTCGCCTTCGTCGACAGCGGGCTCTGCGAGCAGGCCGGCCTCTGCGACACGCTCGCCGCCTACGCCTACTTCCGCGTAAGCGCCGTGCGCGCGGGCGTGGAGAGCGATCCCGGCCCGCGGGCCTTCATCGATCGCTAGGCGCTAGGCGCCCGGACGCCAGGCTGGCCCGCAACTTGATTTGACGACTCCCGTCGCCCCGCGCGGCGGGAGTTCGTGTTTCAAGTCCCTGCGTGGACGCCACTTGGCGATCCGCGTTCCGGGGACGCCGCCGGTGGCCGGCGAGAAAGCGGCCGACCGGACGAATCCTCGCCAGCGCGGGCAGCCCGACCGGGAGGAACCATGCGCCGGATCACCCTCGCCGTCCTGCTCGCCTCGCTGCTCGTGCCCTCGGCCGCCTCGGCCGGCGACGACGGCGAGTGGATCGACCTCGCCACGCTGAAGCAGGCGAGCGTCCACAGCGACGCCGAGCTGCCGCCCTCGCCCGCGCCGGTGACCACCCAGGCGCCCGCGCCCGAGGCGACCGCGAAGGCGCCCGCCGCCCCGGCGGAGGACCCGCCGCCGCTGGAGCTGCCGCACCGCTTCCACTGGCAGGGCGAGCTGCGCGAGCTGGGCCGTGTGGGCTACGTCTACCTGGGGGACTACTACGCGGTGGAGGAGCGCGACTTCGGCAAGGCCGAGACCTGCTACGAGTACGCGCTGCGGCCGTGGCCCGAGTGCGGCCCCATCCAGACGCGGCTCGAACTGCTGAGCCTCTTCACCGGCGACTGGCTGCGCGCCGCCGAGTCCATGCAGGTGGGCTTCGACCAGGGCGCGCCGCCGCGCGTGACGCAGGACTACGGCATCGACGCCTCGACGCCGTTGACCTCGTCGAAGGAAGCGGACGTCCCCGCCGTCCCCGCCATCCTCTTCCGCAACGCGCTGGTGCAGGCGCGCCAGGTCGAGGCGACGCCCGACCAGGAGGCGCCGCGGGGCTTCCTCGTGGGACGTCTGCTGGCTTTCCTCGGCGAGACCGAGGCGGCCATCGAGGCGCTCGGTCCCGTCGCCCTGGACGAGGACGAGACCGCCGCGCCCTGGAACTTCCAGGCCGCCAGCCAGCGCGCGGCGATGTACCTGGAGGCCTGGCAGCCCGAGCTGGCCTACGTGAACCTGCTCCAGGCGGAGGCGCTGGCCGGCGAGCACCCCGTGCTCATGGACCGCATCGCGGCGCTCGAGCGCGACATGGCCCTGGTGGCCGCGCCCGGCGAGGGCGACACGGCGACGGTGGTGGTGAGCATCCTCGGCCGGCAGGGCCAGGGGCGCTGGATCCTGAGCCCGCCCGACCTGGACTTCGACGGCCGCGTGGACGTGGCCGCGGTGGCCGGGCAGACGCTGGGCGAGGAGCAGGTGCTCTCGCCGCAGCTGCTCTACCGCGGGCACGACTACTGGCTGATGGCCGCGCCGCTGGGCAGCGACGTGCAGGCCTGGGAGGCGGGCGCCACCGTGACGCTGGTCGGCGCGCGCAGCCGCGGCTAGCGGCCGCGGGGGTACTCCACGAGCTCGAGCAGCACGCCCAGGGTGTCCTTGGGGTGCAGGAAGCAGATGCGCAGGCCGCCCGCGCCCAGGCTGGGCTTGGCGAGCGGGCGCAGGCCGCGCTGCGCCAGCTGGGTGAGCGCGGCGTCCAGGTCGGCCACCTCGAAGGCGATCTGCTGCAGCCCTTCGCCGCGACGGTCGAGGAAGCGGGCGATGGGACTGTCGTCGCCGAGCGGCGCCAGCAGCTCGAGCCGGCAGTTGCCGCCGTCGAGCAGGATGACCTCGACGCCCTGGGCCGGCAGCCGCTCGCGGGCCAGCTCGGTGAAGCCGAGCAGCTCCACGTAGCGGATCCGCGCGGCCTCGAGGTCCTGCACGGCGACGCCCACGTGGTCGAGCCGTCGCCAGATCCCCGCGGGGAGCTTCTCCTCGTAGCGCTTCATCGCAGTCATGCTCACCTCAGTTGCCGGGCCGGTACTGTCCGAACACCGCGCGCAGGACGTCGCAGGTCTCGCCGAGCGTGGCGCCCGCGGCGAGCGCGTCCTTGAGCGGGGGGAGGAGCGGCGTCGTGGACCGGGCCGCCGCGTCCAGGCGCTCGAGGGCGGACGTCACCGCGTCAGCGTCGCGCGATTCGCGCCAGCGCGCCAGGCGCTCGCACTGCTGCGCCTCGAGCGCGGGGTCGAGGCGGAAGCGTTCGGCCGCGGCCTGCCGCTCGTCCTCGGTGTAGCAGTTCACGCCCACCTGCTCCTGCGCGCCGGACTCGATGGCGCGCTGCGTGCGGTAGGCGGCCTCGCCGATCTGCTGCTTCTGGAAGCCCGCCTCGATGGCGCGGGCCGCGCCGCCCAGGCTCTCCACCGCGTTGACCAGCGCGCGGGCCTCCTCTTCGAGATCGCGCGTCCAGCGCTCCACCAGGTAGCTGCCCGCCAGCGGATCGACGCTGTCGGCCACGCCGCTCTCCGCCGCGAGGATCTGCTGCGTGCGCAGGGCCAGGCGGGCGCTGGCTTCGCCGGGCAGGGCCAGCGCCTCGTCGAAGCTGTTGGTGTGCAGGCTCTGCGTGCCGCCCAGCACCGCGGCCAGGGCCTGCACGGTGACCCGCACGACGTTGTTCAGCGGCTGCTGCGCGGTCAGCGTGCTGCCGGCGGTCTGGCTGTGGAAGCGCAGCTTCATCAGGCCGGGCGCGCTCACCTGGAAGTGCTCGGCGAGGAGACGCGTCCAGAGCCGGCGCGCGGCGCGGAACTTGGCGACCTCCTCGAAGAGGTTGTTGTGGACGTTGAAGAAGAAGGACAGGCGCGGCAGGAAGTCCTCCAGCGCGAGGCCCGCGCTCCGCGCCGCGCGCACGTACTCGAGCGCGTTGGCGAAGGTGAAGCCCAGCTCCTGCGCCGCGGTGGAGCCCGCCTCGCGGATGTGGTAGCCGCTGATCGAGATGGTGTTGAAGCGCGGCGCATGCTCGGCGCACCAGGCGAAGGTGTCGGTGATCAGCCGCAGGCTCGGCCCGGGCGGATAGATGTAGGTGCCGCGGGCGATGTACTCCTTGAGCACGTCGTTCTGGATCGTCCCGCGCAGGCGCTCGCTCGGCACGCCCTGGCGCTCGGCGGCCAGCGCGTAGAAGAGCAGGAGCTGGGCGGCGGGCGCGTTGATGGTCATCGAGCTGCTCACCGCGCCCAGGTCGATCGCCTCGAAGAGTCGCTCCATGTCCGCCCGCGACGCGATGGCCACGCCCACGCGCCCGACTTCGCCGAGGGCGTAGGGGTGGTCGGAGTCGTAGCCCATCTGCGTGGGCAGGTCGAAGGCCGTGGACAGGCCCGTCTGTCCGCGCTCCATGAGATAGCGGAAGCGCGCGTTGGTCTCCTCGGCCGAGCCGAAGCCCGCGTACTGCCGCATGGTCCAGAGGCGGCCGCGATACTGGTTGGGCTGCACGCCGCGCACGAAGGGCGGCTCGCCGGGCAGGCCGAGCTCGGCGGCCGGGTCGAAGTCGGCGAGGTCGTCGGGGCCGTAGAGCGCGTGGACGTCCCGGCCCGAGGGCGTTTCGAAGGACGCGCGGCGGTCGGCAGCCTTCGCGCGATGCGGCTCCAGCGTCTCGGCCGTCCAGCGCTCGCGGGCGGCGCGGTAGGTGGCGGCAGGATCCTTGGGCGTGCCGGCGCTCATGCGTCCTCCCCGTCGCGGGTCACGCGCGCGAGCAGGGCGTTCGTCTCCACCAGCTGGCCGTCCTTCACGAGGATCTCCTGGACCACGCCGTCCAGCTCGCTGGCCAGCTCGTTCTGCATCTTCATGGCCTCGAGGACGAGCAGGCCCTGGCCACGGGTCACGCGCTCGCCGGGCGCGGCCAGCGCGCGCAGCACGATCCCGGGCATGGGCGCGCGCAGCTCGAAGAGGCCGTGGGCCGCGGCGGTGGGGGCGAGGGCGTCGACGGCGGCTTCGAGCTCGTCGCGCACGGTGAGCTCCACCTGCTCGCCGATGGCGCCGACCACGAAGCGTCCCGTCTCCCAGTCGGTCTCCACCAAGTCGACCAGGTAGGAGTGGTCGCCGACGATCAGCGACAGCACCTGGTCGCGCTCCACCACCGTCTGCTCCACGAGGCGCTCCACGCCGTCCACGGTGATGGACCAGCGCTCGCCCTGGGGGGCGATCGAAACGTCGTGGGTCTGCTCGCCGAGGCGGACGACGTAGCGCGTGGCGCTCATGACTGGCTCCTTCGCATCACGGCCTCGCGGCGCGCGGTCTGCCGCCAGCGGCTGGGCAGGCAGTCCGAGGCCGCGGCCTGGTCGAAGTTGAGGCGGCGGCCGTGCAGGTGCGCGGCCAGCACGGCGGCGAGGACGGCCACGTCGGGCACCCGCGGGTCGTGGCGGATCTCGGTGGGGTCGAAGCGCTCGTCGATGAAGTGCGTGTCGCAGTCGCCCGCGGCGAAGGCCTCCTGCCCCAGCAGCCACTGGTGGAAGGGGATGTTCGTCTTGATGCCCGCGATGGCGTACTCCTGGAAGGCCTGGCGCGCGCGGCGGATGACGTCGGTGCGGTCCGCGCCGTAGACCACCAGCTTGCTCAGCAGGGGGTCGTAGTAGACGGGCACCTCGTACTTCTCGTAGATGCCGCTGTCGTGGCGCAGGCCGGGGCCCGCCGGCAGGCGCAGGCGCTGGATCTTGCCCGTGGAGGGCAGGAAGCCGCGCTCGGGGTCCTCGGCGTAGATGCGGAACTCCATGGCCCAGCCGCGCCGGCTCACCTGCTCCTGCGTCAGCGGCAGGCGTTCGCCGGCCGCCACCTGAAGCTGCATCTCCACGAGGTCGAGGCCGGTGACCAGCTCGGTGACCGGGTGCTCCACCTGGAGGCGCGTGTTCATCTCGAGGAAGTAGAAGTTGCGCGCCGCGTCGACGATGCACTCCACCGTCCCCGCGCCCACGTAGTCCACGGCGCGCGCGGCCTGCACGGCCATCGCGCCCATGGCCTCGCGCATCTCCGGCGTGACGAAGGGGCTCGGGCTCTCCTCGACCACCTTCTGGTGCCGCCGCTGGATCGAGCACTCGCGCTCGCCCAGGTGGATGCAGCCGCCGTGCTGGTCGGCCATCACCTGGATCTCGATGTGACGCGGCTTCTCGATGTACTTCTCCACGAAGACGGCGTCGTCGGCGAAGGCCTTGCCCGCCTCCTCGCGCGTGGCGCGCAGCGCGCCCGCCAGCTGCGCCGGATCGCGGACCACGCGCATGCCCTTGCCGCCGCCGCCGGCCGCGGCCTTGAGCATGACGGGGTAGCCCATCTCGCCGGCCAGGCGCGCGGCCTCGGCCGGGTCGGTGACGGCGCCGTCGCTGCCGGGGATCACGCGCACGCCGGCCTCCAGCATGAGGGCGCGGGCGCGCAGCTTGTTGCCCATGGCGGCCATGGCCGCCGGCGGCGGACCGATGAAGGCGATGCCCGCGTCGGCGAGCGCCGTGGCGAAGTCCGGGTTCTCGGAGAGGAAGCCGTAGCCGGGGTGCACGGCGTCCGCGCCGGCGCGGCGGGCCGCGTCCACCAGCTTGTCGATGCGCAGGTAGCTCTCGGCGCTGGTCACGCCGCCGAGCGGCAGGGCCTGCTCGGCGTAGAAGACGTGGGGGGCCTGGCGGTCCACGTCGCTGTAGACGGCCACCGACTCCACGCCCAGCTTGCGCAGCGTGCGCATCACGCGCAGCGCGATCTCGCCACGGTTGGCCACGAGCACCTTGCGGAAGGGTGGGGTCATCGCGCGCTCCGATCAGAGGGGAAGGTTGCCGTGCTTCTTGGGCGGCAGCTGCTGGCGCTTGTTCGCGAGGCTGCGCAGGCCGGCGATGAGGCGCTGGCGCGTTTCGCGGGGCAGGATCACGTCGTCGATGAAGCCCGCCTCCGCGGCCAGGTAGGGGTGCGCGAACTGCTCGTTGTAGCGCTGGATCAGCGCGGCGCGGCGCGCGGCGTCGCCCTCGCCACCCGCCAGCTCCTTGCGGTAGAGGATGTTCACCGCGCCCTCGGCGCCCATCACCGCCAGTTCGGCCATGGGCCAGGCGTAGTTCAGGTCCGCGCGGATGTGCTTGGAGCTCATCACGTCGTAGGCGCCGCCGTAGGCCTTGCGCAGCACCACCGTGAGCTTGGGGACCGTCGCCTCGCAGAAGGCGAAGAGCAGCTTCGCGCCGTGCTTGATGATCCCGCCGAACTCCTGGTCCGTGCCGGGCAGGAAGCCGGGGACGTCTACCAAGGTGATCAGCGGAATGTTGAAGGCGTCGCAGAAGCGCACGAAGCGCGCGCCCTTCACGCTGGCGGCGATGTCCAGCGCGCCGGCCATGGCCTTGGACTGGTTGGCCACCACGCCCACGCTCTGGCCGCCCAGGCGCGCGAAGCCCACCACGATGTTGCGCGCGTAGTCCTTCTGCACCTCGAAGAAGCTGCCGCCGTCGAAGACGCGGTCGATGACCTCGACCACGTCGAAGGGCACCTTGGGATCGGCGGGAATCAGCGAGTCGAGGCTCTCGTCCTGACGGTCGGGGGGATCGTCGCTGTCCACGCGCGGCGGGTCGTCGAGGTTGTTGGAGGGCAGGTAGGAGAGCAGCTTCTTGACCTGCAGCAGCGCCTCCTGATCGCTGGCCGCGCTGAAGTGCGCCACGCCGCTGCGCGAGTTGTGCGTGCCCGCGCCGCCGAGGTCCTCGAAGCTCACCTCCTCGCCGGTGACCATCTTGATGACGTTGGGGCCGGTCACGAACATGTGGCTCGTGCCCTCGACCATGAGGATGAAGTCCGTGATCGCCGGGCTGTAGACTGCCCCGCCCGCGCAGGGGCCCATGATCACGCTGATCTGGGGGATGACGCCGCTGGCCAGCGTGTTGCGCAGGAAGATGTCCGCGTAGCCGCCGAGCGAGTAGACGCCCTCCTGGATGCGCGCGCCGCCCGAGTCGTTCAGGCCGATCACCGGTGCGCCGCCCTCCAGCGCCAGGTCCATGAGCCGGCAGATCTTCTGCGCGTTCGCCTCGCTCATGGTGCCGCCGAAGACGGTGAAGTCCTGCGCGAATGCGTAGACCAGCCGCCCGGCCACGCGGCCGAAGCCGCAGACGACGCCGTCGCCCACGGGCCGGTTGTCGGCGATGGACGGATCCCCCGAGCGATGGGTGACGAAGACGCCCAGCTCCTGGAAGGTGCCCTTGTCGAAGAGCAGCTGGATGCGCTCGTGGGCCGTGAGGCGGCCGGAGTCGTGCAGCTTGGCGATGCGCTCGGCGCCGCCGCCGAGACGGGCCTGCTCGCGCTTGGCGTCCAGGCGCTGGTACTTCTCGTCGTGGGCCATCGAAGTCCTTGGGAGGGGGTAAGATGCGCTCGGGGCTGAACCCGCGCAGTCTAGCGGCCGGCGCGGGCAGCGTCAAGACGGCGGCCGCGGCGCGATCGGCGCTGGAACTTCCGTCGCGCTGCGGGTATTCTCGCCCGCAGTCCCACCCCGAGGAGAAACGCGATGACCCTCCGCCGCGCCGCGACCCTGTCCCTGTTGGCCCTTGCCCTTGCCGTCCTGCCCGCGCTGGCCCAGCCGCCCGTGGATACGCCGCCGCCGCCGGAGGAGGATGCGCCCTGGTCCCCGGAGACCTTCCAGACGGAGTTCGCCGCGAGCTACACGCCGCAGCGCGCGCTCGCCCTCTGCATGGACGCGGCCGAGGAGACCGACGACTTCGACTTCCTGCGGCTCATCCTCGACAAGTGGAAGAGCGTGGATCCCGACGACGCCGCGGCCTACTTCGCGCGCCGGCAGGCGTCGCGGGAGGGCTCGCCGCAGGCGGCCGTGCTCCGCGGCCTCGCCAGCCAGGATCCGCTGGACGCCCTCCACTGGGCGCGCGCGGCGATCGCGCTCGACCCCGGCAACCTGGCCGCCTACCGCCTGCTCACCGGCATCTACATGCGAAACCTCTTCGGCGAGACCGATCCGCCCGAGGCGCTCGTCGCCGCCTTCGAACGCGACAAGGACGCCTTCCAGCGGCTGGCGGAGTTCAGCGGCGACGACCCCGAGGCCCTGCGCCCGCTCGAGGAGTACCAGCTTCACGCCGGTGACGCCCAGGCCGCCCTCGCCACCTTCGAGAAGGCCAAGGCCGCCGGCGCCCGCTGGGCGCAGGACCTGGAGCTGGCGCGCATCAAGGCGCATCTCGGCGACTATGGCGCGGTGCGCGACATCGTCGCGAAGAACATCGACAGCTTCGTGGCCGCCGGCCGCCTCTCCGCCGACGAGCGCGACGACTACGTGCGCTACTACTACGCCAACAGCCTGCGCGACGCGCACGCCTACGAACAGCTGCTCACCGAGCGCCGCGCCGAGACCCCGGCCGCGGACGACCGCGAGGCGCGCGCCGACCGCGACTACGACATCGCCTGCCTCGAGGCGATGCTCGGCCGCCGCGAGCCGGCCGTCGACGCGCTGCAGGCCGCGCTGGACAGCGGCTTCACCAACGCTCAGCAGATGAAGGACGACGAGGACCTGAAGTCCCTGCACGACCACCCGCGCTGGAATGCCCTGGTGGCGGAGGCCGAGGCGGCGCACGCGGCCGGCGCCGACGTGCGTCGCACGGCGATCCTCGCCGAGCAGGTGGACCGCGTGGCCCCGGACTGGACGCTTCGCGCCACCGACGGCACGATGGTCTCCCTGGCCGACCTGCGCGGCCAGGTGGTGCTGCTGGACTTCTGGGCGACCTGGTGCGGTCCCTGCCGCATGGCGATGCCCGTCCTCGACACCTGGATGAAGGAGCGCAAGCCCGCAGGGGTGCGGGTCTTCAGCGTGAACGTCTGGGAGCAGACGCCCGCCGGCGCCGCCGCCTTCATGAAGCGCGAGGGCTACGGCATGGAGCTGCTCTTCGACGGCGACGACGTGGCCAAGGCCTACGGCGTCACGGGCATTCCCTACCTCTGCGCGATCGACGCCGAGGGCCACCTGCGCTTCGAGGAGAAGGGCTACTCGCCCGAGCTGGCCGACAAGCTCGACGCCTGGGCGGGCGTGCTGGTCACGCGCTAGTCGGCGACCAGGGCAGCGCGCCGAGATCGACGTTCCCGCCGCTCAGCACCAGCCCCACGCGCCGGCCGCGAAAGCGCGCCGGCGCGGCCATCACCGCGGCCAGGGGCACCGCGCCCGACGGCTCCACCACCAGCTTGAGCCGCTCCCAGAGCAGCCGCATGGCGGCGACGATCTCGTCCTCGGTCACGGTCACGATGCCCGCGAGCAGCTCGCGCAGGATGGGGAAGTTGCGCTCGCCGAGGCCGGTGCGCAGACCGTCGGCGCAAGTGCGCGGGTCGGTCTGGGGGAGGCGCCGGTCCGCGGCGAGGGAGCGGAAGGCGTCGTCCGCGCCCGCGGGCTCGGCGCCCACGAGCTCGATGCGCGCGTTGATGCCGTGGGCCGCGATCGCGCAGCCGCTCATGAGGCCGCCGCCGCCGACCGGGGCGATCAGGACGTCGAGGTCGGCGCGCTCTTCCAGCAGCTCCAGCGCCGCCGTGCCCTGCCCCGCGATGATCGCGTGGTCGTCGTAGGGGTGCACGAAGCGCGCGCCGGTCTCGGCGCCCACGCGGGCGGCGGTCTCCTCGCGCGCGGCGAGCGTGGGGGCGCAGAAGGTGATCCTGCCGCCGTAGCCGCGCACGGCCGCCTGCTTCACCGCGGGCGCGTTCTCGGGCATGACGATCTGCGCCGCCACGCCGCGCTCCCGCGCCGCGAGCGCCAGCGCCGCGGCGAAGTTGCCCGACGAGTGCGTGAGCACGCCGGGGGCGGCGTCGCTGTCCGACAGGGTCATCACCGCGTTCATCGCCCCGCGGATCTTGAAGGAGCCCGTGCGCTGCAGGGGCTCGCACTTGAAGGCGAGCGTCGCGCCCGTCAGCGCATCGAGGCCGGCGCTGGTCAGCACCGGCGTGCGGTGGATGCGGCCGGCGATGCGCGCCGCGGCGGCGCGGACGGTGTCGAGCGTGGGCCTGTCCTGCATGGCGCTCCTCGGGTTCGGTGACGCGCGAGTGTAGCGCGGCCCGCCCCCGGGGGCGAGCTTGATGCGCGGGTCCGAAAACCCGCCCCCGGGGGCGGGTGCGTCGGGCGCTCCGTGCGGGCCAGGGCCTGAAAAATCTGTCGACACCTCCTTGCGTGGGATACCAATGTATAGTATCATGCGTGGGTCGTCAATAGCCAAGCGGTGGAGTGGTGGAGGCTTTCGTCGTGGCATGCAGGGGGCGGGAGAGTCCGTCGAATGCCGGCCGGTCGGCCCCCGGGGGCGAGCTTGACGTCCGAGTCCGAAATCACGCCCCCGGGGGCGGGCGAGCGCGCTTGACCGCTTCGGCGGCGTGGCATAGACTCGCCCCGCCTGCCCCTCCAAGCCCACGGATTCCAACACCTTGGCCGCAGAAGCGGAAGGAGCGCCATGCCCTTCGAGAACCTCGAATTGCGCCACGAGGGCGCGCTGAGCTGGCTGACGGTGCAGCGCCCCAAGGCCCTGAACGCACTGAATGCCGAGCTGCTCGCCGAGCTGGGCGAGGCCCTGGATCAGCTGGAGGCCCGTGCGGCGAGCGGCGAGACCCGCGTGTTGGCCGTGACCGGGGCCGGCGAGAAGGCCTTCGTCGCCGGCGCGGACATCGGCGAGATCGCGCCTCTGCGCGGGGCGGCCGGCAGGACCTTCGCCGAGCGGGGCCAGGCGATCTTCAGCCGGGTCGAGAACCTGCCCGTTCCGGTGATCGCCGCGGTGAACGGCTATGCCCTGGGCGGCGGCTGCGAGCTGGCGCTGGCCTGCCATCTGCGCGTGGCGGCCGACACGGCGGTGCTGGGGCTGCCGGAGGTCACCCTGGGCGTGATCCCGGGCTACGGGGGCACGCAGCGGCTGCCGCGGCTGATCGGGCCGGGGCGGGCGCTGGATCTCATCCTCACGGGGCGCATGGTGAAGGCGCCGGAGGCGCTGGAGCTGGGCCTGGTGAACCGCGTGGTGCCGGCGGCGGAGCTGCTGGACGCCGTGCAGGCCCTGGCGGCCAAGCTCCAGGCCGTGGGCCCCCTGGCCCAGCGGGCGGCGCTGGAGGCCGTGCGGGAGGGCCTGCAGGGCACGCTGACCGAGGGCCTGGCCGTGGAGGCCCGGCTCTTCGGGGGGCTCTGTGACACGGCCGACATGGTGGAGGGTACGGCGGCCTTCCTCGAGAAGCGGAAAGCGGCGTTTACCGGCAAGTGAGGGGCGGCGGGCCGGCCTTGACCCAAGCCCTTGCAAGACCTTTACTATTGCCTCCGCGGGGTCCATCGGAGCCCGGGGGGCGCCGTCCGCGCGAGAGTGGCGGAACTGGCAGACGCGCAGGATTTAGGTTCCTGTGAGGCGACTCGTGGGGGTTCAAGTCCCCCCTCTCGCACCCACGATCACGTCCACGTCAAGGAGACGCATGAGCAGCCAGCAGGCCGCCCCGGGGCAGGATTCACAGCAGCACGAGCACGGACACCACGACCATCCGCCGCTCGTGGAGCTGCAGGGCGTCGAGGTCGAGGAGACGCAGTCCTGGCAGCGCGTGGTGAGCATCAAGCTGCCCGTCAGCGAGTGGGACCAGGCGCGCGCGACGGTGCTGGTGGGCATCCGCCGCAAGGCGCAGCTGCCCGGCTTCCGCAAGGGCAAGGTGCCGAAGGCGATGGTGGAGAGCCACTACGCCCGCGAGATCGCCTACGACGCGCTGGACTGGCTGCTGCCGCGCGCCTGGCATCAGGCGATGCACGAGGTCACGCTCAACACCGTGAACGACCCCGAGTACAGCGACATCGACTTCGGCGAGGAGAGCGGCACCTTCGGCTTCAAGGCCACCGTGGAGGTGCGACCCGAGGTGACGATCACCGGCGCCAAGGGCATGGCCGTCACCTGGTATCGCGAGGACCCGCCGGCCGACGGCGTGGAGCGCACGCTCGAGTCGCTCCAGGAGAGCCGCGCCACCTACGCCGAGGTGGAGCGCGCCGCCGCCGACGGCGACCGGCTGAGCGTCGACTTCCGCCAGGTGGACGAGGACGGCCACGCCATCCTCGGCACCGAGGTCACGGGGCACCTCTTCGAGCTGGGCAGCGACTACGTGCTCGACGCCTTCTCCGACGGCGTGCGCGGCATGAGCGTCGGCGAGGAGCGCCGCTTCCCGGTGACCTACCCGGCCGACTACGACCAGGAATCCCTGGCCGGGCAGTCGCGTCACTTCCAGGTGACGCTGAAGCGCATCGAGGAGAAGCGGCTGCCCACGCTGGACGACGCCTTCGCCGCCGAAGTGGGCAAGTTCAAGTCGATGGACGAGTTGCGCGAGCAGATCAAGGGCAACATCGAGGCCGACATCGAGAACCGCAATCGGGGGCGTCTGGAGACGGCCCTGGTCCAGGGCTTGCTGGCACTGAACCCGTTCGAGCTGCCGCCGTCCATGGTCGAGAACTACCTGGTCCACCTGGTCGCGGACCAGGAGCGCCGCGCCGGACGGGAGATCACGGACGAGGAGCGCCGCGAGGCGGCCAAGGCCATGCGGCCGGGCGCCGAGTTCGCCATCAAGCGCTGGTTCGTGATCGACACCGTGGCGAAGCAGGAGAGCCTCGCGGTGGACGACGCGGAGTTCGAGGCGCACCTCGAGTCCCTGGCCAAGGCCGAGGGCAGCGAGGTCGAGGACATCCGCCGCAGCGTGAAGCGCGCGGATGCCGAGGAGCGCATCCGGGAGGATCTGCTGCACCGGAAGGTCTTCGCCTTCCTGGAGGAGCAGGCGACGATCAAGCGCGAGCCGATGCCCCAGGCGGGGGCCGAGAGCTAGCGGGCGGGCCGAGCGAGCATGAGAAAGGACGGATCCATGGCCTACATCCCCATTCCCTACGTCATCGAGCAGACGGGGCGCGGCGAGCGTTCCTACGACATCTACAGCCGCCTGCTGAAGGACAGGATCATCTTCATCGGCTCGCCCATCGACGACCACCTGGCCAACCTGGTGATCGCCCAGCTGCTCTTCCTCGAGGCGGAGGACCCGGAGCGGGACATCAACATCTACATCAACTCGCCGGGCGGGAGCGTCAGCGCGGGGATGGCCATGTACGACACCATGCAGTACATCAAGCCCGACGTGGCGACCATCTGCATGGGCCTCGCCGCCAGCATGGGGGCCTTCCTCCTGACCAGCGGCGCCAAGGGCAAGCGCAGCGCCCTGCCCCACAGCCGGATCATGATCCACCAGCCCAGCGGCGGCACCCAGGGGCAGGCCAGCAACATCGAAATCTACACCCGGGAGATCCTGAAGACCCGGGACCAGATCAACGAGCTCCTGGCCCATCACACGGGCCAGCCCGTGGACCGGATCAGCCGGGACAGCGACCGCGATTTCTTCATGTCCGCGCCCGAGGCGCGGGACTACGGCATCGTGGATCGGGTTATCGAGCAGCACGCCGCATCCCCGCGGGACGAGGACTAAGCTTCGTCTTGGAGCGGGAACCGAGATAGGGTATCTTACGTGCCAGGGGAGCCCGGGCCCAGGCCCGGGCCGCACGACGCTGCGGCCGCCCGTATTCCAAAAGGACGAACCGGATGATCAAGTGTTCCTTCTGTGGCAGGGGACAGGACGAGGTGGCCAAGCTGGTCAGCGGCCCCAACGTCTACATCTGCAACGAGTGCATCAAGCTCTGTAACGACATCCTCGAAGAAGAGATGGTCCGCCCCGCCATCTTCGAGGATGGCGACTTCCCCAAGCCCACGGAGATCCGCGAGCAGCTCGACACCTACGTCATCGGCCAGGAGCGGGCCAAGATCACGCTGGCCGTGGCCGTCTACAACCACTACAAGCGCATCCATCACCTCCGCGAGGCGGAGGAGGTGGAGCTCGAGAAGAGCAACATCCTGCTGCTGGGGCCCACGGGCACCGGCAAGACGCTGCTGGCGCAGACCCTGGCCCACCTGCTGAAGGTGCCCTTCGCGATCGTGGACGCCACCACGCTCACCGAGGCGGGCTACGTGGGCGAGGACGTCGAGAACATCCTCGTGCGGCTGCTGCAGGCGGCGGACTACAACGTGAGCGCGGCCGAGCGCGGGATCGTCTACATCGACGAGATCGACAAGGTGGCGCGCAAGAGCGACAACCCGTCCATCACGCGCGACGTGTCGGGCGAGGGCGTGCAGCAGGCGCTGCTCAAGATCCTCGAGGGCACCGTGGCCAACGTGCCGCCCCAGGGCGGCCGCAAGCACCCGCAGCAGAAGTACATCGAGATCAACACGCGCAACATCCTGTTCATCTGCGGCGGCGCCTTCGACGGCCTGCACCAGGTGATCTCCAGCCGCGTGGGCTCGAAGAACATGGGCTTCGGCGCCGAGGTGCGCAGCAAGCGCGAGAAGGACCGCGACGACCTCTTCCTGCAGGTCACGCCGCAGGACCTGCTGCGCTACGGGCTGATCCCCGAGCTGGTGGGCCGCCTGCCGGTGGTCGCGCCGCTGCACGGGCTCGACGAGGCCGCCCTGGTGGAGATCCTCGTCAAGCCCAAGAACGCGCTGGTGAAGCAGTACCGAAAGCTCTTCGAGATGGAGGAGATCCAGCTCGAGTTCGACCCGGGCGCGATCCGCGCCGTGGCCCGCAAGGCGCTCAAGCGCGCCACCGGAGCCCGCGGCCTGCGCGCCATCATGGAGGAGGCCATGCTCGACCTCATGTACGACCTGCCCAGCCGGCAGGGCGTGCAGCGCGTGGTCATCTCCGAGGAGAGCGTGTCCGAGGGCAAGCCGCCGAAGATCTTCTTCGACGACGAGCGTCAGATCCGCGAAGCCTAGACCGCTCAGCGAGAACTGAAGCCGGGGCGCCGCCCAGGCGCTCCGGCCTTTGCGTCAAAAGGGGACCCATGTTCGAGATCAAGTACCAGGATCGCACCCTCCAGGTGGACGAGGTGCTGCCCCTGCTGCCCCTGCGCGACGTGGTGGTCTATCCCACCATGATCCATCCGCTGCTGGTGGGCCGTCCGGGCAGCATCGCGGCCGTGGAGCAGGCCATGCTGGCCGAGCGGCTGATCTTCGTCGCCACGCAGAAGGACAAGGAGACGGACGAGCCGGCGCCCCAGGACATCCACCGCACGGGGACCATCGCCCACATCACGCAGCTGCTGCGCCTGCCCGACGGCACCATGAAGATCCTCGTGGAGGGTCTCGCCCGCGGGCGCGTGCGCCACTACGTGCAGGAGGAGGGGCACTTCACCGTGCAGGTGGCGCCCCGCCAGGATCTGCTGCCGGACGAGGAGACGGAGATCGACGCGCTCGTCCGCATGACGCAGGAGTACTTCGCCGACTACGTGCGCCACCACAAGCGCATCGCCGAGGCCGTGCAGGAGAACATCGCGGGCATCGGCGATCCGGTGCTGCTGGCCGACACGGTGGCGACGCACCTGCCCGACAAGCTCGAGCTCAAGCAGACGCTGCTGGAGGAGGAGAACGTCGCCAGCCGGCTGCGCATCCTCGTGCGCGTGCTGAGCGAGGAAGTGGAGATCCTCAAGCTCGAGCGCAAGATCGAGAGCGAGGTCAAGAGCCAGGTCCAGCGCAACCAGCGCGAGTTCTATCTCAACGAGCAGCTGAAGGCCATCCGCCGCGAGCTGGGCCAGGACGTGGACGAGGGCCGCGAGCTCGACGAGCTGGCCGCCGCCATCGAAGAGGCGCGCATGCCCGAAGAGGTGGAGGAGACGGCCATGCGCGAGCTGGACCGCCTCGCCAAGATGCCGCCGATGAGCCCCGAGGCCAGCGTCATCCGCACCTACATCGAGACGCTCGCGGCCATGCCCTGGCGCAAGAAGACCCGCGACCGCCTCGACATCGGCCGCGTGCGCCGCAAGCTGGACGAGGACCACTACGGGCTGGAGAAGATCAAGGAGCGCATCATCGAGTTCATGAGCGTCATGAAGCTCACGCGCCGCAAGAAGACCAAGAGCCCGATCCTCTGCTTCGTGGGACCGCCCGGCGTGGGCAAGACCAGCCTCGGCCGCTCCATCGCCGACGCCATCGGCCGCCACTTCCAGCGCCTCAGCCTGGGCGGCGTGCACGACGAGGCCGAGATCCGCGGCCACCGGCGCACCTACATCGGCTCGATGCCGGGGCGCATCGTGCAGGCGCTGAAGAAGGCCGGCACGCGCAATCCCGTCATCCTGCTCGACGAGGTCGACAAGCTCGGCATGGACTTCCGCGGCGACCCCGCGGCGGCCCTGCTCGAGGTGCTCGACCCCGAGCAGAACCACACCTTCAGCGACCACTACCTCGAGGTGCCCTTCGACCTGTCCGAGGTGCTGTTCATCACCACGGCGAACACGCTGCACAGCATTCCCGACGCGCTGCGCGACCGCCTGGAGATCATCCGGCTGCCGGGCTACCTGCAGCACGAGAAGCGGGGCATCGCGCGCGGCTTCCTGCTGCCGAAGCAGATGCGCGAGCACGGCCTCAAGGACGGGCAGCTCGCGATCCCCGACGAGACGCTGGACCGCATCATCGACGAGTACACGCGCGAGAGCGGCGTCCGCAACCTCGAGCGCGAGCTGGCGACGCTCTGCCGCAAGACCGCGCTCGCGGTGGTGGAGAAGGGCAAGAAGCGCCTCAAGATCGAGCCCGCGCAGCTCGAGACCTACCTCGGCCCGCCGCGCTGGCTGCCGAAGAGCCTCGACCAGGAGGAGAACGTCGTGGGCAGCGCCACGGGCCTGGCCTGGACGCAGGTGGGCGGCGAGACGCTGAACATCGAGGTGCAGCTGATCCCGGGCAAGGGCGAGTTCATCCTCACGGGCCAGCTCGGCGACGTGATGAAGGAGAGCGCCAAGGCCGCGCAGACCATCGTGCGCAGCCGCGCCGAGACCTGGGGCATCGCCAAGGACTTCTTCGCGGGGATGGACGTGCACATCCACGTGCCCGAGGGCGCCACGCCCAAGGACGGCCCCAGCGCCGGCGTGGCCCTCACGGCCGCGCTGGTGAGCGCGATCACGGGGATCCCGGTGCACAAGGACGTCGCCATGACGGGCGAGATCACGCTGCGCGGCAACGTGCTGCCGGTGGGCGGCCTGCCGGAGAAGACCGTCGCCGCGCTGCGGCTCGGCATCCGCAAGGTGCTGCTGCCCAAGGGCAACGAGAAGGACCTGCCCGAGCTGCCCGAGCCCGTGCGCAAGGGGCTGGAGCTGGTCTTCGTCGAGCACGTGGACGAGCTGCTCGCGCACGCCCTGGTGGAGCAGCCGGGCCAGCCGGGACGTGGCCGCGGTGGACGCGGCGGCAAGACCGGCAAGGCGGCGAAGCCCAAGAGCACGCCCGCGCGCCGGCGCAGCGGCGCGACCGTGCACGCCTAGCCGCGTGGGACGCTTCGAGGATCTGCGCTTCACGAAGAGCGTCCTGAAGCTCGCGGACTGCCCGCCGGAGCCCTGGCCCGAGGTCGCCTTCTCGGGCCGCTCCAACGTGGGCAAGAGCAGCATGATCAACCGCATCACGGGCAGGCGCGGCCTGGCCAAGGTCAGCCAGCGGCCGGGCAAGACCCAGGCGCTGAACTTCTTCCGTCTCGGCGACTCGGACGCGCATCTGGTCGACCTGCCCGGCTACGGCTACGCCAAGGTGCCGAAGGCCGTGCAGGACGCCTGGCGCCGCTTCATGACCGACTACCTCGAACGCCGTCAGCAGCTCGCCGGCCTGGTGCAGCTCATGGACTGCCGGCACGAGCCCACGGCGCTGGACCGGCAGATGGTGGGCTGGCTGCGCACGACGCAGCTCCCCTTCCTGCTCGTGCTCACGAAGGCCGACAAGCTCAAGCGCAGCCAGCGGCAGGGCGCCGTGGCCCAGGCCCGCCGCGCGCTGGAGCTGACGGCCGAGCAGCCGCTGCAGCTCTTCTCGTCGGAGGACGGCGAAGGCCGCGCCGAGGTGATCGCCTGGATCGACCAGCGGCTCGCGGCCTGGCGCATGCCGGAGCCCGCGCCCGCGGCCCCGGGCGACGCGAGCGAGGCCTCGGCGAACCCGCCCCTGGAGTCCTGAACCTTCGTTGACAGGCCCGGAAGGGGCGTCTATCTTGGGACGGCTCCGAGCCCGGCCAGCGCGCCGGGCTCACTGCTGAGGAGAAGAGCCATGAGCGCCAAGCAGGGCAGCGCCACGGTCGTCATCGGCGGCCAGTGGGGCGACGAGGGCAAGGGCAAGATGGTGGACACGCTCGCCGCCCGGCACGACGTGGTCGTGCGCTACCAGGGCGGCGCGAACGCGGGGCACACCATCCGCGCCGAGGGGCAGGAGTACATCTTCCACCTGATCCCGTCGGGCATCCTGCTGGAGAACAAGGACTGCGTGCTCGGGCCGGGGCTGGTGGTGGACCCGCTCACCCTGGCCGAGGAGATCAAGACTCTCAAGAAGCGCGGCGTCTCCGTGGACGGCCGGCTCTTCCTCAGCGACAGCGCGCACCTGATCCTGCCCTATCACCGGCTCATCGACCGGCTGCAGGAGGAGTCCAAGAAGGGGCGCTCCATCGGCACCACGGGCCGCGGCATCGGCCCGGCCTACGCGGACAAGGTGTCGCGCAGCGGCCTGCGCGCGGACCTGTTCCGCCTCGAGCCCGAGCGCTTCAAGCGGGTGATCATCGAGCGGATCATCGAGCAGAACCGCAAGATCGACGCGCTTTATCACGGCGACCCCGTGAGCCCCAACGAGACGGCCGAGAAGCTGCTCGCGCTGAAGCCCGTGATCGAGCCCCTGCTCGTGGACAGCGGCGACTTCCTGCACGAGGCCCTCGCGGACGGCAAGCGGCTCCTGCTCGAGGGCGCGCAGGGCACCCTGCTCGACATCGACCACGGGACCTACCCCTTCGTCACCAGCAGCAACCCGAGCATCGGCGGCGCGGTGACCGGCAGCGGCGTGTCGCCGCGCTGGATCGGGTCGGTGGTGGGGATCTTCAAGGCCTACTGCACGCGGGTGGGCAACGGGCCGTTCCCGACCGAGCTGAAGGACGAGCTCGGCGAGGCCCTGCGCCAGCGGGGCGCGGAGTTCGGCGCCACCACGGGCCGGCCGCGCCGCTGCGGCTGGTTCGACCTGCCGGCCGCGCGCTACGCGGTGCGGCTGAACGGCATCGACGTGCTGGCCGTCACCAAGTTCGACGTGCTGAGCGGCCTCGACGAGATCGGCGTCTGCACGGGCTACCGCCTCGACGGCGAGCCGATCGACCGCTTCCCGCGCGACCCGGCCACGCTGGACCGCGTGGAGCCGGTGGTGGAGATGCTGGAGGGCTGGCGCGAGGACATCAGCGAGGCCAAGCGCTGGGAGGACCTGCCCGCCGCCGCGCAGCGCTACCTGGAGTTCCTCAGCCGCGGCCTCGGGCTGCCGGTGGGCCTGCTGGGCGTGGGGCCGGACCGAAAACAGATCCTGGACCTGCAGGCGCGCGCGGTGGCCTAGGCTGTTTCGTGGGTTCCGGCCGCGGCGGGCCGTTCGGCGAGACCGGGGCTTCGAAGCGCGGCGGCCCGCCCTCAATCGCGGCGACGCCGCTTGACGGGTCCAGGCACACTCCCTACGATTTCGACGATACGGGCCGTTAGCTCAGTCGGTAGAGCATCTGACTTTTAATCAGGTGGTCCCGGGTTCGAGTCCCGGGCGGCCCACTCTAAGCCGATGATAGAGAAAGAGATGGACCTAGCTCTTCAAGCGACTGATTCCGGAATGCGGATGATCCTACCCGGATCCTACCTTCGCGAGAAGTTCGAGTATGACCGAAGTAGGATCGTAGGGCGCTGTCGCTGGGCTCCGCATGAGCCGGGTCGGATGGGCTCGGGGCTGAGGCACCCTCAGATCTCTCATGTTCCCGCCTGCTCGGCTCGCAGTGAGCCTGAGCGATGCAGCCCCTTGAATCCTGGATTTCCATCACTCACCAGCTACGAACGTACTCGCATTTCCTGTCCCCAGAGCGCTGGATTGCAGAGATTTTCGCCGGCAAACTAGCCGGCGTGATGGTA